>NZ_FOKH01000010.1:0-204366 GCF_900111955.1 Pseudomonas sp. NFIX10 | reverse complement strand
TTGGTGTTGGGGAGCGCTTCCAGTCGATCTGTTTCTGCGTGATAAATCACCAACTCATCTTTGGCGACATCAACACCCACGATCGGCTTTGCGACAGAAACCGGCATTGCCATTGAAAATCCTCCGGGCTAAGGTTTGAACACTTGAAGGGTTCACCCAGAGGCGCAGGCTTGTTCCTATCGTCGGTCTAGGCCAGATGCATTCTTTATCGGCGCTTGGGTGAAAGGAGGAGGGGTGAAATCTCCCACGGTCTGTACTGCGGCTAACAGTCAGAATCGAGCTTTGTCCCTCCTCCCCCCTTCAAGTCCTACCATACAAGCGAGCTTGCTCGCGAAAGCGTCGGCACATTCAACATTTTTGCTGGTGGTCACACCTCTTTCGCGAGCAAGCTCGCTCCCACAGGGGGAACACGCAAAGCCAGGCAAAAAAAAGGGGAGCACATGCCCCCCCGAGGTTAAAGCGTTGTATCGAGGCTGTTAACTCAGCCTTCGATCTCGATCAGGATCTCGCCCGGGTTGACCCGGTCGCCCTTGGCCACATGAATGGCGGTGACCTTGCCGGCGATGGCCGCCTGCACTTCGGTTTCCATCTTCATGGCTTCGGTGATCAGCACCGCTTGGCCGGCCTTCACCACGTCGCCCTCCTTGACCAGGACATCGACGATGTTGCCCGGCATGGTGGTGCTGACATGGCCCGGCGCGGTGGCTTGCTTGCGCTTGCTGCTGCCGCCGCTGACAAACTCATTGAGCGGTTCGAACACGACCTCTTCCGGCATGCCATCGATGGACAGGTAGAAATGACGCTTGCCTTCGGCCTTGACGCCCACACCGGTGATGTCGACGCGGTAGGTTTCCCCGTGAACGTCGATGACGAACTCGGTCGGTACGCCTTCGCCGCCCGCGGAGCTGACGCTGCCTGCCTCGGGGATGGGCAGCAGCACTTCCGGGGTCAGGGTGCCGGCGTCGCGTTCTTCGAGGAACTTGCGACCGATGTCCGGGAACATGGCATAGGTCAGCACGTCCTCTTCGGACTTGGCCAGCGCACCGATTTCACCACGCAACTTGGTCATTTCCGGCTTGAGCAAATCGGCCGGACGCACGTCGATCACCTCTTCGCTGCCGATGGCCTGGCGACGCAGCTTTTCACTCACCGAACCCGGCGCCTTGCCGTAGCCGCCTTGCAGATAGAGCTTCACTTCGTTGGTGATGGTCTTGTAGCGCTCACCGGCCAACACGTTGAAGAACGCCTGGGTGCCGACGATCTGCGAGGTCGGGGTCACCAGCGGCGGGAAGCCGAGGTC
This sequence comes from Pseudomonas sp. NFIX10, assembly GCF_900111955.1. Taxonomy (NCBI): domain Bacteria; kingdom Pseudomonadati; phylum Pseudomonadota; class Gammaproteobacteria; order Pseudomonadales; family Pseudomonadaceae; genus Pseudomonas; species Pseudomonas sp. NFIX10. Next base: position 203,066 of record NZ_FOKH01000010.1, on the reverse strand, counting down.
TTCGCGCACACGCGGGATCTCCGCCAGCACTTCGTTCATCCGGTTCAGTGCGCCCTGCTCTTTCAACTGGTTGGCGAGGTTGGAGATCATCCCGCCCGGTACCTGGTTGACCTGGACGCGGGTGTCCACTGCGGTGAACTCGCTTTCGAACTGGTGGTACTTCTTGCGCACGGCGTAGAAGTACAGGCCGATTTCCTGCAACAGCTCCAGGTCCAGCCCCGTGTCGAATTCACTGCCTTTAAGGGCCGCGACCATGGATTCGGTGCCCGGATGGCTGGTGCCCCAGGCGAAGCTGGAGATCGCGGTGTCAATGTGATCGGCACCGTTTTCGATGGCCTTGAGCTGGCACATCGCGGCCAGGCCGGCGGTGTCGTGGGAGTGGATGAACACCGGCAACGATTGCTCGGCCTTCAACGCCTTCACCAGTTCGCCGGTGGCATACGGGGTCAGCAGGCCGGCCATGTCCTTGATCGCCACCGAGTCGCAACCCATGGATTCCATCTGCTTGGCCTGGGTCACGAACGCCTCGATGGTGTGCACCGGGCTGGTGGTGTAGGCGATGGTGCCCTGGGCATGCTTGCCGGCGGCCTTCACCGCTTCGATGGCGACCCGCAGGTTACGCACGTCGTTCATCGCATCGAAAATACGGAACACGTCGATGCCGTTGACGGCGGCCTTGGCCACGAACGCCTTGACCACATCATCGCTGTAATGGCGGTAGCCCAGCAGGTTCTGGCCGCGCAGGAGCATCTGCAAGCGCGTGTTGGGCAGCGCCGCGCGCAGTTGGCGCAGGCGCTCCCACGGGTCTTCCTTGAGGAAGCGCACGCAGGCGTCGAATGTCGCGCCGCCCCAGACTTCCAGCGACCAATAGCCGACTTTGTCGAGCTTGTCGCAGATCGGCAGCATGTCTTCGGTGCGCATGCGGGTGGCGAGCAGCGATTGGTGGGCGTCGCGCAGGATTGTGTCGGTAACAAAGATCTTCTTGGACATGGTCATACTTTCCTTACAGGCCTGCGTGGGCGGCAATGGCGGCGGCGATGGCCAGGGCCAGCTCTTCGGGTTTGCGCTTGATCGAGTAGTTGGTCAGTTCAGGGTGGCTTTCAACGAAGCTGGTATTGAACTGGCCGCTGCGGAATTCCGGATTGCGCAGGATCTCCTGGTAATACGCGGCAGTGGTCTTGACCCCCTGCAGGCGCATGTCATCCAGGGCTCGCAGGCCACGGTCCATCGCTTCTTCCCAGGTCAACGCCCAGACCACCAGTTTCAGGCACATCGAATCGTAGAACGGCGGAATGGTGTAGCCGGTGTAGATCGCCGTGTCGGTGCGCACACCCGGGCCGCCCGGGGCGTAGTAGCGGGTGATCTTGCCGAAGCTGGGCAGGAAGTTGTTTTTCGGGTCCTCGGCGTTGATCCGGAACTGCAACGCGAAACCCCGGTGCAGGATGTCCTCCTGCTTGACCGACAGTGGCAGCCCGGAAGCGATGCGGATCTGTTCGCGAACGATGTCGATACCGGTGATTTCTTCGGTGATGGTGTGTTCCACCTGCACCCGAGTGTTCATCTCCATGAAGTACACCTCGCCTTCGGCGAGCAGGAACTCCACGGTACCGGCATTCTCGTAGCCCACGGCCTTGGCCGCGCGCACCGACAGGTCGCCGATGTAGGCGCGCTGCTCGGGCGTCAACTGCGGGCTCGGGGCGATTTCGATCAGCTTCTGGTTGCGGCGCTGGATCGAGCAATCACGCTCGAACAGGTGCACCACGTTGCCGAAACTGTCCCCCAGGATCTGCGCTTCGATGTGCTTGGGGTTGACGATGCATTTTTCCAGGAACACTTCCGCCGAACCGAATGCCTTGGTGGCTTCGGAGATGACCCGGGGAAAGGCCTGTTCGAGTTCTTCACGGCTGTTGCAGCGACGGATACCGCGACCGCCGCCGCCAGACGTGGCCTTGAGCATCACCGGGTAACCGATCCGATCACCTTCGGTCAGCGCTTCTTCAATGCCCGATACGTTGCCTTCGGTGCCTGGCGTGACCGGCACACCAGCCTTGATCATGCTGCGGCGCGCTTCGGTCTTGTCGCCCATGCGGCGAATGACTTCCGCCGACGGGCCAATGAATTTGATGCCGCGTTCAGCGCAGATGTCCGCCAGCTCGGCGTTTTCCGAAAGGAAACCGTAACCGGGGTGCAAGGCATCGCAGCCGGTTTCCACCGCCAGGTTCACCAGTTTGCGCGGGTTGAGGTAGCCGGCCAGCGGATCGGCGCCGATGCTGTGGGCCTCATCCGCACGCTTGACATGCAACGCATGACGGTCCGCGTCGGAGTAGACCGCGACCGAGCGAATGCCCATCTCGGCGCAAGCGCGCACGATGCGGACGGCAATCTCACCGCGGTTGGCGATCAGGATCTTTGTTATCAATTGGAGGTTCCCTTGAGCCGGTGATACCACGGCCTGAGGTCCAGGCCGACGCGTGACCAGATGTAACAATTGGTCGCAGCTCCACACTAGTCCTGGCTGTGGATTAACAAAAATGAATAATTATTGGGTCATGCATAAGCAAAGACTTATAGTTGCGTTAACCGCCCGCCCCCAGAGTGCTTAGAAAATGCGTAAGTCATTGATGCGTATGACATTGCGTCAATTGCAGATTTTCAACGAGGTGTGCGACCTGAGATCATACAGCCGTGCAGCCGACGAAATGTCTCTCACACAACCGGCCGTTAGCCTACAGATTCGATCCCTGGAAGAGCTGATTGGCCAGCCGCTGTTCGAGTATGTCGGCAAGAAACTCTACATGACCGAAGCCGCCGAAGCCCTGCAACGTGCCAGCCGAGACATCTTCGGGCGCCTGGAAAACCTCGATATGCAGCTCTCGGACATGCAGGGGTCGCTGCAAGGCCAATTGAAGCTGGCGGTGGAGTCCAGCGCCAAGTACTTCGTCCCGCACCTGTTCGCCGCGTTCAAGCGCCAGCATCCGGAGGTCAATCTGAACCTCACGGTGGTCAATCGCGGCCAAGTCATCCGACGCCTCTCGGACAACCGTGACGACCTGGTGATCATGTCCATGGTGCCCCAGGACATGGGCCTGGAGTTCCTGCCCTTCCTCAACAATCCGATCGTCGCCGTGGCGCCGCCCGATCATCCGCTGTGCCACCTGGGTCCGCTGCGCTTGCAGGACCTGGAGCCCTACACGCTGCTGTTGCGCGAGCCAGGGTCCGGCACGCGACTGGCCTGCGAGGAATACTTCAAGGAGAAACGGGTGCATTTCACCCAGACGCTGGAAGTGGCGTCGGCGGAAGCCCAGCGCGAATGCGTGGTGGCCGGGCTGGGCGTGGCGCTGTTGACGCGCCACGCCGTGAGCCGGGAGTTGTCGTCCGGCGCACTCATCGAGTTGCCGGTGGAGGAATTACCGCTGTATCGCAGTTGGTGCCTGGTGCAGGCCAGGGCCAAGCGCCTGTCACCGGTGGCCCACGCCTTCCTGGCGTTCGTGCGCGGCGAGCGCGCTCAGATCATTGGCCTGGTTGAGCGTTTCGACGGGAAGCCGCCGACGATGCCTGCCAGTAGTTGAATTCTGCCGCGTCAGGAAATTCGCTGATCTCGGCCAGGAGCTGGCGCTGCTCATAGCGGTCTTCGATGGCACGACGGAACGCCATGCGGCGCTGATCTTCCTGCTGACGACGGGTTTTGACGGCGCTGCGTTCTTCGTAGGACTGGGTCATGTCGAGACTCCCAAGACGTATACGGGAGTTTCACGATGAAGGCGCGCGATGACCGTTTGGCGGCGCGGGGGTTACAGAACGATGAATTCGGGCGATTGGATCTTTTGGAGGGTAAGCCTGTGGCGAGGGGATTTATCCCCTCGCCACAAGAGCGCTTGCCCTACTGACTTGGGACTTAGTCGTCCAGCGCCTTCACCGACTTGGGCGACAGCCGCAGGCTGCGAAGGCTGCGCTTCACGCTCTTGAGGTGGTTGACCAGGCTCGGACCACGGGCCATGGCGACGCCCATTGCCAAGACGTCGATCACCACCAGGTGAGCGATGCGCGAGGTCAACGGCGTGTAGATCTCGGTGTCTTCATGCACGTCGATGGCCAGGTTCACCGTGGACAGCTCCGCCAGTGGCGTCTGGCTCGGGCACAAGGTGATCAGCGAGGCACCGCTTTCACGCACCAGGTTCGCGGTGATCAGCAAGTCCTTGGAACGCCCCGACTGGGAAATGCAGATCGCCACATCGGTGGGTTTCAACGTCACCGCCGACATGGCCTGCATGTGCGGGTCGGAATAGGCTGCCGCCGTCAGCAGCAACCGGAAGAACTTGTGCTGGGCATCGGCCGCCACCGCGCCCGAAGCGCCGAAGCCATAGAACTCGACACGCTGGGCCTGGGACATGGCCGTGACAGCTTTCTGCAACGCCACCGGGTCAAGCTTCTCGCGAACCTCCATCAGCGTATGCAGGGTGGTGTCGAAGATTTTCAGACTGTAGTCCGCCACCGAGTCATCTTCATGGATCGCAAACTGACCGAAGCTCGCCCCAGCGGCCAGGCTTTGCGCCAGCTTGAGTTTCAGGTCCTGGAAGCCCGAGCAACCGATGGCCCGGCAGAAGCGCACGATGGTCGGTTCGCTGATGCCGACGCTGTGGGCAAGATCGGCCATGGAGCTATGCATCACGGCCGCGGGATCAAGCAGTACGTGATCGGCGACTTTCAGCTCCGACTTGCGCAGCAAGTGGCGTGACTGGGCGATGTGTTGCAACAGGTTCAAGGGGCTGGACTCTTGTTATGGGCAAATGCCGGGATGTAGCAAGCTTGTAGTTATACTACAAGAATTGGCGCTTTGCCCGTCCAAAACGTAACTGGATTGCCGCGCTGCCCCTTTGTTTTGGCCGAGGATCGCCAGATGTAGCAGCCTGTGCCTTGGCGCAAACCCTCTGCGTTGCCGATCCACGAGTTCCCAGACGTGACCTGAGCCCTGGCTGGGAAAAACCGCCTATTCAATCACTGACTACTGACTACTTCCCCAACAACATATTCCAGCGTCATCGATAACATGACCAACGAAGAACCTGACAACTCACTCAGCAACTAACGTCTTCTTACAATACCCCTCTCAATTTTCCAGACACTATCAAGTCAAAGTCGATATATTGGCTCCCGCAGGACGCAATCAACTTAACTACAGGAGTTACTACCATGAACATCACAACCAAAGATTGGACCGCACAAATCGATCGCATGCCAGGTGCCGCGTCGTTCCGTACCTTCGGCACTGTAACCGTACCCCACACCGGCATTACCCCGAAGCTGGTACGAAGCCCGATGCAGGACAAGTCCTTTGATCTGCGACTGGAGTTGCAACTTGAATCTTCCAATGAAGTTTCACTGCCGGTCATTACCGACAAAGTCGTCGAATACAAAGTACCCGGCGAATCTCATGTCACCGGCGTGAGCATTTTTTTCGAAGGGCAGTTGCTGCATCACATCGATGAAGTACTCGTGACCAACTAAGCACATGTTGAAAACTTCCCGTCAGACACTAAAAAGCGTCTGGCGGGAAGTTCCATGTCGAGGATCGGGTTCATTCAGTCAAGTGTTGCATCCGCAACAACCCGGCCAGCCCGTCAGCTTCCACTGGCCGACTGATCAGATACCCCTGCACCTCATCGCAACGCTCGTTCCTGAGGAAATCGAGCTGCTCCTGCCGCTCGACGCCCTCGGCCACTACCTTGAGCGACAGCCCATGGGCCATTGCAATGATTGCCCGGGTAATGGCGGTATCCACGCTGCCCTCGCCCAGCCCGCGAATGAATGCCTGATCGATCTTCACGTAGTCCACCGGGATACGCTTGAGGTAGCTCAGGGATGAGTAGCCGGTGCCAAAATCGTCGATCGCCAGCTTGACCCCGAGGTCACGCAATTGCTGGAACGTGGCGATGATGTGTTCAACGCTGTCGAGCAACTGACTCTCAGTCAACTCCAGCTCCAGGTACTGGGGCGCCAGACCGGTTTCTTCCAGCACTTGTCGCACCAGGCTGACCAGCTTGCCCTGGCGCAATTGATGCACCGACAGATTGACCGACACCCTGATCGGCTCTAGCCCCTGGCGCTGCCACTCGCACGCCTGCCAACAGGCCTGGCGCAACACGAACTCGCCAATCGGCCCGATCAACCCGGTCTCTTCGGCCAGGCCGATGAAATCCCCCGGCGGAACCCGCCCCATGGCCGGATGATCCCAGCGCACCAGCGCCTCGGCGGCGTTCAGGCGACCGGTCGCCAGGCACAGTTTCGGCTGATAAAAGACCTTCAGTTGTTGCTCTTCCAAAGCCTTGCGCAGCTGGTTTTCCAGTTGCAGACGCTCCAGCGTGCTGGCCTGGAGGCTCTCGGTGTAGAACTGGAAGTTGTTGCCCCCCAAATGCTTGGCGTGCTGCATGGCCATGTTCGCCTGGCTGACCAGCGTGGCAATTTCCCGCGTGTTGTCAGGCAACAGGCTGATGCCGATGGAAGCACTGAGCACCAGTTCATGGCCCTCGATGGTCAGCGGCACCCGCAGCTTGGCGGCCAATCGAGTCGCCACCCGCGCCAGGCTTGAAAGGTTGCCGTAGGCATCGAACAACACCGCAAACTCATCACCGGACAACCGGGCGATGGTATCCGCCTCGGGCAGCGCATTGATCAGGCGCCGCGCCATTCTCTGCAACAACTGGTCGGCGATGTCATGGCCGAGGCTGTCGTTGAGCAGTTTGAAACGGTCCAGGTTGATATGCAGCAACGCCAGGCTGCGCCGTCCACCCTGGCGCACCCGCTGATGCGCTTCGTTCAGGCGTTCGCGAAACAGCGAACGATTCGCCAAGCCAGTCAATTCGTCGTAATGGGTCAGGTAGCGCATCCGTTCTTCGGATTCGCGCCGTGCCGAAAGATCCGCGAAGAAGCCCACGATATGGCTGACATTCCCCCGCACATCGCGCACGACGTTCAGTTGCAGCCACTGCGGATACAGCTCGCCGTTGGCCCGTGCCTCCACCAACTCCCCCTGCCAGGTGCCGTGCTGCTTGAGCGATTGGCGAATGACGGAGTAGTGCCGGCGCGCATCGCGGCTGCACGGCAGGTCGACCACGTTGCGCCCGAGCATGTCCTGGATATTGAAACCGGTGACCCGCGTGAACGCCTGGTTGGCGGCGAGCAACAGGTAGCTGGGGTCGAAAATCACAATACCTTCGCTGGCGGCCTCGAACACCGTGGCCGCCAGCTGGCGTTGCTGCTCGAGTTCCTTGCTGACGCTGATGTCGCGCCGGGTGCCGACCATGCGCAGCACCCGTCCGCTCGCGCTGCGCTCCACGGCCCGGCCACGGTCTTCGATCCAGACCCAGTGACCGTCGCCGTGACGCACACGGTATTCGATCTGGTAATCCTCGCTGCGACCCTTGAGGTGTTCGACCAGGGCCCGCTTGAGCGCCGGCACGTCCTGGGGGTGCAGGCGCGGGGTGAGGTGGCTGAGCATCGCCGTGACGTATTCGGGCTCCAGGCCGAACAGCTCCTTGAGCTGGGTGTGATGGACTTCGTCAGTCTGCAGGTTCCAATCCCACAACCCCAGCTCACTGGCCTTGAGGGCCAGGGCCAGGCGCGCCTCGCTCTTGCTCAGGGCCTGGCTGGCGACCTCCAGTTCAAGGCTGCGTTGCGCGACCCGCGCCTCCAGGCCAACCTGGGCCGCCCGCAGTTTCTCCTCGGCCGAGCGACGTTGCTCGACCTCCCGGGCCAGCGCCTCGTTGAGCGACGCACTGCGGGTTTGGGTTTGCTGCAGATGCTCGATCAGGGCCTGGTTCTGGAAGCGTCGCAACATGCCACTCTGGATCAAGCGATTGACTTGCCAGGCCACCACGATCAGGGAAACCAGCACAATCAGCCCCAGCCAGCCCCACCCACGTTGCTGCTCGTCGCCGCCCCAGAAGAGATAACCAATGGCCGGTAACAGGCAGGGCAAGGTGAAGGACAGGAATGCTGGAAGGCTCACGGCATAGGCCACACTGGCCGACAGCGCCGCCGCGCCGATCAGGCCGAACACCCAGGCCTGCTGCTGGAAGCTGTCGGCCGGGACCAGCGCGATGCCGGCCCCGGCCAGCGTCAGGCCGGTCATCGCCGAGCCCAGCAAAAACATGCGCAACCAGATCGGGTGCGCCTGGCGGCTTGGCATCGCCGAATCGAAAGCCGCCACTTGGATCACCCGCAGCGCCACCAGCGACAACAACCAGACGAGCCAGACGCTCACCAGGAAATAGCGCCGCGGCTCCCATAACAGCGCGGCGCAGACCAGACCATTGAGCAGCATGAACAGCGTAGGCAGCAGTGAGCCTTGATACAACAGACGTGTGCGCTCGACCGCCATCTCCGTGGCGTACTGCTTGCAGATGATCCGCGGTTCCACACAGGGGCCCGCCGGATCGGAATTGAGGGTCATTGGCACTATTCTTGTTCTTATTCAGTGAAACGTGGAGAACCCGAAACGAGCACCGAGCATACACAAGCCATGGGCCTTCCCACACTGTCCCAACTCATAAAAACAAGGAAAAAAGTCGCTATTTCATTGGGTGGCGCCGCTCCCGGGCGAGTCCCGCCAACGCCTGTAGCCTGTGACCCGCCGGTCATCACCCAGTGCTCTTTTATCGGCTGATGCAAAGCTCGGTTTGCCCGGGGTGGCGCCGCACCCTAGAATGCCCCGATGCGCGATGATCTCTCCCTTCTGCTGAACTCCCTCAACGATGCCCAACGTCAGGCCGTAGCTGCCTCCGTGGGTCGTCAGTTGGTCCTGGCCGGTGCCGGCTCCGGTAAAACCCGAGTGCTGGTGCACCGTATCGCCTGGTTGATCCAGGTCGAGAACGCCTCGCCCCATTCGATCCTGTCGGTGACGTTCACCAACAAGGCCGCGGCCGAGATGCGCCATCGCATCGAACAACTGATGGGCATCAACCCCGCCGGCATGTGGGTCGGCACCTTCCACGGCCTGGCGCACCGCTTGTTGCGGGCGCATTGGCAGGAAGCCGGGCTGAGCCAGACCTTCCAGATCCTGGACAGCGACGACCAGCAGCGGCTGGTCAAGCGCGTGATCCGCGAGCTGGGCCTGGACGAACAGCGTTGGCCGGCCCGCCAAGCCCAATGGTTCATCAACGGCCAGAAAGACGAAGGCCTGCGCCCGCAACACATCCAGGCCAGCGGCGACTTGTTCCTGGCGACGATGCGCAGCATCTACGAAGCCTACGAGGCGGCGTGCCAGCGTGCCGGGGTGATCGATTTTTCCGAGCTGTTGCTACGGGCCCTGGACCTGTGGCGCGACCACCCAGGCCTGCTGGCCCACTATCAAAAGCGTTTCCGGCATGTACTGGTGGACGAATTCCAGGACACCAACGCCGTGCAATACGCCTGGTTGCGCTTGCTCGCCAAGGGCGGCGACAGCCTGATGGTGGTGGGTGACGACGATCAGTCGATCTATGGCTGGCGCGGTGCCAAGATCGAGAACATTCACCAGTACTCGGCGGACTTCCCTGACGCCGAAGTCATCCGCCTGGAACAGAACTACCGCTCGACCGCCGGCATCCTCAAGGCCGCCAACGCCCTGATCGCCAACAATACAGGGCGCCTGGGCAAGGAGCTGTGGACCGACGGCGGCGAAGGCGAGGCGATCAACCTCTACGCTGCCTTCAACGAACACGATGAAGCCCGCTACGTGGTGGAAACCATCGAGAGCGCGCTGAAAACCGGCCTGGCCCGTAGCGACATCGCCATCCTGTACCGTTCCAACGCCCAATCGCGGGTGCTGGAAGAAGCGTTGCTGCGCGAACGGATCCCCTACCGCATCTATGGCGGCCAGCGCTTCTTCGAGCGTGCTGAAATCAAGAACGCCATGGCCTACCTGCGCCTGATCGAAGGTCGTGGCAATGACGCGGCCCTGGAGCGAGTGATCAACGTGCCGACGCGAGGCATCGGCGAAAAAACCGTCGAAGCGATTCGCGATCACGCGCGCCACAGCCATGTGTCCATGTGGGAGGCCATGCGCCAACTGGTGGCCAACAAAGGCGTGACCGGTCGCGCCGCCGGCGCCCTGAAGGCCTTCATGGACCTGATCGAAGACCTGGCCGCCAAGTGCGGGGAAATGCCGCTGCACTTGATGACCCAGACCGTCATCGAGCAGTCCGGCCTGATCGCCTACCACGAAGCGGAAAAAGGCGAGAAAGGCCAGGCCCGGGTGGAAAACCTCGAGGAACTGGTCAGCGCCGCGCGCAACTTCGAGAACACCGAAGAAGACGAAGACCTGTCGCCGCTGTCGGCCTTCCTGGGTCACGCCTCCCTGGAGGCCGGCGACACCCAGGCCGACGAACATGAAGACAGCATCCAACTGATGACCCTGCACAGTGCCAAGGGTCTGGAATTCCCTTACGTGTTCCTCGTGGGCATGGAAGAAGGCCTGTTCCCCCACAAGATGAGCCTGGAAGAACCGGGACGCCTGGAGGAGGAACGGCGCCTGGCCTACGTTGGTATCACCCGGGCCATGCAGAATCTGGTGCTGACCTACGCCGAAACCCGACGCTTGTATGGCAGCGAGACCTACAACAAGGTGTCGCGTTTCGTACGTGAAGTGCCGAAGGGCCTGATCCAGGAAGTGCGGCTGTCCAACAGTGTCAGCCGACCATTCGGTGGCGGCCAACAACAAAGCACCAGCAGCCTGTTCGGCGGCAGCGACATCCCGGAAACCGGCTTCAGCCTCGGCCAGACCGTGCGGCACTCGGTGTTCGGCGACGGCGTCATCCTCAACTTCGAAGGCGCCGGCGCCCAGGCCCGGGTGCAGGTGAATTTCAGCGAAGGCAGCAAGTGGCTGATGCTGGGGTATGCCAAGCTGGAAGCGATCTAAAGATTTATGTAGGCCCCTGTGGGAGCGAGCTTGCTCGCGATAGCGGTCGATCAGTCATTATTGATGCTGACTGACACACCGCTATCGCGAGCAAGCTCGCTCCCACAGTTGTTCAGGGAAACATTTCCGATAGAACTTGTTCCTCTTTCCTACAGCCCAAAGCGAACAGGCCCTCTTGCATAGCTGAAGCTGAACCTAACCTGTCACGCAAAAGCCCGAAACACTCTGCCGCTAGCCAGCAACAGTTCAGCTGTGCAACATGGCGCGCGTGCTATCCACAAATGGGAATGCCTTTATATGAAACGTTTTCTTAGCATCGCCATGGCGTTGTGCATCGGCCTGACGATGGCCATCGACGCCAATGCCGCCAAGCGCTTTGGCGGTGGTAAAAGCTCGGGAGCAGCCCCGACTCACCAGACCAGCCAGATGGCGCCGTCTTCTGCCGCCGGCTCCACCGCAGGCGCGGCCGGTGCCGCTGGCGCTGCCACCAAGGCCAGCGGCGCTTCGCGCTGGCTCGGCCCCCTGGCCGGCATCGCCGCCGGTGGCCTGCTCGCCTCCATGTTCATGGGCGACGGCTTCCAGGGCATGCAGATCTTCGACATCCTGATCATGGCGGTCATCGCGTTCCTGGTCTTCCGCTTCATTGCCGCCCGTCGTCGCAAGCAGCAGGAGCAACTCGCTCCAGCCGGCCATGCTCCGATGCCGATGCAGCGTGAAGTGTTCAACCAGCAGCCTGCCAGTGGTTCGATCTTCGGTGGTTCGGCAGCGCCTGCGGCCGCTCGTCCGGTCATCAATGCGCCGGCCTGGTTCAACGAGCAACGCTTCATCGAAGCCGCCCGCAACCACTTCATGGCCCTGCAGCAGCATTGGGACGCGAACGAAATGGACAAGATCGCCGAGTTCGTGACCCCGCAACTGCTGGAGTTCCTCAAGCGCGAGCGAGCCGAGCTGGGCGATGGCTTCCAGTCCACCTACATCGATAACCTGCAGGTACAACTGGATGGTGTCGATGATCGCGCCGACAAGACCATCGCCACCCTGACCTTCATCGGTGTGTCGAAGGATTCTCGCTTCGACAAGGGCGAAGCGTTCAGCGAAAGCTGGAACATGGAACGCGCCCAGGGCGATGACCAGCCTTGGCTGGTGGCAGGTATCCGCCAGAACGGTTGAACCTTTTCGCGTTTCGCATGTTGAAATAAAAGAACCCCGGCCCAGGCCGGGGTTTTCTATTTCGCGGTTGCATCTATAGCGAGCTACTGTATAAACCGCTCCATATAAACCGCGCCATCGAGAAAGAGGATCCCCGGACGTGGAAGAAATCATCGAACAATTGCGTGAAGCCAACGAGCCCGTACCGGTTCCGCTGGAATTGCCCGACGAAGATTTGCTGGTAGAGATCGAAGAGCAGCTGTTCATCGATATCCCATTCGTCTTCAGGGAGTTTTTGCTGACCGTCAGCGATGTCGTCTACGGCAGCCTGGAGCCGGTGACCGTCACCGATCCACAGTCCCATACCTACCTGCCGGACGTGGCCGCCAACGCCTGGGATGCCGGTGTCGACCGCAGCCTAATCCCGATCTGCCAGGACGGCGACGATTATTACTGCGTCGAAGAGGACGGCACGGTGGTGCTGTGGCAGGCCGAAGAAGAACTGATCGCCGAGGAAACCTGGGAATCGGTCTGGCACTGGGCCCGGGACGTCTGGCTGGAAAGCTGAGCCCCGCCGCCGGTCAATGCCCGGACGACTCCTTGTGGTTGTCCAGGGTTTCAAGCAAGGCCACCTGCATCCGCGTATGCAGGCGGATGAACCAGCGCCAGAGCAGTGCCGCCACGGCAGTCGCCACCACGGCGATCAGTACGAGCAACTTGTTGGTCGGCAGAATGCTGGCCGACAAGGCCGCCAATAGCAGGAAAATCACCAGCAACGAGAGGATCGGGATCACTTCGGCGATCACCCGACGCACACGCTGGGTGTGTCGGCCAGCCATCTCCGGCTTCACGCCCATTTCCGCCAGCAGCATCGACAGCGCCTTGAGCTTGCGGTACGCGGCGATCAGGAACGGTAGCGACAGCAGCAACGCCCCGCCCCAGATCAATGCTTTCTGCCAGCTCGGGTCGCTGATCCATGCTTGCAGGTAAGCCGACATCCGTTCGGCGAAAAAACCACCCGAGACAAAAATCGCAATCACCAGCGCCAGATTGACGCCGACCTGCAGCAAAATCCGCCGGATCATCGACGCCACCATCGCCCCTTCTCCTTGGGGTTGGATGCTACGCAGCCATTCGCCATACATCCCCAGCACTCGCGTCAGCCGTTTCGGCATGACCGTCGCCAGCTTGACGGACAGAGGGTCGGCAGCCCGGATCAGGTACGGTGTCAGCAAAGTGGTCAACACCGAGACGGCGACCGCGACCGGATAGAGGAAATCGCTGGTGACCTGCAGGGTCATCCCCAGCGACGCGATGATGAAGGAAAACTCGCCGATCTGCGAAAGACCCATCCCTACGCGCAGCGAGGTGCGTCCATCGTTGCCGGCAATAAAGGCACCGAGGCCGCAGGACAACATCTTGCCGAGCACCACTGCGCCCGTGATCACGGCAATTGGCCAGGCGTACTGCAGCAGTATCGCCGGATCGAGCATCAACCCGATGGCGACGAAGAAGATCGCGCTGAACAGATCACGCACCGGCTCCACCAGGCGCTCGATCTTCAGCAGTTGCCGGGACTCGGCCATGATCGCACCGATCAGGAACGCCCCGAGCACCATGCTGTATTCCAGTTTCACCACCAGCAGGCAGAAGCCGAAACACAAGCCCAGCACGGTAATCAGCAGCATTTCGTTGCTGTCGAACTTCGCCACGTAGGCCAGCACCCTCGGCACCAGCAAAATGCCGATGACCAACGCGACGATCATGAACAGCGACAACTTGCCGACGGTGGAAAACACCTCGCCAGAGCTCACGGTGCCGCTGACGGCAATGCTCGACAGCAAGGCGATGATGCCAATGCCCAGGATGTCCTCGACGATCAACACCCCGAAAATAAGCTGGGCGAAGCGCTCGTTTTTCATCTTCAGGTCGTTGAGCGCCTTGACGATGATCGTGGTGGAGGAAATGGCCAGGATGGCGCCGAGGAACAGCGAGTCCATGGTGCCCCAGTCGAACCAGCGGCCGATTTCGTAGCCGATCCAGATCATCAGCACAATTTCGAGGAACGCCGCGATGAAGGCCGTGGCGCCGACCTTGAACAGTTTGCGCAGGCTGAATTCCAGGCCCAGGCAAAACATCAGGAAGATCACCCCGAGCTCGGCCAGGGTCTTGATCGTGTCTTCGTCATGGATAAAACCGAACGGTGGCGTATGCGGGCCAATGATGAAGCCGGCCACGATGTAGCCCAATACCACCGGTTGTTTGAAACGATGAAAGAGTACGGTCACCAACCCCGCCGCCATCATGATGATCGCCAAATCCTGGATGAAACTGATGGCATGCATGTCGGGGCTCCCTGTTCAAAATGACTCACTGCAGAGCTGGAGAAATCCGTTTCCTCTGTAGGAATTGCCCTCGCAATGGGCTTTTGAAGGGTAACACCGCGACTTCCGACAAAAAGACGGTGCAATATATGGAAACAGATCCATCGGCGCGTGACGGCAACCACAGGCGCAGCGTCCCGATATCGGTGGTTTTTAAAACCTGGTGACCTGTTCGCAGGCCACTCCCCAGCGCCCGCAGAGGTGCACTCCCGAATGACTGCCTTGAACCGTGAGTACGTTATGGAACCCGGAAACGCCCAGCTGTCGATGACGGTGTTGATGACCCCCGATATGGCCAACTTCTCTGGCAATGTCCATGGCGGCACCTTGCTCAAATACCTCGACGAAGTCGCCTACGCCTGCGCCAGCCGCTACGCCGGACGCTACGTGGTGACCCTGTCGGTCGACCAGGTCATCTTTCGTGAGCCGATTCATGTCGGCGAGCTGGTGACCTTCCTGGCCTCGGTGAACTACACCGGCAACACGTCGATGGAAGTGGGCATCAAAGTCGTGACCGAAAATATTCGCGAACGCTCGGTGCGCCACACCAACAGTTGCTTCTTCACCATGGTTGCGGTGGATGACCAACGCAAGCCCGCGACCGTGCCGCCCTTGCAGCCGCAAAACAGCGAAGAAAAACGCCGCTACGAACAAGCCCAGCAACGCCGGCAGATCCGCCAGGAACTGGAGAGGCGCTACCAGGAGATCAAGGCGGACGGGCCTTAGGCGGGCGCCGAAAAGCAACGGTGGGAGCGCTTGCTCGCGATGGCGGTGTCACAGCCAGCATCGATGTTGAATGTGGTGGCCTCATCGCGAGCAAGCTCGCTCCCACAGGGATTTGCAGCATTCCACAGGGGCGATCAGAGGCTGATTGGCACAGCCTCGAACCGCACCCGTGGATGGGCGATCCGGTCCTGGGCGCGGACCAGTTCCAGCTCATAGCTGGTGCAGGCCTGGGTCTCCAGCAGCACTTCGTGCACCGCCGCGGCGGTGAATTCGAACGCCGCGACCAAACTGTCCCCCAGCAGAATCCGCGCCAGGAACAAGCCCGACGTCAGGTCGCCCACGCCCACCGGCTGGCGCGGGAAAGCCAACAGTGGACGACGCAGGTGCCAGCTGTCATCGGCGGTCACCAGCAGCATTTCGAAACTGTCATCGGGTTTGCCGGGGTAGGCCAGGTGCTTGACCAGCACCGCCTTCGGGCCACGGGCCAGCAACGCGCGGGCCATGGCCAGGCAGTCCAGCAACGACTGCGCCTTGCGCCCCGAAAAACTGTCCAGCTCCAGTTGGTTCGGGCACATGAGGTCCGCCACGGCAGCGGCTTCTTCCAGGAGAAATTCGCTCACCTCGGGCGCCACGATGCAGCCCTTCTCAGGGTGCCCCATGACCGGGTCGCACAGGTACAGCGCCTTGGGATTGGCGGCCTTGATCCGCGCCACGCCCGTCAGAATCGCCCGCCCCTGAGCCGCGCTGCCCAGGTAACCGGACAACACCGCATCGCAATGTCCCAGCTCACCGATAGCGGCAATGCCTTCTACCAATGCCGGTATCTGCTCTGGCGCCAGCACCTCACCGGCCCATTGGCCGTACTGGGTGTGATTGGAAAACTGCACGGTATTGAGCGGCCAGACGTTCACGCCGACCCGCTGCATCGGAAACACTGCGGCGCTATTGCCAGCGTGACCGAACACCACGTGGGACTGAATGGCAAGCAGATGAGGCGTACGTTTCATGCAGGAAGTTTCCGTAAAACGATTGAAATTCAAGCCGCGCAGTATGCGACTAAACGCAGCCTGTACGACAGACCGGCGAGACAGTTAAGCTGACAGCAACTTGTTGGAGCACTTCGTTCATGCTGACCCTTGGAAACATCTTCGTGCTGATGCTGCTGGCTACCGGCGGCGCCTGGCTGTGGCACAACCATGGCTTGCGCGAACGGGCGTTGGCGAGGGTCATGCAGCATTGCGCCAACCTCAAGATCGAGCTGCTGGACGGCAACGTGGCCCTGAAAAGAATCGGCTTCGTGAAGGACGCCAACGGTCGACGACGCCTGGCTCGCGTCTACAACTTCGAGTTCACCGTCACTGGCGAAAGCCGCCACTCGGGCACCATCACCCAATTTGGTGCCCACAGCGCGCACATCGAGCTGGCACCCTACCCGATGCCCTTCGAAGAAACACCGCCAGCGCCCATCGAACCGGTCCAGACCAGGCCCAGGGCTGAAGTCATCGAATTGAGCCAGTGGCGCCAGGAACACAACAAGTGGAAGCCTTGAAACAAGGCTGATTCAGGAACATCGACAACTCACCAGACCGGTTTTCAGGCGATCGACGTCTTGCGGTTGATCGAAAATCAGCTCGACCCGAGAATCCTGGCGCCACTCGCTGGCTTGCCAGCCCAGCGCCGCCCCCTCCAACGCATTGGCTGAAACCCAACCGTCGCGGCTGTGGATAACCATCTTCGCCCGTTTCCAGCCCAGGTCTTGTAGCCATCGCGTCAGCGCCGCCGCGTCGAATCGTTGGCTTGGGTGCCAGCGCCAGCCGATACTCCAGCCTCCGTCCTGCTGCTGATACAGGCAGATGGGTTGCGTCGGGTCGGTCCAGATCGCCGGAATCTGCCCCAGACTCTTGGGCAGGTTCACGTTATCCACGGCCCCGCTGCCCTGAGCCGCAAGGCCTGGCAATCGATCGATCGGTAATGCCGCGTGTTGCGTCCAGTACAACGCAGACCCTGACAGTTGCGCCGTCACCCGTTCGCGATCGGCTTGCGTGAGGCTCTCGGATTTGTTCAGCACCAGCAGTCCGGCATCCGCCAGGGTTTGTCGCTGCGCTTCGGGCAAGGGTTTGCCGTCCGCCATCGCCCGGGCATCCAACACCAGCACACAGGGTTGTACCGCGAGCACGCCGAGCCAGGGCGCTTGACTCAGTTGCCGCATCAACTGTGCCGGATGCCCAAGGCCCGAGGGTTCGATGAACAGCCGATCCGGCCGGGC
Organism: Pseudomonas sp. NFIX10; assembly: GCF_900111955.1. Taxonomy (NCBI): domain Bacteria; kingdom Pseudomonadati; phylum Pseudomonadota; class Gammaproteobacteria; order Pseudomonadales; family Pseudomonadaceae; genus Pseudomonas; species Pseudomonas sp. NFIX10. The sequence continues at coordinate 185,647 of NZ_FOKH01000010.1, read as the reverse complement.
CTTGCGCAGCAAACGTCCAAGACCGATCTGAAACGGCGCGCCATTGACGCAGCACAAGCAGCCGCCGGCCACTTCGCCCAGTGCGATACCATCGCCAGCCTGGGTCAACAGCGCGGCATCCAGGCCGATCTGGCCGAACTCGTTGATCAGCACCGCCCAGCGCTCATTGGCCGGTCGCTGGGCCAGCAGATGCCTGATCAGGCTGGTCTTGCCGGCGCCCAAAGGGCCGGCGATGACATGGGTGGGAATGTGCTGCAACATAATCGACGGCTTTCGATGGAGGTGAATATGCGATTGATCGGCTGGTTGTTGCTGGCACTGACGTCGGACCAGGCGCTGGCCCAGGCCTGCGTGGTTCACAGCCAGGCGGAGCGACTCGATGTGAAAGTCTGCCAACAGAACCGCAGCATTCCGCAGAAGCTGTTTGCCGATGGCTTCTGCCAGCCAAACCTTGCCGGCCAGAAGGTCGAGGTGCAATACGTCGATCAATGCCCTGGTGGCGCGTTCGGCGTTTGCAGCAACGCCCAGGTCGCCAATATGCCTTACCGCCAGGATATTCACTATTACGGCGTGGCGACCGATGCCGCGTACCTGCAGCCATTTTGCGAAGGACAAAGCCAAGGCACCTGGCTCAAGCCTTAAGCCAGCCAATCCAGCGTAAGCATCAGGCGACGCTCTCCCGGCGCAGGCGCAGGCGAACGATGGATCAGGCCAAACCCCTCATTACCGTGCCATTTCTCGCCTTTAAGCAAGCCGACATCACCGCAACCAAACTGCTGGATCACGCGCGAATCAACCGGCTCTGCCTCAGGCCGTGCCAGGTGCCGGCGGTCCATGGCCTCTTCCTTGAGCCACTGGCTGCCGACGCCCGCATAGGTGGTCAACAGCCGTACCGGTACGTGGTCAACGTGGAAGCGCGGGCACATGGCCTTGTCCAGCGTGCGCAGACGCAGACCGACACGTTGCGCGCCCAACAGGCAGGCAAACGCACAGACCAGCCAGGAAACATCGGCGATAAAGCCTTCATAGCCCTGCAGGTCGCTGAAACCCGCGGCCAGACCGTGCAGCGCTGGCTGGGTGTCTTCCTCTGGCAAGTCGAGCACCCATGATTCAGCCAGCGGCGGGTCCATCGCCAACACCATGGCCGCAAAATCGCTGATATGCGCGGGAAGCTGACGCTGCCAGACCGCCAGGTTGGTGTCGTCATCCAGGATCTGCGTGAATACCCCTGGCGTATCACCTTGGACCTGTCGTACCTGTTTCGCTCGTTTCGGACTGGGCGCCAGCATCACGCTGCAACCTCTTCATGCCACGGCCCGAACGGATCCGGCAACAAGCGCCAATTTTCGACCCCGAGGGCCATTTCCGCATCGGTGAGCAGGCAAGCGTCCAGTTCAGCGGCGAGTTGGCCAAAATCAATGTCCTGACCAATGAAGACCAGTTCCTGACGGCAATCGCCTGTGGCAGCCAGCCAGTTCTTCATGATCGCCGCAGTGCTGTCTTCATCCTGCGGCCATTGGTTTTTCGGCACGAACCGCCACCAGCGCCCGGCGAAGCCATGCCGCATCAAGCCACCAGCCTGAGACCAACTGCCCGCCTCCTCAGGCTTGCTGGCCAGCCAGAAGAATCCCTTGGAGCGCAGGAGTTTGCCATTGGGCCACGGCCGGTCGATGAAGTTGAAGAACCGCTGGGGATGGAACGGTCGGCGAGCCCGATAAGCGGTCGAGGCGATGCCATATTCCTCGGTTTCTGGCACATGCTCACCCCGTAGTTCCTGTAGCCAGCCAGGTGCCTGGGCGGCGCGTTCGAAGTCGAAAAGGCCTGTGTCGAGGATTCTGCCCAGTGGCACCTGCCCCATGACCATGGGGATGATCTGCGCCTGGGCGTTGAGACGCTGCAGAATCGCGGTCAACTCTTCCCGCTCATGCTGGCTGATCAGGTCGATCTTGCTGATCAGAATCACGTCGGCAAACTCGATTTGTTCGACCAGCAGATCGGTGATCGAGCGCTCATCCTCCTCACCCAGGGTTTCGCCCCGTGACGCCAGGCTTTCGGCGGACTGATAATCCAGCAGGAAATTCACCCCATCGACCACCGTGACCAGGGTGTCGAGTCGTGCCACATCGGCCAGGCTCCGGCCCTCTTCATCACGAAATGTGAAGGTTTCCGCCACTGGCAGCGGTTCGGAAATACCGGTGGACTCGATCAGCAAGTAGTCGAAACGCCCTTCCCTGGCGAGTTGCCCGACTTCTTCGAGCAAGTCCTCACGCAACGTGCAGCAGATACAGCCGTTGCTCATTTCCACCAGTTTCTCTTCGGAACGACTCAGGGAGACATCTCGCTGGACTTCGCTGCCATCGATATTGATCTCGCTCATATCGTTGACGATCACAGCAACCCGCAGGTTGTCGCGATTACGCAGGACGTGATTGAGCAGTGTGCTTTTACCGGCACCGAGGAATCCGGAAAGCACGGTGACGGGAAGACGATTGGGCATCAGGTATATCCTCATCGGGCGGCCGCTTCGATGACGGCTCGTTTCCAGGGTTCGGCTGGGTTCATGGCTTGGTCTGTTTATGTTATAGTATAACAATGCAGTTCAACCAGCCCCACCGCTCCTCATTGGTCTGAGATCCACTCATGCGCAATCCTCTGAAATTTGTTTTCGCGGGCCCATTGTTGCTGTGGGCGTTAAGCGCGACGGCCCAGAGTCCACTCTTGGCCAACTGCACCCGTAGCGCGAATTTGCTGGCGTGCGTGGACATGCAAGGCAATGCCTATAGCGTGGCGACGGTTGGAAACACGCTTTATTTGCGCGGTTTTGAAGCCGCAAGTCGCCGCTATTGGGCGCAAACGAACAGCCGTTACGGTCAGCTCACGTTCTTTACCGGACTGGCGTCGGATGGAGAAAGTTGGGTTGGATACAGCCGGCGTGTGGGCTGGACAACCCTCAATCGTTTTTCCAGCTCGGGCGGTAGCACCGGCGCATTTACATGCGGTCGCATGAACGGGTGCCAGGATTCATCACGTTAATGTTTCACGTGGAACCTGAACATTCGGAGAGATGAAACTCCTTTCATGGAAAAGGCTTCTTAAAATTAACTGTTATACTATAACATCTAATTTTAACCTTCGATGGGCCTCGACCATGAATGCGTTAACGCTGCCCGATGTGGCTGCGCAGGTTTCACGTCAAACCCTGCCCCTTGATTGGGTAGGCATGTGTGGCATCGCAACGCCGGTGTTGATTGATGGCCAGCGCCTCAGCGCAACGGTCGACGCCGGTGTCAGCCTCGATGACAGCGAGGCGCGCGGCATCCATATGTCGCGCTTATACCTGGCGCTGGGGTTGCTGGAAGAGACGCCCCTTTCGCCCGCGCTATTGCGCCGAATCCTGGAGCAGTTTCTTGATAGCCATGAAGGCTTATCCCGTGCGGCTTCGCTCAGCGTGCACACCGATCTGCTGCTCAAACGTCCAGCGCTGATCAGTCCGTTGGCAGGCTGGAAAGGCTATCCGGTGAGCATCGAAGCTCAGTTGAAAAACACAATGTTCCACGTGGAACTGAAAATTCAGGTCCCCTATTCCTCGACTTGCCCTTGTTCGGCAGCCCTTGCCCGGCAGTTGATTCAACAGCAATTTGTCGACGACTTTGCTAACAAGAGACTTGAGCATGCCGAAATTCTTGCATGGTTGGGCTCATCGAACGGCATTGTCGCCACCCCCCATAGCCAGCGCAGCACGGCGACCTTGACGCTACGTCTGGACGCCGCTGTCGATGAATTGCCGCTGCAGTCGTTCATCAACCAAGCCGAAGCAGCCCTCGGCACCGCCGTGCAGACCGCCGTGAAACGCGCCGATGAACAAGCCTTCGCCCTGGCCAACGGCCAAAACCTGATGTTCTGCGAAGACGCCGCGCGGCGATTGAGCACGGCCCTGGCTTGCTCATCGGAGATCACCGCCCTGGATGTGCGCGTCGTCCACGCCGAAAGCCTTCATGCCCATGACGCCGTGGCGCAAAGCCGCTGGACCCGGGAGCCCTCATGATCGATTGCCAAGCATTGCGCTGGGGTGCACCCGGACAGCCCCTCACGCCGCCCCTCACCATGGCGCGACCGGCAGGCAGCCTCACCGCCATCATCGGTGCCAACGGCTCCGGCAAGAGCAGCCTGTTGAAAGTGCTCGCGGGGCTGCAAAAGCCGTTAGCCGGTAAAGTCACCTTGAATGTTCCACGGCGTGGTGGCGTTTCATTCATGCCCCAGCAGCAACATCTGGATCGACAATTCCCCATCGACTTGCAAGACCTGGTGGCCGCCGGCGCTTGGGGCAATCGCCACACGCCAGCCATGCGTAGACAGTTGTTGCAGACCGTACTGGACGATTGGGCCCTGAGCGGCCTTGAGCAGCGTCCGTTAATGGCGCTGTCGGGAGGCGAGCTGCAACGCGCCCTGCTCGCTCGCCTGAGCCTGGCCGAAGCGCCGTTGCTGTTGCTCGACGAACCCCACGCCGCCCTCGACGAACAAGGCCAGGCGCTATTGTGGAAACACATTCATCGCTGGCACGCGGCGGGCAGGACCCTCGTGGTGGTGTGTCATGACCTGGCAGCGGTACGCCAACACGTCCCCCACACGCTGCTGATCAAGAACACCGGCTGCGTGCTGGGCCGCAGTATCGATTTGATCGCCCAACAACCCCATGCGTGGGTGGCCTGATGCTCGCGGCCACGCATTTCTGGCAACCCTTCCAAGAGTTTGTCTTCATGCGTCGGGCCCTGCTGGGTGGCCTGGTGTTAGCGTGCAGCACGGCGCCGTTGGGTGTGTTCCTGATCCTCCGGCGCATGAGCCTGATCGGTGACGCCGTGGCACACGGCATCCTGCCTGGCGCCGCCCTCGGCTTCTGGTTCGCCGGGCTGAGCCTGCCGGCCTTGACCCTGGGCGGCCTGGGGGCGGGCTTGAGCATGGCCGGGCTCGCCGCCTGGGTTACCCGGCGCACGGGCCTACGAGAGGACGCCAGCCTCGCGGCGATTTATCCCATTTCCCTGGCGGCCGGGGTGTTAATCCTCGGCATGGCCGGCAAACGCCTGGACTTGCTGCACCTGCTGTTTGGCTCGGCCTTGGCGGTGGACGGCCCCACACTCAACGGCATGCTGTGGGTTTGCGGCGTCAGCCTGGTGGCGATGGCGTTGATTTATCGACCGCTGCTGCTCGATACCCTCGACCCACTGTTCCTGAAAACCGTCAGTCGTCTCGGCCCGTTGGCCCACGGCGTGTTCCTGACCCTGGTGGTGCTGAACCTGGTGATCGGTTTCCAGGCCATCGGCGCGTTGATGGTCGTCGGCCTGATGATGCTGCCGGCCGCCGCGTCACGATTCTGGAGCCGTCGCCTGCCGCTGCTGATGCTGATCGCCGCGCTGCTCGGTTGCCTCTCGGTCTGGCTTGGCCTGCTGTTGTCGTTCTATTACTCACTGCCCAGCGGACCGTCCATCGTTCTGGTGGCGGGCGTGTCGTATCTGCTGTCGGTGGTATTCGGGCCGGTGCACGGTTTGCTGCGCCGCCCGCCCTTGCTCACATCCCAATGAGGTGTTTCCCGATGCGCGTACTGCTCGTGCTAATCAGTCTGATGCTGTCCATGTCCCTGTCCGCGGCCGAAAAACTTCAGGTAGTGACCAGCTTCAGCATCCTCGCCGACATGACCCGACAGGTCGGTGGTGAGCATATTCAAGTCACCAACATGGTCGGGCCGGACGCCGATGCTCACACCTACGAACCCACCCCAGACGACGCCCAGGCGTTGCTCAGGGCAAAACTGATCATCAAGAATGGCTTGGGCTTCGAGCCGTGGCTGGACCGCCTGGTGACCAGCACCGAAACCAGCGCCCCGGTGATCAGCGCCAGCCGTGGCGTCATCCCGCGGTCACTGGATGAGGACGGCGAGACCATCCCTGACCCGCACGCATGGCACAACCTGGCGAACGCCGAGCTGTATGTCCGCAACATCACCAAGGCACTGGAAGCTGCCGACCCGGCCAACAAGGCCGACTACGAACGCAAGAGCCAGGCGTACCTGAAGAAAATCTACGCCCTACTCGCCGAAGCCAAGGCCAAGCTCGGCGCATTGCCTGCCGGTAATCGCAAGATCGTGACGTCCCATGATGCATTTGGTTACCTGGGCCAGGCCTATGGCATCGAGTTCATGGCGCCCCAGGGGTTATCCACCGAACGTGAACCGTCGGCGGCAGAAGTCACGGCGCTGATTACCCAGATCCGTCAGGCGAAAGTCAAAGCGGTGTTCATGGAAAACATCAAGGACGCACGCCTGCTCAAGCAAATCGCCGACGAGAGCGGCGCTCACATCGGCGGCACGCTGTACTCCGATGCACTCGCCGCCAGCGGACCGGCCAGCACGTTCACCGGCCTGTTCGAATACAACCTCAATACGTTGTACGAAGCGCTGAGTCGGCCTTAGAGCATGTGTGGGAGCAAGGCTTGCCCGCGATGAACTGATGCCCTTGGCGACTCACCGAATTGTCTGCACCGCGAGCAAGCTCGGCTCCCACAGGCTCACCAAGCGATTACTTCAAATGAGCTTCAAGCCCTCGGCTTGACCGTCCCGCAATCCTGCCCCAGCCATACCGCGCGAGTGTCGAGGCTACCGTTCTGCTGGATGCCGGTGGCATTGAACGTGCCGTTGACCTTGGTGGTGAATTCACGATCACTCTGGAATGTCGCGACCCCAGCACCCTGTGCTTTCGGGCAACTGAAGCGAAACTTCCACTGATTGCCGGTGCGCTCGGTGATCTGCTGCTTGCAACCCGACTGCGGGTCTTGCAGCGGAATGTCATTGGTTTGCACCTGCGCCGGAGTCAGGCACACGCGAATGCCTTTACCCCCCATGGTAATCCCCTGCTTTTCCAGCATCGCCCGTTGCTCCGGGGTCATCTGGGTTTGCAGCTGGCCGAGGATCAGTTGCAGGTCCGGCAGGTTCTGGTTATCGACCTTCATATTGCTGGTGGTCAATTCCCACAAACCCGGCTGGAGCATCTGCGCCTGAGCCGCCATCGGAACCGACAAACCCATCGCCAAGGCCACACCCAGCAGACGAACATTCATTACACGAACTCCAGAGGACAAGTGGCCGTTAGACGCCGGCCAGGGGCTTCGGTTCAGGGCCTGAACCGGTGAATTAAATAGCGACATTCGCCACGGAACATGGTCTGTTAAGCATTGAAACTTCAGGAGCAAGGCTGCCCCATGGATTATTTCGGCCCGCATGTTTTCGGTTACCTGATCGCGCTGCTCCACACCCTGGGTTCCATTGCCGCCGTCCACGCCGTGCTGACGGTGCGCACAGCCCAGGGCTCGATTGCCTGGGCCTTGTCGCTGACCTTCATTCCCTACCTGACGTTGATTCCTTATCTGGTGTTCGGCCGCAGCACGTTCGACGGTTACATCAAGGCGCGCCGGCAAGCCAACGAAGAAATGCGCAAGGCAATCTCCGAATTGAATTGGCGTCCCTGGGTCGAAGAAGCCCTGACCGCTCGCGCCTCCCAGGCCTACGCCTCGTTACGGGCCATGCCGAAACTGGGGCGCACACCGTGCCTGGCCAATAATCAGGTGCGTTTGCTGGTCAACGGCCACGCCACGTTCGAGGCGATTTTCCAGGCCATCGAGCAAGCACGAGAGGCCGTGCTGATCCAGTTCTTCATCGTCCATGACGACCGCCTCGGCCAACGCTTGCACACGTTGCTCTTGAAGAAAGCCGCCGAAGGCGTGGCCGTGTACCTGCTCTATGACCGCATTGGCAGCCACTCCCTGCCCCACCGCTACGTGCAAGCCTTGCGCGACGGTGGCGTCCACGTAAAAGCGTTCGCCACCCGCAGCGGCTGGCTCAACCGATTCCAGGTCAACTTTCGCAACCATCGCAAGATCGTGGTGGTGGACGGCGTGCAAGGGTTCGTCGGCGGGCACAACGTCGGTGATGAATACATGGGCGATAAACCACCCTTGGCGCCGTGGCGCGACACCCATGTGCAAGTGTGCGGGCCGGTGGTGGCGAGTATGCAAGAGTCGTTCGCCGAAGACTGGTTCTGGGCGGCCCGTTCCCTGCCCCCGCTGATCCTGCCGGACAGCTACCCGGACGACGGCGTGCTTTGCCAGTTGCTGGCCAGCGGCCCGGCCGACGCCTATGAAACCTGCTCGCTGTTTTTCGTCGAGGCCATTCACGCCGCCAGCGAACGCGTCTGGATCACCACGCCCTACTTCATCCCCGACGAAGCGGTATTCGCAGCCTTGCGCCTGGCGGTACTGCGCGGCGTGGATGTGCGCATCCTGCTGCCCTCGCGGCCCGACCACAAGATCGTCTACGCAGCGTCCAGCCTGTACGCGTTTGAAGCGGTACGGGCCGGTGTGCGGATGTTCCGTTACGGACCGGGCTTCCTGCATCAGAAAGTGGTGTTGATCGACCGGGAAATCAGCGCCATTGGCAGTGCGAACCTGGACAACCGTTCGTTCCGCTTGAACTTCGAAGTCATGCTGCTCACCGTGGATATCCCGTTCGCCACCGAGGTCGAGCGAATGCTCGAAGAGGACTTCGCCAAGGCCCAGGAAATCGACAAACAGGAAAGCCGGGAGACCCACCGCCTGCAGAAGGTCGGCATGCGGATCGCCCGGCTTATTTCCCCGATTCTCTAAGGGGTGTAGATGTCGTCGCGGGTCCATGGCAGCTCATGGCTACCGTCGGCATGGGCCTTCACCGCCAGGATCTGGTGCAGGTTGATCCAACCCTTGGCGAACGCGTAGGCGCAGCCGGCCAGGTATAGACGCCAGATCCGCAGTGCCTGCTCCGACACTTCCTTCGACGCGGCCTCGAGGTTGTCCTCCAGGCGTTCACTCCAGTGATCGAGCGTGCGTGCATAGTGCATGCGCAAGCTTTCCACATCGACGATCTCCAGTCCCGCTTCACTGATCTGCGCGGAAATCATCGACAGGTGCGGCAGCTCGCCATTGGGAAATACGTATTTCTCAATGAACTCGCCCGCGCCGCGACCGACCGGACGCCCGTCGGTGTGCTTGGCAGTGATGCCATGGTTCATCACCAGCCCACCCTCGCGCACAGCGCCGAACAGCGTCTTGCAGTACTGCGCAAGGTTGGCGTGGCCGACATGCTCGAACATACCCACGCTGACCACTTTGTCGAAGCGTCCGTCCTGGGGCAGGTCGCGGTAATCCAGCAGTTGCAACTCGACCTGATCTTCCAGGCCTTCGGCCTTGACCCGTTCCCGGGCCAGCGTCAGCTGCGCCTTGCTCAGGGTAATGCCGAAGACCTTGGCGCCAAACTCCCGCGCGGCATAACGCGCCAGGCCGCCCCATCCGCAACCGACATCCAGCAGGTAGTCACCCGGTTGCAGTCGCAGCTTGCGACACAGGTGGCGGAACTTGGCTTGCTGGGCCTGCTCGAGGGTTTCGCTGCCTGTCTCGAAATAGGCACAGGAATAGGCCATGTCGCTGTCGAGCCATAGCTGATAAAACGCGTTGGAAAGATCGTAGTGGTAGGAGATCGCCTTGGCGTCGGTTTCCTTGTCGTGGACCGAGCGCACCGGCTGGTTGTCGGGATCGTCCTCGACCAAAGCCTGGCTTAATTCATCGCAGACCCGAATGACTTCGTGGATCGGGCCTTCGAGCTCAAGTTTGCCTTCGACAAACGCCGCCCCCAACGCGTCCAGGCTTGGGTGGGTGAATTGCGCGACCATTTGTGGGTCCTTGACCACAATCGTGACGCTGGGGTCGTCCCCCAGTGAAAATTCATGGCCATCCCAGAGCCGCAGCCGAAGCGGTAGATGCAGATTCTGTAAGGCCGGTGGAAGTTGCGCGAGCATGGAAAATCCCCCTTTGTTTCAGACGTCTGAAATGAGGGTAGACCATGCTAGAAAAATAGCAGGCTATCGAATTTATAGCCTTTTTCTATCGCTGTCCCAAATCACTCCTGTGGCGGGTAACTCCTGCGCTGGCACGCCCTCTCCAATAGCAGACTGCAAGTACAGCACGCAGTTCGCTGACCCTACTCAACGGTGCCCTTCGCTTGGATCTTGAGCAGTGGCTCCTGGAACCGCAGCAAGCGCCCGGCATTACCTAACACTAGCAGGGTACTGAGATTGTGCAGCAGCGCCGCGATCATCGCCCCCGCCGCGCCCAGCCAGCCGAAGGCGGCAAAGGCAACGATGGCCAGCGTCCAGCCCAGGCCAATGATCACGTTGACCTGCAACGTGCGCCGACACTGGCGACTCAGTCGCACGCAGGTGCCAAGGCGCCGCAGGTCGCTGCCGATCAGCACGATGTCCGCCGACGCCAGGGCGATGTCTGCACCGCCGGCTCCCATGGCGACACCCACCACACCGGCCTTGAGCGCCAGGGAATCGTTGATGCCATCGCCCACCACCATCGGGCGGAACCCATGGTCGATTTCAGCCATGACCCGCTTGAGTTTGTCTTCCGGCAAGGCCTGGGCTTGCACATCGCCGATGCCGACATCCCGGGCCAGGACCGTGGCCACGCTTTGGCGGTCGCCGGTCAACAGCAACTGACGGCCCAGACCCAACTCGCGCAGTTCGGCCATGGCCACCCGTGCCTCCGGCTTGACGCTGTCGGCCAACAGCAGCCAGGCGAGGAACTGCCCATCCAGCGCCAGACCGGCAATCGGCCCGTCGTGCTCAGGAACCGCAGGGGTGTGAATGCCCAGCTGGGCAAACAACTCTGGCCGACCGAGCGCCGCTTCGCCCTGAGTCGTCATCGCGACCACACCCAACCCCTGGCGCTCACGAATGTCCGTCAGGGGCAGGCAGTTGTCCTGTTCCACCAGCCCCGCCAAGGCACGACTGACCGGATGACTGCTGGCCGAACCGAGGCTGGCCGCCAGCGGCAGCAACAACGATGCTTGAGCATCCTGGGCAGGCTCGATGGATTGCAGGCGCAGCACGCCATAGGTCAAGGTGCCCGTCTTGTCGACAACCAGCGAGGTCAGGTCCGCCAGTTCTTCCAGGAAGGCCGAGCTGCGAATCAGGATCCCGTGGCGCGCCGCCACCGCGATCCCGGCAATGGCGGTGGCCGGTGCCGACAGCACCAACGCGCAGGGACACGCCGCCACCAATACCGCCAACATCGCCTGGGCATCGTTGGTCACGAACCAGGTCACTGCCGCCAGCAACAACACCAATACCAGGTAACTGCCGGCGTAGCGTTCCAGCAAACGGGTAATGGGTGGCTTGGAGCGTTCGGCGTTTTGCATCAGGGCGATGACTTTGCCCAAGGTGGACGCTTCGCCGGTACGGGTCACTTCCAGGCGCAGCAGGCCATCGAGGTTGATCGCACCACCGAAGACTTCCGTGCCAACCACCGCCTCCAGCGGCACCGACTCACCGGTGATGGGCGCGGTATCGAGGCTGGCCTGGCCAGACAACACCCGACCATCGGCCGGCACTCGGTCACCGGCGCGCACCTCCACGACATCGCCGGCCTGGAGCGTCGCGTTGTCGACGTCGATGATCGAGCCGTCGGCCTGTACCTTGCGACCTTGGCTGCGGGTCAGTTGGCCAAGGGCATGGATCGCCTCTTGGGAACCGATGACACTGCGCTCTTCCAGCACATGGCCGAAAATCATGATGATCGGCAGTAACGCCGCCGTCAGCAGATCGCCGGTGGCCCAGGCGCCGAGCATCGCCAGGGCGATCAGTTGGTCAGTGATTCCGTGCAGGCTCGGGTACCGCAAGCTGTACCAGGCCGAACGCATCACCGGCACCGCCACCAACAGCGAGGCGAACCCCAACAGCAGTTGGCTGACGCCGCTCTGCTCCGGCGACCAACCGCGCCATGCCAGGCCCAATGCGAGCAAGCCGAGAGCGAGCATCGCCAAGGTCAGTTGCCGGGCGGCGATGCGTTGCTCCGCCGAGGACAACATCGGTACAGCAGGCGTTCGAGCGGTCATTGTCCGGCTCCCTGGATGATCAGGCGAGAATCGTCTTTCGGGTCGACCGTGGTCACTGAACTGGCCTGGCGAAGGATGGCGGGCATGCGTTCGCGATACAGGCGCAGCAGCATTTGCGGATCGCTGCCTTGGGTCTTCGCCAGCCCGAGCACCGTGGCCGTATCGGCCGAAGCCTTGGCGAGCCGCTCGCTGGCCTGGGCATGGGCGACTTGCACGGCACGGTCAGCGTCCTGACGGGCGACCTGGGTGAGTTTTTCCGCTTCAGTCCGGGCGTTGGCCACGGCTTTGTCGGCCTGCTGGCTGGCGGTCAGTACCGCGTTGAAAGCACTCACCGCCGGCCCGGGCAGACTCGATTGCACGTCGACCCGCACCACTTCGATGCCCAACCCCTGCCCCGTCGCCGCCAGGTCAGCCAGGCGTCGGTTAAGCCCCTGAACCAGATCGCCTCGCAAGCGTTCGCGGCGCTCGGCAGCCTGGTTGTCACTGCCCATCAGTTCGGGACGAGCCACCAGAATGGTGTCCAGGTCCCGGGCCGCGGTCAGGGCCACGGCACTGCGGGTCGCCAGTCGGTCCAGTGCCGGCAGGACATGTTCACCTTGCAAGACGTAAGCGTAAGGATCAGTGACCTTATAGAACACCCGCACATCCAGTTGCACCACGCCGGCATCACCGGTCAATAAATAACCGGAGCCGGCCAACGCATCGCTGACCGGCGTGGCGAAACTGGCCACACGATCAGCCTGCAAGGCCGCGTCCGAGCGCAGCAGATTTTCCACCCGCCGCTCGAGCACCCGATCCGCTGCTGGCAGCAGGATCACTTGTTCCACGGGACGCGGCCAGGCCAGCAAGAGGCCGGCATTCTGGATACGATCCAAGGCGCCGAAGTGCAGCACCACCGCACGATTCTGCGGGTCGATCTGGCGCACGTTGGAAAAGACCCAGGCCAACGCCGCCAACACGGTGACGGCGTAAAGCGCCAGAAACGCCAAACGCCCGGCCTGGATCCACGGACTGGATAACGCATTTGTTCCACGTGGAACCAAACTCATGGTTGTGTTCCACCTTTGCCGTCCATGGAAGCAGGACCGTCCACCAGGACACGGAATGGTGCGGCATCGGTACGCAAAATCAGCTTGGTGCCTGGGCTGACGATGGTGCCCAAGGTGTCCAACGAACGGAGCAGATTGTAGAGCTGAGGGGAGCCGGCGTATGCCCGACCATAGATCTCAGCCGCTTCTACTCGCGACTGCGCTTCGATATCCGCGGCTTTCACCGTGGCATCGGCTTGCAAGACTCGCGCATCACGTTCTGCGGCGGAGCGAATCTGCGCCGCTTCGCGCTTGCCGATGGCGGTGCGTTCGGTGGCGATGGTTTCGCGCTCGGCCCGCATGCGGTCTACCGTTGCAGTCAATGTTACCGAGGGCAACGTCAGGCGTTCGATACCGACTTGCAACACTCGCACACCGTAAGTGGTGAGCAACTGTTGATCGATCTGCTGACGCAACTGCGCTTCGAAATCGGCGATACGCACTTGGCTGGCATCGGTGTTGACCAGGTTCGCCAGGTCAAAACTGGCGGCCGTGGTTTCCAGCGCGGAGCCGACAAATGTGCGGATCTGCCGCGCAGCTTCGTCCGGTTGGTTCTGCACCGCGCGCATGAAACGCTGCACGTTGTCCGGGTCACCCTGGACCTGCCAGGCCACGTAGGCCTGGACAATGATCCGCAGTCCATCGCGGGTACCGACATCCTGCAGGCCGCTGGACGTGGTGCGCAATCGCAGGTCCACCGGGATCGCCGCCTCGAACGGCGCCGGCCAGCGCCACCCCAGGCCAGGTTGCAGCAGCACCCGGGCCGGGTTGCCGAAACGGGTAATGACCGTGGCCTCCCCCGACCGCACTTGCACCAGGCTCGCGGCCGCGACGGCAAATGCCACCAACAACACCGCCCAGCCCATCCGCCGCCAAGGAAACGGACCGGCTTGCTCCGGGTCGCCGTGATGGTGGTGATGATGACCATGGTGATGACCGGCATGGCCGTGATCGTGACCGGCGTGGTCGTGGTGACCGTGTGAAGAGGACTGGCTCAATGGGCAGCTCCTGGCGGGACAGGGTTACGCGGCGACGCGGGGTCGGCCGGCAGCGTGAAGGTTCGCAAGTCGATGGTCGGCGCGTTGCTGCTACCGCCCAGGCGATGATCGAGAATCAGCAACTGGGCATTGCCGAGGCCCTGGCTCAGTTGGCTCAAATAATGTTCCAGCACAAAAGCGTGCCCCGCCGTGGCGTAGGCTTTGCGGTCGGCGTTGAAACGCAAATCGGCAGCCTGGGCGGTCGCGTTGATTTCCCGCGCAGTGGCACTGGCCCGGTCATGGGCGATGCTGGCTTGCAATTGCGCCTGGTTGGTCTGTTCCGCCGCCGCGCCACGCTCCCGGGCGATCAATGCCTGGGCGCCGATCTGCGCGGCCTGCACGCCGTGGTAAGCATTGGCCGCTCCGGCCGGCGGATGAATCGCCTCCACCACCGTCGCCAGGATTTCCACACCGCTGTCGAGGGATTGCAGATCAGCCTGGACAGCGCGCCCGATTTCGTCGGCCAGGCTCACGCGGTCGGCGCCCAACAAACCATCCAACGTACGCGAAGCAAACTCATGCACCAGGATGCGGCTGGCGGTGCTGCGGATCAGCGTCGGCACATCGGCGCTGTTGTAAGTCGCCGCCAGCGCCGCGGCATCCGTCAGGCCGATGCGATAGACAAAGCGCACATCCATGTTGACGATCTGGAAACTCTGCTGGTCGACACGACGGCTGGCAATGACCTGGGATTTGTCGTTCACATGACTGGCGTCCCACAACCGATTGGCAATGGCCGGTGCCGGTCCCTCCGCCGGTTCAGCTTCGACCTCTGTACGACTCGGCGCGACGCTGGTCGCCAGTTCATGCACAACGCCATTCTCGACGCTGAGCACCCTGCCCCACGGCCAAGGCAACGCGACATGCAAGCCGGGACCGAACACCTCTACCGGTTTACCGAAGCGCTCATAGATGCCGCGCCCCTGCAGCGGCACTTCGTGCACGCCAGTCAACAACCAGCCCACCAGCGCCACTGACGCCAACACCGGCAAAAAAGCCCGACGCATGTAGCTGAAGGCCCAGATCTGGCGCAGGTCGATGCCAAAACGGTTATGCAGTTCATGCTGCAAGGCCAGCAACGGTTGTGGCGGCCAGCGCAGCAGGTCGGCGATGACACTGCGGCCCAGCAGCGTCGGCTCCAGGGCGTCCCGGCGCGGGATGAACAACGATAGCACCGCGCGCAGCAACAACTCCGCCGCCACCAGCCCCGGCAACAGCCCCATCAGCACCGCCAGGCGCACCGGCCAGATGGACGTTTCTGCAGCGAACAGCAAGCACAAGGCGCCAAGCACCAGCACGATGATCGCCACCCGGGTCAGTTGCGCCAGCGCTGACGCTTCTGGCCATTCCACGGGGGGCTGCTGGGCCAATTGCCGCTCGAACACCAATAACCCGAACGCCAACAACAACGACAACACCGCCCCCACACTGGCCGAAGTACCAAGGGCGGCAGCCGGCAATTGCAAGTCCCAGGCGTGCTCCAGGCCCAGCAATACCAGCACGGCCCAACCGCCCAGCCACAACGCAGGCGCACCGATCTGCCTGAGCAGGCCGACCGAACCGGCACCGATGCGGTCCAGCAGCCGCTCATACCAACCCAAGTTATCAACAGGCTCGTTTTCCGTCGGCAGGTTATCCACAGCGGGCAACAACGCTCTGCTGCGCCATTGCGTCACCCACCAAGCGGATTGCAAGCCCGCCACCAGCACCACCAGTCCCGCGCTTTGGCTGACCAGCAAGACTGGCCACAGCGATTGCGGCGAAAACACGCCGATAAAAAACGCCAGGACCAGACCCAATCCCGCCACGCTTCCCAAGGCGCAGGCGATCAGCTTCAAGCGGCGCCCTTGAAACGACGCGCGCTGGAAACGCGGCCATTCGGCCACCTGTGCCCCCTCGATATCTAGATCGACTTGCATACCACCCCAGCTTTCGTGGCGATCAAAATCCGGGCCTGTGGGCAGACGCCACCGCCGCTTCGTTATAGGCCGTTACCTTATAACGATTACTGTGAAATTTCCGTTTTGAATTCTTCATGACAAGGCCCACGCCGACCTCTTGACTTAAGCCTTGACCGGAATCTCTGGAAACGCTCATATTACGACCATAATTTTTTATCAGACCAAGCGGGAGAATAGCGATGAGCAACTACGACGTGGTCATTCTGGGCGGTGGGCCCGGTGGGTATAACGCGGCGATTCGGGCCGGGCAGTTAGGGTTGAAGGCCGCCTGTGTCGAAGGTCGAGCCACCCTGGGCGGCACCTGCCTGAACGTCGGCTGCATGCCCTCCAAGGCCTTGCTGCACGCTTCGGAACTGTACGAAGCGGCCACGGGCACGGAGTTCGCCAACTTGGGCATTGAAGTCAGCCCTACCCTCAATCTTGCGCAAATGATGAAGCAGAAAGACGAAAGCGTGACGGGCCTGACCAAGGGCATCGAGTTTCTGTTTCGCAAGAACAAGGTCGACTGGATCAAAGGCTGGGGCCACATCGACGGGCCGGGCAAGGTGACCGTCACTGGTGCCGATGGCAGCAAGACCGAACTCACCGCCAAGGACATCGTCATCGCCACCGGCTCGGAACCCATGCCGCTGCCAGGCGTGACCATCGACAACCAGCGCATCCTCGACTCCACCGGCGCCTTGTCCCTGGGTGAGGTGCCCCGGCATCTGGTGGTGATCGGCGCGGGCGTCATCGGCCTCGAGCTGGGCTCGGTCTGGCGGCGCCTGGGCGCCCAGGTGACCGTGGTGGAATACCTCGATCGCATCTGCCCGGGCGTGGACGGCGAGGCCGGCAAGACCTTGCAACGGGCCTTGGCTAAACAAGGTATCCAGTTCAAGTTGAGTTCGAAGGTCACCGGTGCCACGACCTCGGCCAGCGGTGTGCAATTGCAGGTCGAACCGGCGGCGGGCGGCGAAGCACAGGCCCTGGACGCCGATTACGTGCTGGTCGCCATCGGTCGGCGGCCCTACACACAAGGGCTGGGGCTGGAGAGCGTCGGGTTGAGCACCGATAAACGCGGCATGCTCGCCAACCAGCATCACCGCACCGAAGCACCCGGCGTCTGGGTGATCGGCGACGTGACGGCCGGACCGATGCTGGCCCACAAGGCCGAAGACGAAGCCATGGCCTGCATCGAACAGATCGCCGGCAAGGCCGCCGAGGTCAACTATGCGCTGATCCCCAGCGTCATCTACACCCGTCCGGAACTGGCCAGCGTCGGCCAGACCGAGGAGCAGCTCAAGGCCGAAGGCCGCGCCTACAAGGTCGGCAAGTTTCCATTCACGGCCAACAGCCGGGCCAAGATCAACCACGAGACCGAAGGGTTTGCCAAGGTCCTGGCCGATGAGCGCACCGATGAAATCCTTGGCGTGCACCTGGTGGGGCCGAGCGTCAGTGAGATGATCGGGGAGTACTGCGTGGCCATGGAGTTCAGCGCCTCGGCCGAGGACATCGCCCTGATCTGCCACCCGCACCCTACCCGTTCAGAGGCGTTGCGCCAGGCGGCCATGAATGTGGAGGGAATGGCGACGCAGATGTAGGAACAACACTCGATCCACGGGCGATAACACCCGGCCCTGTGGGAGCGAGCTTGCTCGCGATGCGGTCACCATAGGCACTTGTAGTGCCTGCAATGCCGCTATCGCGAGCAAGCTCGCGCCCACAATGGGTGCTTCACCTCAGGAGGCTGATATCCGGGCCTTGCGCCGCCGACGACTGATCAACCCCAACCCCACCGCCACCACCAGCACGACCCCGCCCACTTCCAGCCCAGCCTTGTAAGGCCGCAGCGCCGAGCGGATCGGGTCCAGGGCCTGGGTCACGTAGCGTTTGTTCGCCTTGCCGAAGTCCGGCTCCTGGCATTGATGACCAAAATCCTCAGCCCAAGCCACGTACGGGCCTTCCTTCACATAGCGCTGGTACAACGCGCTTTGCTCTTCAAGGCTGGAGTTGTACCCCACCGCCTTGCACAGCACCGCCGCAAACGCCTGGCTGGTATGGGGCAGGTAATCCGCCGCCTGGCTCGCCAGCGCCGTGGCGACAAACCGATAGTGATAACGCACATCCGGCTGCGCGACGCTGGCCTGCTGGCGTTGCACTTCACCTTCGGCCACCAGTGGCCCGACGTTCAACTCGACCGGTTCCAGGCTGTAATTGCCGCCCAGGCTGGCGTAATCCGGCGCCATCTCATAGCCGAGCAGTTCCATACCCCATTTGCGCGCCATCCACGACGCTTGGAAATACGCCTCGGCCCGCCGGGTTGGCCACCACTTGGACTCGGCGTCCTGACGCAACTGCCCATAGGCACGGGCCTTGTTCTGCAGGTCCGGGTTATCGAAATAAGCCGGCGCCTCATCAAAGCGCCCTTCCCTCAGCAAACGCCTGCCCAGCAGATTGCGCAAGCTCGCGGCCACCGGCAGCGGCACGTAGTTGTCCCGGTCCTCTTGGCTCAACGCCGGTGGCGCCGGGACTTGAGCGTCGACGTACTGCTTGAGCTCATCCACTGTGAGCACCCGCTCGGCGACGGCGGCAGCGTCATACCAATAGTTGCTCTGGCCGCGATAGAGCTGATCGAAGGCTTGCAGGTAATCACCGCGCTGCAAGGCCAGGATCGCGCTTTCCCCTTCGACCCGGCACTTGGGTTGCACCGACTCGTAATTCCAATCCGGTGTGCGCCGGCTGCCCCAGGATTCATCGTTCGGAAACGCCTGGGCAGCCTTGGCATAGGCCGCCGCCGCGGCCACCTTGTCGCCGTCGCGCAAGGCCAACTTGGCGCGCACCCACCAGGCCAGGCCTGTGTCGGGAGCCTTTTGCACAAACGCCTGGGCGTTGGCGTAATCGCCGTGCTGGTAACTCACCGCCGCCAAACGGTCAGCATCGTCCAGGTTGTCCCGGGCGTTGGTCTGCAACAGTTTGACCAACCTTTTCTCACCCGAAGGTTCTTCATCGTCCCACCAGCCAACGCGGCTGAGCAGGTAGGCGGTGACCAGTCGCTGCACCGCTTTGGTCTTGAGCAGCTCGCCCAAGCGTTCATCCGACTCGACGCTCAGACCTTGTGCCAATTGCAGCAACGAGCTGTAACCGACCGGGGACCCTTGCAGGTTCTGGATCGCGTACAAGCCGATGGCGCTCTCCCAGTCGTCGGCGGTGTAGGCCACCCGGGCTTCTTCGCCAAGACTGGCGATGCCCAGTTCCAGCGGATCGCTGAAGCCGGCGATGCTCATTTCCCGGGCCTGGCGAAACGCCGCTCGCGCCTGATCCTGCAAGGCCACAGGGTCGCCGCTGCCCGCCTCGGTGCTCACGGCAAACAATGCCCGCCCAAGGGAATACGCAGCCCAGGTGCTGCGCAACCGTCGCTGGTCGGCCGGTAACGCCAGCAATTGCTGGAACGCTTCCACGGCGCGCTGATGCTCACCGACGTTAAAAGCCGTCGCGCCGAGCGCATACAGGCGCAGCTCATCGGGCAGGTTGGCCGCCTCGGCCGCCACCTGGTCGATATCGGTCAGCGCCCGCAGGCGCTCCACCACCGCTTGTTGCGGCGGGGTCAGGCCAATCTGCTCGGCCTGGTTGCGTTGTTCAACGTAGGAAGGCAGGTCGTCATAGTTGTAGTCCGGGTTGCGCGTCGCCTCGGTGGCCGGCTTGAGCCCGGCAATCGCCTGGCCGAGGCGGCTGACCTCGAAGCGAAAGCTGCCTTCGGGCAACTCCGCCAGGGTCTGGGCGCGGTTATCCAGCAGGCGCATCGGGAAATCCGGCCCGCAGGCCAACGCCGGGCCCAGCGGCAGGCACAGGCTCAGGCACAGCAGGTGACGAGGCCACTTACGGGTAAACATTGAAACCTCCTTGGTCGATTTTCGTACAGTGCGCCCAACCGATTGCTCGTTGGCTACCAGCCGCCAAGCGGCCTTCCTGAATGCGGGTGAAGGTAAGCAGTCCGGGAGTTTGTTGCAACGTGTAACCGGCCAAGGCATCGACGCCGTCACACGCCCCGACCGCCAATGTCAGGCGCTGGGGCCAGGGGCGGTCGAGATTGCCCTGGTTGACCAGGCGGATATCGTACAAACCGCCCTGCTCCTCCCACTGCAATGCCAGGCGACTGTCCAGGTGATCGCCCCGGGCGACGGCACCGAGCGTGGTCAGGCTCCACGCTCGCCGGTCGCCGGCCAGCGGCAGGCGAAACCAGATCAGCCCCGCGAGATGTTTCGGCGGATCAGCCCGCAAATCCGCCGCAAGCCCGGCCACTTGTTGCGGATCGGCCAGCAACTCCCGACGCTCGCCGCCGCGATCGATCGGCACTTCGCTCTCCACCACCGGCACGCCGCTCTCCTGGGTCAACAGCGCCACGCCGTAGGCTGGCAGGGCCAGATAAAACGGCCGCGTGGTGACCTCGCTCCAGCGTTGTGCCCAGTGCCGGGCCTGTTTAGGATCGAACAGCCCTTGCCGTGGATCGCTCACCGCGTGGACCTGCAGCACGCTGCTGTCCACCACGTCCAACAATCCCGGCAATGCGGGGCTGTCGAGCCAGGCCGGTAGTGCCGTGATGCTGAGCCGCAGGTTGGCCGGCAGGCTGTGCCGCAGTTGGCCGAGGAAGTTTCCATACGCCGGCAGCCGTGCATTGCCAGCATCGTGGTCGATCTCAACGCCCACCGGGGTCAGGCCTTGGGCTTGCCAATCGCCCAGCACTTGCTGGATTTGCGCAATGACCTCGCCCTGGTCCAAGGCCTTGAGCTGGCCGTCCAGGCGAATCACGGCGATCAGTGGACGGCCGTCCGCCTTGAGCAGGCCCGGGTCGATCCGCGCACGGCGCCAGCCCGCCCCGGGAAAAGCCTGCAACGCCAGCACCCGCAGCGTGGAAAAATCGCCCCGGCTTTGGCGCAGCGCCGGCTCATGAGCCTTTGTCCATTGGCGCTGCCAGATATACAACTGTTGATCCAGGGCTGGGAGTGGCGGTTGTTCGCAGCCCGCCAAAAGCAACACGGCGAGGGCCAGGGAGAGCCGGAAAAAAACAGTCATGAAGCCTTACCGCGCGCAAAAGATGTGCAGATTAACGCCGAGCGCGTCATTGTGGCAGCGAGCTTGCTCGCGATAGCGGTGGGTCAGTCAATCTATAGGCGGCTGAACCAACGCTATCGCGAGCAAGCTCGCTCCCACAGGGTTGAGGCCTACCCACGTCATCAAGGCTTACGCGCAATAATCACCTGACTCTTGGCCACCACCGCGTCCAGCGCCTGCTTGATCTGCGCCCCGCGCGGTGAGTTCAGCACCGCTTGCCAGGTGTCGGCCCAGTGATTGAGCAACGGGTGATCGGCGTTGCTGAAGTCGACCTTGGCCTCCCAGAACAACAGCATCCACATCGACCAATAGAACCCGTATTGGCTGTGGCTCAACACCTCCAGCCCGGCCTCGCTGACCATCGCCTTGAACTGCTCTTCACTGATGATGCGAATGTGATTGGGCTTGCGGAAGTACTCCGGCGCGGCGATGTCTTTTTGCAGGTCTTCGGAGCTGGGGTGCGGCACGCTCAGCAGGTACAGCGCGCCGGGCTGGCCGACCCGCACCAGTTCGGCGAGGAACTGCGCCGGGTCGTCGACGTGCTCGATGACTTCGGTGGACACCACCCGGGTGGCCGTGGCATCGGCAATGGGCAGCGGGTTGCAGTCGGTCACATGGCACTCGACGCCGCGCGCCGGGGTGTCGCTCAAGCGCTGGCGCGTGGCTTCGACCTTGGCCGCGTCGATGTCGGCGATGATGATCTTCGCCCCACGCATTCCGCAAAAATGCACGTTGCCGCCGTCGCCGCACCCCACGTCCAGCAACGTGTCCTCAGGCGTCACAGGGAAACCCGTGAACAGTTCGCCGGTTTGCTGGTTGAACCAGCCGCTGAGCATCGCATCGTGCAACCCGAGCATATACGGGTCGACTTTCTCGGCCACCGGTTCGGCGGGCGCGGGCGTGCCCGTGGTGAGTTTCTTCAAAAGGCTCAGCATGACGGGGCTCCAGAAACAGGAAGGACGGTTCGGGCGGCGGACAAGCGTTCAACCAACCGGGCGCCACGATTGCGCATGGGCATTTCGACCCAGCGGTAGTTGAGTTCGCTCAACAGCCCGATCAGCAACAACGCACACGCCAGGGCCGGCCAGGGATGACTTGCCGGGTCCGGCGAGCCCAAGGGGGCGAAACGAAACCACAACTCGCGCAGCAGGAAAAACACCGGGATGTGGATCAGGTAGATCCCATAGGAACGACTGCCCACCCAGGTCAGCGCCGTTTTCAGCCGACCGCGGGGCAACAAGTAATCCCGATCGTAAGAGGCCACCCAGACCAGCACGGCGCTGAGCACCGCAATGACCCCGAGACGGTAGAACGCCAAATTGAAGTGCTCGGTCGCGATCCAGGCCATCACGCCACCAAGGCCCAGCACCAGTAGCACACCCAGGGGCGGGTGGCGCAGCCACGTGGGCTCGAAGCGCCAGTAGCTGGGCCGCAGGCTCCAGATCGACAACAACACACCCAGCGCCAAGGCATCGGTACGGATCACCGACAGCCACAGGCCCCGCCAGGTGAAAAACTGCACGAGCACCACCGCCAGCAACACCCACACCAAATAGCGACGCGAGACGAACACCAACAGCGGCAGAATCAAATAGAACTGTTCTTCCAACGACAGCGTCCAGTACACGAAGCTCGCGCCGTATTCATACTGCATGAACGCATCGGCAAAACGCAGGTTGGCGAATTGCAGGAAACCGGCCAGGGTCGCCTGCAGGTTGGCCTGCACGCTGCCGAACGCGCCGGAGCGGTTCAGGAAGAACACCGCGAACAACACCAGCAGCAGCCAGAGCCAGGCCGACGGCAACAGGCGAAACGCCCGGCGAATCCAGAACTCCCGGGTGACGGCCCAGAATTGCCGGGGGCTGTCGCAGCGACGCAATTGCGGAATCAGGCTGCGCCCGATGACGAACCCGGATATCGCGAAAAACAGGTCCACGCCCCACCACAGCTGGAAACTGTCGGCCAGGGCCGCCAGGCGCGGCCATCCGCCAGGAAACGGCATGCCCTGCAGGTGATGGAACAGCACGCCGATCACCGCGACGGCGCGCAGCAATTCGATGTCCAGGATCCGCTTGCCGCTCATGAAGTACTCCCGGAAGAAAGATCGGGTTTACGCGCGATGATGACCTGGCTCTTGGGCATGAACCGGTCCAGCACCTGCTTGATCACCAGGCCGTCGGCTTGCGTCAACAAGTCCTGCCAGAGGCTCGCCCAACGCTCCATCAACGGCGGATACGGTGCCTGGATACGGTCGCGCACGGCACCCTCGAGGTCCCGGCCCGCCGCTCGTTCGCTGGCCCAGAAGAAAATCATGCCCATGACCCAGAAAAACCCGCTGGCCTGGCGATGCTCGATCACCAGCCCGGCGTCCTCCACCAGCGCGGCGAATCGTTCGGCACTGAAAATCTGCACATGGTTGGGCGCTTGAAAATAGCCCGGCGGCGCGATGCCTTGCTGCAAATGCTCGCCCACCGAGGCCGGCACGCTGAGCAGATACTGCGCCCCGGGGCGGCCCATGCGCACCAGCTCGGCCATGAACGGCTCGGGCTCATGGATATGCTCGAGCACTTCCATGCAGACGATCTTGTTCGCACAGCCATCGGCCAAGGGCAGCGGCAGGCTGTTGCTGACCAACCCCAGGAACGGCGCGGCAGCCTGGGCTTCGACTTGGCGAGCCAGGTCGCGCACCTTGTCCTGTTCGCTGTCGGTAAAGATCACGGACGCGCCCTGACGCATGGCAAACAGCGTCGCCACACCTTCGCCGCAGCCCACATCCAGCAAGGTATCGCCGGCCGTGATGGCAAAGCCCTTGAGCAATTCGCCGGTTTCACTGCGAAACCAGCCGTCGAGCATCGCGTCGTACAGGCCGGCATCCCGGGGCGAAACGGCCACCGGTGGCACTGGCGGAGGCGCCACTGGCCTGCGCCCGGCCAACCATCGCCGGATCATGGCTGCGCCGCGTTCCGGCGACGCTCGGACAGTTGTTCGAAAAATGCCCGCAAACGCTGCTCGGCGTTGGCCTGGCTGCAGAATTTCTCCAGGCTGCGCACGGCATGGGCCGACATGCGGCGATAACGCTCGGGGTCATTTTTAGCCACGTCGTAGCTGGCGCGGTAGGCCGAGCACAGCGAGTCCCAATCGGTGACATAACGCAGGGTCCGGTAAGCCGCACGCGGGTCGTGGGGCCAGGCGGTCAGTTCCTCGGTCGAATCCACCACGAAGGCATTGTCGTGATCGATGTAGTCGGCCATCGCCGTGTTCAACGGCGCAATCGCCGGACGGCCGCAGGACATGAACTCCATCAACGGCAGGCACTGCCCTTCGCCATAGGAACTGTTGACCACGTACCGGGTGGCTTCCACCAGCCGTTCGTAGTCCGCGTCCGCCAGGTAACCGTGAATCAGCACGATGCGGCAGCGGTACGACTGGTTTTTGTAGACGTGGTGGAGCATGTCGGTGAGCGCGGCGGTGACATCGTGGTGAGTCAGCTTGAGCACCAGGGTGGCGTCAGGAACATCGCGAAACGTCGCGCAAAATGCGCTGATCATGTCCTTCCAGTTCTTGCGCCCGTCGTAGGGGTTGAACACCGAGGTATAGATCACGCCGTCCAGCAGTAACTCGCAATCCCCGGCCGGGCCGTCCAGCACCAGCGGCGTGCCGGCCTGATGCACCGGTGGGCCATAAGGCCGCAGGTCGGTGGTGCGACTGTCGATCAGCAGGCCACGCAATTGCAGGCGCATGTGATCCACGGTCGGCCGCTGGGCCAGCACCGCGCCACGGGCGGCGAAGCGGTCCCATACCGGCGCGGCGACAGCGGCGATGGGAAAGTCCGCGCCCATCACCTCACGAACGGTGTTGACGGTGAAGCTGGAATGGGTGATCGCCATGCCGGTTGCGCCCAAGACCACTCGCCAGTCGTGCCGGGCCTCGCCCTGCCAGCTTTCGGTAGGGATGGTGCTGAATTCCCAGGCAAACACCGGAATCGTCGGGCAAGCGTAGTGGGCAGCGGTGCGATGAGGCGGTGAAAACGACAGGAATACGCAATCCTCGCCACGCCCCAGGCAGTCGGCGTACAGCTGATCGACCTCTTCGTCAGGCCGGGTCACTTCGACCACCCGCCCCAACCGCTCCAGCACCGGGCGAAACTCCTTGAGCACGAAGTAATAGCTGTACTCGGGCTTGCCGAGGTTTTCCAGAATGTTGCTCTGGTTGGTTTCCGAATAAATGATGATCAACATGAGGCGGTACCTGCCTGGACCGCCAGCGGCAGCCCTTCGTCACAGCCTGGCTCAGCCAGGAAATCCGCCAGGCGCTGCTGCACCGGGGCGAACGCGCAATAGCGGCGCATCCGCTCGTTCGCGGCAGCGGCCATGGCCTGGTAGGCCAGCGGCTGGTGCTTGGCCATGGCGTAGCTCTGCTGGTAGGCGAGTTTCAATGAACCCCAGTCGGGTCGATGGCGCAGGGTGCGATACAAAATGCGCGAGTCTTCCGGCCAGATGGTCGGTTCGCGACTGGACTTGACGATGAAGGCCACCTCGGCGTCGATGTAATCGCGCATCGCTGTGTGGTCCGGCGCGATGACGGGGCGTGCACAGGACATGAACTCCATCAACGGCAGGCACAGGCCCTCGCAGCGGGACGCATTGACGTAGAAACTCGCGGCGCCATACAGCCGGGCGAACTGTTCGTCCTCGAGGTAACCGTGCATCACCACCACCCGGCAACTGAACGGCGACAGCTGGGACAGCAGCGTCAACAGCTCGACGTAGTAGGTCGACAAGTCGTTCTGGGTCATCTTCAGCACCAGCGTGGCGTCCTCGACGTCACGCAGGGCCCAACAGAATGCGGTGACCAACTGATGCCAGTTCTTGCGCCCATCATCGGGGTTGAACACGCTGACGTACACCACGCCGCTGACTTCGGTTTCCACCACTTGGTGGGTGTCCGGCAGCACGGCCTGGGGATGGGCCGGTGCCGCCGGTTCAGGGGTAGGCTCTGGAGCGGGCTCGACGGCCACCGGCAGCGGTGCCGTCCCCCTCAGGATCCTGCTGGTGGCAACGCGCACCGGCACGGGTATCAGGTCGCGGACCGCCTCGCGATACCAGCACAGCAGGTTGTGTTTGCACAGCCACACGGGCCCCTGCTCGCGCTTGCCGGTGAAGGCGCGGATGACTTCGCGCAGGTAATGGCGAGAAATGAATGCGCGCCGCCGCCAAGACAGAGGGGGTGGCTCCATGATCGGTTCCGGTTCCGGTTCCGGTTCCGGCACTTCTTCGAGGATCGGCGCGATCAAGCCATCGGCCGACAGCCCTAGGGGCCGGCTGTCGATGATGCAGCCCTTGATCTGCAAGGTCGTTCCCGGGTTGATCGGCAGGCTCGGGTATTGCTCACGAACCGCCGCGAAACGCTCCCACAGCGGCGTGGGCAATACCAGCACCGGGAAATCCTCGCCCAAGGTCCGGCGGATCGCCTCGGCCGTATGGCTGGACAGGGTAATCACCCGGCCATGACGGGCCAGCGTGCGACTCCAGTCATGCCGCAGGTCGTCGTCCCAGTGCTCGGCCGGGATCGAATCGAACTCCCAGGCCACCACGCAGACCATCGGGCAAAGCAGGTCCAGCGGCGTCTTGTGCGGGGGTGAAAACGAAAGGAACAAGCAGTCCTGCCCGGCCTGCTGCAAGGTTTGATACAGCGGATCGACCTCGGCGACCGACGACACCACATGCACCGGCCCCAGGCTTTCCAGCACAGGACGATAGGCCTTGAGCACGAAGTAATAGCTGTACTCAGGGCGGCCGAGGCTCTGGGTGATGGAGTGATCGTTTACGTCCGAGTAAAGAATGAAATTCATGGCATCCCATCATGGCGCCGCCGTCCCGGCGGCCCACTTCATGACGGTCGAGTCACGCATCGCGCCGGCCCGGGGGCCGCCACGCATCGTTCATCTCGCTACCCGTCTCGTTCTTGTTTTTTTATGGTCCCGCCCCTGGGTTCATCTCGAAGATCGAAACCAGGGACAGCGTGACGAGGGGCATTCTAAACACATCCGCCGAGGGTTCGTGAACCGCCCGGCAAGAATAAACCCGCTATAAATATGAGAACTGACCGGTCACGATTTGCGCGGTTGAAATTGCTGCGAAATTGGCACAGATTGGCAACCAAACAACTACAACAAACGCTTCTCTAGGCTAATCGTTGAGTGACTTTTCCCCGATCTTACGGAAATTTCCCACTCAGTCCGCAATAGACGAAGCAACCGTCAAGGGGGCTGGAGCTTGAAAAAACGTCTGTTCGTTACGGGCCTCAGCGGTTTCGTTGGACGTCACCTCAAATCTCGACTGAACGGTCATGATTCGGCGTGGCAGGTGATGCCTGTCGCCGCACGCTACGACCTGATGGAGGCCAAGACCCTGGAGGGCCTCTGGCCCGAGGTTCCCGACGCCGTGATCCACCTGGCCGGGCAAACCTTTGTGCCTGAAGCCTTTCGCGATCCGGCGCGCACCCTGCACATCAACCTGCTGGGCACCTTGAACCTGCTCCAGGCCCTCAAGGCCCGGGGTTTCACCGGCACATTCCTGTATGTCAGCTCCGGTGATGTCTATGGCCAGGTCGGCGAAGACCGGCTGCCGATTACCGAGCTGCAACCGCCCGCCCCGCGCAACCCGTATGCCGTGAGCAAGCTGTCGGCCGAACTGCTGAGCCTGCAGTGGGGCATGAGCGAAGGCTGGCCGGTGCTGGTGGCCCGCCCGTTCAATCACATCGGTGCCGGCCAGAAGGACAGCTTCGTCATTGCCAGCGCCGCCCGGCAGATCAGCCGGATCAAGCTGGGCCTGCAACCGTCCCGGCTGCAAGTGGGCGATATCGACGTCACCCGCGACTTCCTCGATGTCGCCGATGTGATTTCGGCCTACCTGACCCTGCTGGAAAAAGGCGCCCCGGGGCAGGTCTACAACATCTGCTCGGGTCGCGAGCAAAGCATTCGCAGCCTGATCGAACAATTGGGCGATCTCGCCCAGGTCGATGTGCAACTGATCCAGGACCCTGCGCGTCTTCGCCGTGCAGAACAGCGTCGCGTCTGTGGTAGCCCAGCCAAGCTACGACAGGCCACCGGATGGACGCCCGAAACAACAACACAACAATCCTTGCGGGCGATCCTGTCCGACTGGGAGATACGGGTACGACAAGAATGAAAAGTGCATTGATCACGGGGATCACCGGCCAGGACGGCGCGTATCTGGCCAAATTGCTGCTAGACAAGGGTTACAAAGTCCACGGCCTGGTGGCGCGACGCAGCAGCGACTCGCGCTGGCGGCTGCGAGAGATGGGCATCGAACAGGACATCGTTTACCTGGACGGTGACATGGCCGATGCCTGCTCGGTGCAACGGGCGGTGATCAAGTCGGCACCGGACGAGGTGTATAACCTGGCCGCGCAAAGTTTCGTCGCGGCCTCCTGGGACCAGCCGGTGACCACCGGGATCGTCGACGGGCTGGGGGTTACCCACCTGCTCGAAGCCATTCGCCAGTTCAGTGTGCAGACCCGCTTCTACCAGGCCTCCACCAGCGAAATGTTCGGCCTGATCCAGGCCGAGCAACAGGACGAGCACACCCCGTTCTATCCACGCAGCCCCTATGGCGTGGCGAAACTGTACGGCCACTGGATCACCGTCAACTATCGGGAAAGCTTCGGCCTGCATGCCAGCAGCGGCATCCTGTTCAACCATGAATCACCGCTGCGCGGCATCGAGTTCGTGACTCGCAAGGTCACCGATGCCGCTGCGCGCATCAAGCAGGGCAGGCAGCAGGAATTGCGCCTGGGCAATATCGACGCCAAGCGCGACTGGGGCTTTGCCGGCGACTACGTCGAGGCCATGTGGCTCATGTTGCAGCAGGACAGCCCCGACGATTACGTGGTGGCCACCGGCGTCACCACCACCGTGCGCGAGATGTGCAAGATTGCCTTCGAACACGTGGGCTTGGACTACCGTGACTTCGTCAAGATCGACCCGGCGTTTTTCCGCCCGGCCGAAGTCGAGGTGTTGCTCGGCAACCCGGCCAAGGCACAACGCGTCCTGGGCTGGAAGCCTCGGACCGACCTCGACACCCTGATCCGCATGATGATGGATGCGGACATGAAACGCGTCGCCAAGGAGTAGGCCATGCTCATTCCCGTGATTCTCTCCGGCGGTGCCGGGACGAGGTTGTGGCCGGTGTCCCGCGAGGGCCATCCCAAGCCCTTCATGCTCTTGCCCGACGGCCAGTCGCTGCTGAGCAAGACCTACCGGCGTGCGGCGGGGTTGTTCGACGGCCGGGGCGATATCGTTACCGTCACCAACCGCGAGTACTACTTCCAGAGCCGCGATCATTATCAAAGCGCCCACCTGGAGCGCTATCGCGGTCACTTCGTACTTGAACCCACGGGCCGCAACACCGCGCCGGCCATTGCCACGGCCACCCTCGCGGTACAGGCCTTGCACGGCGACGAGGCGATCCTGGTGGTCATGCCTGCCGATCACTTGATCAAGGACGAGGCGGCTTTCAAGGCATCCGTTGAGCACGCCGTGGAGCTGGCCAAAAACGGCCATCTGGTGACCTTCGGCGTGCTGCCCTCGGCGCCGGAAACCGGCTTCGGCTACATCGAACGGGGCCAGCCCCTGGATACCAAGGGCGCGGCCAAGGTCGTGCGCTTTGTCGAAAAGCCCGACTTGCAGACCGCCACCCAGTACCTGGAAAGTGGGCGTTTCCTGTGGAACTCGGGGATGTTCTGCTTCTCGGTCAAGACCCTGTTGGCGGAGCTGCACGCCCACGCCCCCGAGCTGCTGGAACAGGCGCGCGTCTGTGTCACAGCCAGCACGGCGGTGGAAACCTCAGGTTGTGTTCAGCAGGAATTGTCCCCGGCGCATTTCACCGAAATGCCGGACATCTCCATCGACTACGCCCTGATGGAGCGCTCAGCCAATGTCGTGGTGATCCCGGCCGCCTTCGACTGGAGCGACATCGGTTCCTGGAGCGCCATCGCCAGCCTGGTACCCGCCGACGGGCAAAACAACCGCACCACCGGCGAAGCCCTGTTCATCGACAGCCAGAACAACTTCGTTCAGAGCGACAGCCGCCTGGTGGCCGCCCTGGGCGTGGAAAACCTGATCATCATCGACACCGCCGACGCCGTGCTGGTGGCCCATGCCGACCGCGCCCAGGATGTTCGTCGCGTCGCCCGGCAACTCAAGGACAAGGACCACGAAGCCTATCGCCTGCATCGCACGGTCAGCCGTCCATGGGGCAGCTATACCGTCCTCGAAGAAGGTCCACGTTTCAAGATCAAGCGCATCGTGGTCAAGCCTGGCGCATCGCTGTCGCTGCAAATGCACCATCACCGCAACGAACACTGGGTAGTGGTCGAAGGCATGGCCAAGGTCACCAATAACGGTTCGGGCTCGCACCTGGTCGCCAAGAACGAATCGACCTTCATTCCCGCCGGCCACAAGCATCGCCTGGAAAACCCTGGTGTCATCGACCTGGTCATCATCGAGGTCCAGAGCGGCGAATACCTCGGGGAAGACGACATCGTCCGCTTCGAAGACCACTACGGCAGGGCCGTCTGATGCTGTTGGCCTTGCAACGCTCACTGTGGAGCTACCGCGGCTTCGTCCTGGGCAGCGTCAAGCGCGAGTTTCAGGCTCGCTATCGCAACTCGTTGTTCGGCGCGTTGTGGACGGTGCTCAACCCGTTGTCGATGATCCTCGTCTATACGGTGATTTTTTCCCACATCATGCGTGCCCGCCTGCCCGGGGTCGAAGATGGCATGGCCTACAGCGTCTACCTCTGTGCCGGGCTGCTGACCTGGGGGTTGTTCGCGGAAATCACCACCCGCAGCCAGGGCATGTTCCTGGAAAACGCCAACCTGCTAAAAAAGATCAGCTTCCCGCGGATCTGCCTGCCGGTGATCGTGCTGTTCAACGCGGGGATCAACTTCGCGATCATCCTCGGGCTCTTTCTCGGTTTCCTGCTGATCACCGGGCGCTGGCCAGGCATGACCTTGCTGGCCCTGGTGCCGCTGCTGGCCCTGCAAGTGATGTTCGCCGCCGGGCTGGGCATGCTGCTGGGGATTCTCAATGTGTTTTTCCGCGATGTCGGGCAGTTGTTCGGCATTTGCCTGCAATTCTGGTTCTGGCTCACGCCGATCGTTTACCCGATGACGATCCTGCCGCCATCGATCCAGCGACTGCTCGCCTTCAACCCCATGACCGCCCTGATGCAGAGCTACCAGAACCTGTTTCTCTACAACCAGTGGCCGGTCTGGAGTTCGCTGGTGCCGTTGCTGGTGGTGGCCCTGTTGTTGTGTGCCTTGGGCCTGCGCATGTTTCGCCGGCGCGGCGGTGAAATGGTGGATGAACTCTGATGGGACATTTGCGCGTCACCGGCCTGGGCAAGGCCTACAAGCAGTATCCAAACCGCTGGAGCCGGCTGTTCGAGTGGTTGGTCCCCTTTTCTCGCCAGCGCCATCAACTGCACTGGATCCTGCAAGGTGTGGACTTCGAGATTCAGCCCGGGGAAGCCGTCGGCATCGTCGGGGTCAACGGTGCCGGCAAAAGCACGTTGCTCAAGATGATCACCGGCACCACCCAACCCACCTGCGGCCACATCCACTTGCAAGGCCGCGTCGCCGCGTTGCTGGAATTGGGCATGGGCTTTCATCCAGACTTCACCGGCCGCCAGAATGCGTTCATGGCCGGTCAGTTGCTGGGGATGCACGTGGAAGAAATCGAAGCGTTGATGCCCGAAATCGAGGGGTTCGCCGAAATCGGCGAGGCCATCGACCAGCCGGTACGCACCTACTCCAGCGGCATGCAGATGCGCCTGGCGTTCAGCGTTGCCACCGCCCGACGCCCGGACATCCTGATCGTCGACGAAGCGCTGTCGGTGGGCGATGCCTACTTCCAGCACAAGAGCTTCGAGCGCATCCGCAGTTTCCGCAAGGCCGGCACCACGCTGCTGATCGTGTCCCACGATCGCTCGGCGATCCAGTCGATCTGCGACACCGCCATCCTGCTCGAACACGGGCGCATAGCCATGCGCGGCAAGCCGGAAGAGGTGATGGATTACTACAACGCGATGCTGGCCCAGCGCGAGGGCCAGGTGGTTCGCCAGGAGATGCTCGCCAACGGCCAGATACGCACGATTTCCGGCACCGGCGAGGCCGGTATCGTCGATGTGCAATTGCTCAACAGCCAGGGCCAGTCGGTGGAAGTCGCCGAGATCGGCCAGCCGATGGTGTTGCAAGTGCGGGTTGAAATCCGCCAGGACATCGAGCGGCTGGTGCTGGGCTTTTTGATCAAGGACCGCCTTGGCCAGCCCATGTACGGCATCAATACCCATCGCCAGGACAAAGCCGTGACCGACCTCAAGGCCGGCGAACAGATCACCTTCCGTTTCAGTTTTGACATGCGCCTGGGCAAGGGCAATTACTCCGTCGCGCTCAGCCTGTCGCGACTGGACTCGCACCTGGACCGTAATTTCGAATGGCGCGACTACGGGCTGGTGTTTCACGTCATCAATAATCGCCAGGAGGATTTCGTCGGCTGCTCCTGGCTCCAGGCCCGGACCAGTATCCAGCGTTCGAGCCAGATTGCCGTCGAGGCGTTGCCGCAAAAGGAGTTGCCATGAGCCGTTTGCTGGTGGATTGCACCTACGTATACGACCACCCGAATGACAACTCCGGCATTCAGCGAGTGGTGCGCAACGTCATTCGCGAATTGCCGGCCAAGGACCAGGACCGCGAATGCATTCCCGTGGTGATGCTGCAGGGCAAGCTGTATGAAGTGATAAGCCTAGCCCCCCTGCCCACGAATGGATGGGATCTGGCCGGCCTGCGAGCACGCTTGGTCCAGTTCGCCAATCTGTTCTGGCTCAGGCAGCGGACCCTCGAACGGCGACGCCCCTTCAGCCATTCGGTCTGGGCACGTCGCTTCTTGTACGTTGCTTGCCGACTGTTCGCCCTGGGGTGCCTGAGCCTCCCCATTCGAATCCTCGATCGCCTGCTCAAACGCAAGCCTGCCCCGGCGCGCAGCGTACCGCTGGCACATCGAGCCGGCGATCAACTGGTGTTGCTGGACTCTTCCTGGCACTCAGGTTTCTTTCCCCTGGCCGAACAGCTCAAGCGTGATGGCGTCGGGATCATCTCGGTGATCTATGACCTGATTCCCTTGACCCATCCACAATTCTGCGATGCCGGACTGGTCAAGGTGTTCAACCATTGGTTCGACTGGATCGCCCGCACCGCCGACGGCTACATCGCCATCTCCACCACCATCCGCGACCAGCTTCGCCAGGAAATGGTCCGGCGTATTGGCGAGCAACAGGTGCGCGAGCGCTGGTTCGACTATTTCCACTTGGGCAGCGAACTGGACCTGATCGACACCACTGACGCCGTCGACCCGAACTTGCTGCGGCTGTTCAAGCGCCCTGAGCCGGTGTTCCTGATGGTCAGCACCATCGAACCGCGGAAAAACCATGCCTACCTGATCGATGCGTTCGAGCGGGCCTGGGCCGCCGGTTCACAAGCACGGTTATGCATCGTCGGGAAAATCGGCTGGAAATGCGAAGCCCTGATCGAACGTATCCAGCGTCATCCACAGCTCGACAGCCGCCTGTTCATGTTCAACAACCTGGCGGACCAAAGCCTGGAACACGCCTATCGGCACTCCACCGCGCTGGTGTTCCCGTCCTACGTGGAGGGCTTCGGCCTGCCGTTGGTGGAGGCCATGCAACGCGGCTTGCCGGCGATGGGCAGCGACATCCCGGTGTTTCGGGAAATCGGCGGTGACTTCATGGTCTACTTCGATCTCGACGATCCCCAAAGCCTGGCGAAC
Source organism: Pseudomonas sp. NFIX10 (assembly GCF_900111955.1). Classification (NCBI taxonomy): domain Bacteria; kingdom Pseudomonadati; phylum Pseudomonadota; class Gammaproteobacteria; order Pseudomonadales; family Pseudomonadaceae; genus Pseudomonas; species Pseudomonas sp. NFIX10. The sequence continues at coordinate 151,631 of NZ_FOKH01000010.1, read as the reverse complement.
CTGGTCATCGACATGGAACACACCGGGGTATTCCCGGCCAGGCGCAACCTGGATCAATGGCAATGGCTGAGCTGGCGCCAAGCCAGTGCGCAACTGGTAGAAAGAATCGAGGGCCACGTTAACGAAGTCATCGTCGACCGGGAAACAGCATGCGGATAGCCCTCAACGCACGCATTCTCCAGGCGCCACGCACCGGCATCGGCCACTACGTAGCGGAACTGGCGACGGCCTTGACCCAGGAGCCGGATGTACAGTTGTCACTGTTCCACGGTTGGGGCTGGAGCCCGCAATTGCCGCCAACAGCCAAGCCTGGCTATTCAAGGCTGAGCCCATTGCTGCGACGGGTTCCGGGCGCCTATCAGGCGCGGCGCTGGCTGGAGCAGAAACGCTTCGATCAGGGCCGTTCAAAGGCTATCGACCTTTATCATGAGCCCAGCCTTTGGCCGCTGGCCTTCGAAGGGCCGACGGTGATCACCCTCCATGACCTTACGCACCTGCGCTACCCCGAGACGCAACCACCGGCACGCCTGAAGGAAATCGAGCGACGACTCAGCCGCGCGGTGGAACAGGCGCAGCTGATCCTGACCGACTCGCAGTTCATCGCCGATGAAGCCCAGCAATATTTCGGCCTGACCGCCGAGCGCCTGAGGGTCGCGCCGCTGGGGGTCGCGGCACGTTTCCACCCGCGCGAACCGGAAGCGATCGACGCCGTGCTCAAGGCCCATGGCCTGGAGCATGGCCGATACTTTCTCTGCGTCGGCACCCTGGAGCCACGCAAGAACCTGTCATTGGCCCTGCGCGCCCATGCCGGGCTCCCTGAATCCCTGCGTCAGGCTTTTCCTTTGTTCATTGTAGGAATGAGCGGATGGCAACAGGCGCAGCTCAATGATGAGTTGAAACGCGCCCTGGCTGGCGGTCATGTTTGTCTGGCGGGTTACCTGCCTGACGAACAGGTCGCCCAATTGTTGGCGGGGGCACGGGCACTGGTGTTCCCGTCGTACTACGAAGGCTTTGGCCTGCCGGTGCTTGAAGCCATGGCCAGTGGTACGCCGGTGATGACCACCCGCTGCTCGGCGATGCCGGAAGTGGCCGGGCCAGCCGGTATCTACTGCGAACCCGACGATCCGCACGGCATGCGCGACGCCATGGAGCGGTTGATTGAGGATCGCCTGCACTGGCAGGCGTGTCGGGAAGCGGGATTGCAACAAGCGGCGCTGTTTTCCTGGGAACGCTGTGCAAAGGTCACTGCCCACGCGTATCGCCAGGTCTTGGGAGGTTGAATGCGAGTCCTGCACTTCTACAAAACCTATTTGCCTGATTCCATGGGTGGCATCGAACAGGTGATTTTTCAACTCTGCGACAGCACTGATCGGCTGAGCATCGATAACACCGTGTTGGCCCTGAGCGGGCAGCCATCACCAGAACCGATCCAGCTCCGACAGCATGTCGTCCACCAAGCCCGAATGGACTTCCAACTGGCGTCCACCGGTTTCTCCTACAGCGTTTTCAAGAAATTCCGTGAGTTGGCCGCCGAAGCGGATGTGATCAACTACCACTTCCCCTGGCCGTTCATGGACCTGGTGCACTTTTGCAGTGCCGTGAAAAAACCTTACGTCGTGACCTACCATTCTGACATCGTTCGCCAACGACACCTGCTCAAGCTCTACCGGCCGCTGATGCGACGCTTCCTGGGCGGCGCTGACCGTATCGTCGCGGCCTCGCCGAACTATGTTCACACCAGCGATGTGCTCAAGGAATACAGCGCCAAGACCCGGATCATCACCTACGGCCTGAACAAGACCAGTTATCCACAGCCTGACGCCGAGCGCATGGCGCAGTGGAAGGCAAAACTGGGCGAGCGCTTCTTTTTGTTCGTGGGGGTGATGCGTTATTACAAAGGCCTGCACATCCTGCTCGACGCCCTCAAAAGCGTGGATTACCCAGTGGTCATCGTGGGCGCCGGCCCGCTGGAAAAACAACTGCATGCCCAGGCCGCGGCACTGGGCCTGCGCAACCTGCACTTCCTCGGGCGTCTGGGGGACGAAGACAAGGTTGCATTGCTGGAACTGAGTTATGCCATCGTGTTTCCTTCGCACCTGCGCTCCGAAGCCTTTGGCATCTCCCTGCTCGAAGGCGCGATGTTCGGCAAACCGATGATCTCCAGCGAAATCGGCACCGGCACCAGCTACATCAACACCCACGGCGAAACCGGCCTGGTGGTGCCACCCAGTAACCCCGAGGCTTTCCGCGAGGCGATGCGCACCCTGTGGGAAAACCCGGCTCAGGCCCAGGCAATGGGCATCAAGGCCGAAGCCCGTTACCGCCAATTGTTCACCTCCGAAGAGATGGGCCAAAAGTGGGTGCAGTTGTACGAGGAACTGCTGGAGGAAAAGGCGCTTTCCTACGCCTGATCCCAACTCACGATAGAGCAAAGAAATCTCTGCCGTGTGGGAGCAAAGCTTGCTCGCGAAACAGGCACCTCGATCTCTGAAAGACCGCAGTGCCTTCATCGCGGCAAGCCTTGCTCCGACAGTGAAGATCCCCCTCACCACCGGGTCTGTTTCAGGCGTGCTTTTGCAACCCGGCAACCGTACGCGGCATGCCCACGAACCCGGGCAAGGCTTCGATCCGCGCCAGCCAGGCCCGCACATGGGCGTAGTCCTGCAGCGACACATTGCCTTCCGGTGCGTGGGCGATGTAGCTGTAGCCGGCGATGTCCGCGACGGTCGCCGTATCACCCGCCAGAAAATCACGACGGCTCAATTCCTGATCAATGACTTTCAACACAGCGTGGGAACGGGCAATCACATCCTCGGCGTTGTAGGCCGCGCCAAACACCGTGATCAATCGCGCCGTGGCCGGCCCCGCATGGATCGGCCCGGCCGCCGCCGACAACCAACGCTGCACCCGCGCGGCGCCGACTGGATCGGTGGGCAGCCAGTGGCCCTTGCCATATTTGTGCGCCAGGTACACCAGGATCGCGTTGGAATCCGCCAGCACCACGCCGTCATCGTCAATGACCGGTACCTGGCCAAACGCATTGAGCGCGAGGAAGTCCGCTTGTTTGTGCGCGCCCTTGGCCAAGTCGACGAAGACCTCTTCGACCGGTAGCCCGAGCAACGAAAGCATCAATTGAACGCGATGGGAATGGCCGGACAGCGGGAAGTGATAGTGCTTGATAGGGTTCATGGTCGACTCCGCAGGAAGTGACGCCATCAGCACAACGGCGTCGATGGAGTCATCTTCCGCTCCGGACCAAAACAAGAGAATCACCCAGAAATGCAATCCATTATTTCAACCAGAGAAACAATGCTTCAGCCGCTCAAGGCCGGATGTTCGCGCAATGCACTGACGACAAAATCGACAAAACTGCGGACCCGCGCCGGCGCATTGCGTCCGCCCTGGTACACCACATGGATCGGCAGAGGCGGCAATTCGAAATCGGCCAGGACGATTTCCAGTTCGCCGGCGGCCACGTTGCCCGCCACTTGGTAAGACAGGACTCGCGTCATTCCCAACCCCTGGCAAGCGGCGGTGATCGCCGCCTGGTTGGCCGTCACCACCAGCCGAGGCACGGGCCGGACGGCCAACGCTTGGCCTGAGTCGATGAAGGTCCAGCTTTTGACCTGGCCAATGGCCGACGACGCGACCACGGGCATTCGCTCCAGGTCATCCGGATGCCGGGGCCGCCCGTGACGTGCGAAGAAGTCCGGGGAGCCGCACACCACTCGTCGTACTTCGCCGACCCGCACCGCGTGCAGGTTGCTGTCCGGCAGCTCGCCAATGCGCAGGGCAACGTCGATGCCCTCCTCCACCAGGCTGACCGTGCGGTCCAACAACAAAGCGTTGATGCTGACCTCAGGGAACCGATGCAGGTAATCCACCAGCAGCGGCGTGACAAACGACTGACCGAACAGCACCGGCGCGGTGATCGTCAATTGCCCACGGGGCTGGACATGGCTGCCGGCCGCCGAATCCTCGGCTTCCTGCAAATCGCTCAGGATCCGCCGACAGTCCTCGAGAAAGCGCTGACCGGCTTCGCTCAGGTACACATTGCGGGTGGTGCGTACCAGCAATGGCGTGCCGATGCGTTGCTCCAACCCTGCCACCGCCCGCGTGACGCTGGCCGCCGACAGGCCCAGGCGCCGCGCCGCCGCCGAAAACCCCGACTCCTGGGCCACGGCGAGAAAAACCTGCATTTCCTGGAACCTGTCCATCCATCCCCCGATGAGAAATCCTGATACAAGTTTTTCCGCGCACCTCAAAAGCAGCGCTGCGCCGCCATTGTAGAGACCTGCGCCAGTGAACCACAGCCTAGCGCAGCCGGACACCGGGACATTGGCCCGACCCGCGGCGATAGCCCTTGGTACCATCCCGCCTCATGACAGTTTCATGACCGAAGGAAGAACCTTCTGTGGGAGCGAGCTTGCTCGCGATGGCGTCAGTCAGTCACACGCCATATGGACTGACACACCGCTATCGCGAGCAAGCTCGCTCCCACAGAGTGGGTGTGTCGTTCAATGGATTGGCTTCAACTGAAAGGCCCGTTTCTCGTGAATATCATTTATCGCGCTTCAACCCACCCCCGCGCCGCCCTCATCACCCTGATCGGCTGCGTATTACTCGTTCCCATGGGCCTGCGTCTCGCCCTGGGCTGGTCCGATCCGCTGGGCTATCTCTCGGACCTGGGTATCGGCGGGTTGCTGATCGTGCTGCTTCATCGCCGTCCCGGGTGGCTGGCGTTCCCGGTATTACTGGCCTGGAGCGCATTGACGCTGACCAGCATCGAATTGGTCAGTGCGGTAGGGCGGATGCCCAATCCTTCGGACATTCATTACCTGACCGACCCGCAGTTCGTTGAAAACTCCACCAGCGGCGGCTTCGCCCATCCGTGGCTGGCCGCGGTCCAGTTGGCCGCGCTGGCGCTCTGGCTGATGGCCCAATGGACCAGTCGCCCACACCCGGCACCACGCTTGCCTCGTCACGCCTGGGCCGTGCCCGTGTTGCTCCTGCTGAGCCATGGCGCGCTGCAAGCCTGGCGTCCCAGTGAAGCGGACCAATGGAACGTGTTCAACCTGCCTCACCAACTCGTCACCGCAGGTATCGCCGCCGGGCAGGACCAAGCCCGGCAATGGCTCGACGGCGATGCCGTGGACCCCGCCCCGCCCATGGCGGGGCTGACCCGCCTGGACCTCGATGGCAACAGGCTGCTGGCCGAACCGGGGCGTGCGCGCAATGTCCTGGTCATCGCCCTGGAGGGCATTCCCGGCGCCTACGTGAGTGCCAATCGCCAGGCCTTGAACAGCCGCTATCAGGAAAACCTGATGCCCAATCTCAGCGCCTGGGCCGAGCGTGGCATGAACACTCCCGATTACGTCCTGCACAGCCACCAGACCATTCGTGGCTTGTACGCGATGCTGTGTGGCGACTACGACAAGCTCGACGACGGCACACCCAAAGGCGTCGAAATGCTCAACCAGACCCAGCGCAACCAGGCCTGCCTGCCGGCCCAGTTGCGCCAGAACGGCTTTTCCACGCATTTCCTCCAGGGCGCGGGCCTGCGGTTCATGGCCAAGGACCGGATCATGCCGCACATCGGCTTTGACACGACCCTGGGCATGGAGTGGTTCACCCGGCCTGCCTACCTGGAGTTTCCCTGGGGCAAGGACGACAAGACGTTCTTCGAAGGGGCGCTGGATTACGTCGGACAACTGCAGCAGGCGGACAAACCGTGGATGCTGACCCTGCTGACCGTGGGCACCCACCAACCCTACTCGGCCCCGGATGACTACCTGCAACGCTACGACACCGCCAAGCAGGCGGCGGTGGGTTACCTGGACGATGCGCTGGACAACTTCCTGTCAGGCCTTGAGCGCCAGGGCATCCTCGACAACACCCTGGTGGTTATCACCTCGGACGAATCCCATGGCATCGACGATGTGCGGCTGGCCTCGTCCTGGGGGTTCAACCTGACGCTGGCGCCGGAACCGTTGCCCCGGATCAAGTCAGGCACCTACGGGCACGTGGACCTGACCGCCTCGATCCTCGACTACTTCGGCTTCACGGTGCCCACGTCGATATCCGGACGCTCGATGTTCAGGGACTACCCGACGGGCCGGGAAATCATGTCGTTCACCAATGGCAAGCTGCGCTACCACGACGGCAAGGGCACGTTTACCGAATGCGATTTCCTCCAGCATTGCCGTTACTACAGCAGCGAAGGTTTCATCGCCGACCGCGCCACCTATGGCGGGCAATACAGCGGCCAGCGCGCCCGATTGATCAGCGCCCGAGCCACCGCTCTGGACCAGACCCTGTTGCGCACGCCCCTGAACCAGCACTATCAGTTCGGCAGCGCCGATAAGATCCCGCTACCGGCCCAGGTTACCAACGACTGGACCGACAATCTGATCGGTGCCCAATACCTGGAAATGCCCAAGGGTTCGCAAACCCGCGTCAGCCTGACCATCCGCGCGGTGGAGGCAGACCATGCCGCCTACATCTCCCTCAAGGCCAAGGAGTTCGAACAGGATGTGCCAATGGACCTGCCGACGGATGTGGCGGTGACACCCGACCAACCGCTGGTGATGAACATCAGCTTCGACAACCCACAGCAGCGCAAGGCGTTCTCCTTCCATCTGCTCGGTCATGGGGTGGGCGCGATCGAGATCAGCGACTTCAGCGTCGTGACCGAACTGCCGGACCAGACGGACCAGCCACAATACCTGGACGATATGCAGGAAGACCGCGAGACCCAATCCAGTTGAACAAAAAACGCGCAGCCATGGCTGCGCGTTCCAAATGTTCGGGCCCGGGCTTGATCAAGACTTGATCAATTGCATGATTTCGAATGCGTTCAATGCCGCCCCCCGCAGTAACTGATCGCCGCTGATGAACAGGTCCAGCCCGTGCTCGCCGTAGATCAGGTTGTAGCGAATCCGCCCGACTTCCACCGCATGCTTGTAGGTGGACGTCATGGGCATCGGATAAGCGCCGAACTCGGGCTCATCCACCACTTCAACCCCCGGTGCGCTGCGTAACAGCTCGCGCACCTGCTCCAGCGACTGGATGGGAGTGTTGAACCGCAGGCTCAGGCTCTCGGCATGGGAACGCAAGGTCGGCACCCGGACCGCGGTCGTACTGATCGCCAACGTCGGTTCATCGAGCACCTTGCGCAATTCCCAGACCACTTTCATTTCTTCACGGGTGTAGCCATTGGCTTCGAACGAGTCGACCTGGGGAATCACATTGAAGGCCAGGTTATGGGCGAAGTACTCGCTGTCATCGCGGTCGCCATAATCACTGAAGGACTTGGCCTTCTCTCGCAGCTCCAGCATCGCCGGCTGCCCCGCACCGCTGGCCGCCTGATAAGTGGAAATGATCGCGCGCTCCAACCCGAAGGCCTGATGCAGCGGCCCCAGCACCATCAGCGCAATGGCCGAGGAGCAATTGGGGTTGGCGATCAGTTTTTCGCCCTTGTAACGCTGACCGTTGATGGGCGGCACCAGGAGCGGAATCGCCGGGTGATAACGGAAGGCCGAGGAGTTATCGATGACGTAGGCGTTTTCAGCCAGACGCTCGCCATACTCCAGGGCGAAGGCCCCGGAGACACACAGGAAGACGATATCGCACGAGGCGCAACCCTCGACCGAAAAGGCTTCGATCAGGTGCTCGGCCCGACCCACCTTCAAGCGCTTGCCCGCCGAACGGCTAGAGGCCATGCAGACCACTTTGTAATCGGTATTTTCAAGCAATTGCAGCATGGTCATGCCCACTGCACCGGTGCAGCCCACCACGGCGACTTTCTTCATTTCACGTCCCTTATCCACCTTTGCAAAGGCTTAACCGTCTTGTTTTTCCTGATTGCCTGCGATCGATTGTAGGGAGACGGGCCCGTCCGCTACAGTGCAGCGCAAGACAACAAACGGTGGAATCACGCCAAATGCACGCTCACCCCGGAACCGTGGCGATCCTCGTTTATGAAGGCCTGTGCGTATTCGAGTTTGGTATCGCCCTGGAGATCTTCGGCCTGCCTCGTCCGGAGCTGAATGTAGCGTGGTATGACCATCAAATCGTCGCCGTCGATCCAGGACCGATGCATGCGCTGGGCGGCCTTCGGATCGCCGTCGACGCGGGGCTCGAAGCACTGGACAGCGCGCGAACCATCGTCATCCCCGGCTGGCGCAACCACCATGCAGCGCCCCCTGAAGCGCTGTTACAAGCACTGCGCCGCGCCCACGCCCGCGGCGCACGCCTGCTGTCGATCTGCTCGGGGGTATTTGCCCTGGCAGCCACCGGGCTGCTCGACGGCAAGAGCGCGACCACCCATTGGCAATTCTGCGCAGAACTGGCCGAGCGATTCCCGCTGATCAAGGTCGACCCGAACGTGTTGTATGTCGATTCCGGGCCATTGATCACCTCAGCCGGCAGCGCAGCGGGCATCGACGCCTGCCTGCACCTGATTGCCCGGGACTTCGGCACGCATATCGCCAACTCCGTGGCCCGTCGCCTGGTCATGGCGCCGCAACGGACCGGGGGCCAGGCCCAGTTCATCGTCGCTCCCGTGAGCAAGTCGCCACGCAACGAACTGACCCGCATCCTGCAGTGGCTTCGCGAGCATCTGGATCAGCCCCTGAGCGTCGGCGACATGGCCGCGCGCGTAGCCATGAGCGAGCGCACCTTCCTGCGGCGCTTCGTCGAAACCACCGGCCTGCCGCCCAAGACCTGGCTGCAGCAAGAGCGCTTGAACCGGGCACGGGAGCTGCTGGAAAGCACCGACCAGAGCATGGCCGGCATCGCCCAGGCCTGCGGCTATCGGTCGGTGGAGAGTTTCCGGGCGGCGTTCCGGAACGCTGTCGGTTTGCCGCCCACCGCCTATCGCGAAAGATTCGGCAGCGGTGCGGTCCGCCCACAGCAAGCCTGGGCTAATCCAGCAATCGATGCAGCTTGGCGTACTGCAACAACATGATGGTCTTGCCGTCGCAGATCTCCCCGCTCTCGATCATGCCCAAGGCCTGGTCGAGGGACAGCTCCAGCACTTCGATCTCTTCGCCCTCGGCTTCAAGGCCACCGCCTTCGTGCTGTTTGTCTTCGTCGAAATATTCGCCGACGAAAAAATGCACCCGCTCAGTCACCGAGCCCGGGCTCATGAAGGCGTCGAACACCTTGCGCACGTCCTGGACGATGTAGCCCGTTTCCTCCTGGGTTTCCTTGCGGATGCAGGTGTGCGGGTCGTCGTTGTCCAACAGGCCGGCGCAGGTTTCTATCAACAGGTCATCGTGCCCGTTGACGAAGGCCGGGAAGCGGAACTGCCGGGTCAACACCACCGTTTGCTTGGCCTTGCTATACAGCAGGATGGTGGCGCCGTTGCCCCGGTCATAGGTCTCGCGCGTCAGTTCGCGCCATTGGCCGTTGCGGCCGAGGTAGTCATAGGTGGTCTTGCGCAGCACGTACCAATCGTCCGAGAGGACTTCGACGTGCTTGATGCGTACGCGATCCTTGATGCTGATTGCCTGTGTCATTTACCCACTCCGTTCAAAGCCAAAGGTCCCATTAGAACCCTATTACAACGATGCAGGGACGCGTGGCAATGCGCGTTTGTGGGCTGTCTTGAGGTAGGCGCGTTCAATGATCTGGCGCGCCTGGGGCGACACCTCTTCGCCCATCAGGTACGCATCGATTTCCTCGTAGCTGCAGCCATACGCCACTTCATCCAACTTGCCGGGCGCCAGGTCTTCCAGGTCCGCGGTCGGCGCCTTGCGCACCAGGTGCGCGGGGGCGCCCATCGCGTCGGCCAACAACCTCACCTGGGTCTTCGTCAGCCCGGACAACGGTGCCAGGTCGCACGCGCCGTCGCCGAACTTGGTGAAAAATCCCATCACCGCCTCTGCCCCATGATCGGTGCCCACCACCAACCCGTTGCTCAGATTGGCAATGGCGTATTGCGCCAGCATCCGTGCCCGGGCCTTGGCGTTGCCTTTGGCAAAGTCGGTGAGTTCGGCCGAAGGCTGCAAGCCATCGATGGCGATACTGCCCATCAGCCCGTCGACGCACGCGGCGATGTTGCTGGTGGTGATCACGTCCGGCCGGATGAAGTCCAGGGAAGCCTGGGCGTCCTGCTCATCGGCCTGGGCCTTGTACGGCAGCCGGACGGCGATAAACCGCGCCGCGTAGTCTTCACCCCGCAGTTGCTCCACCGCCAACTGGCAGAGGCGGCCGGCAGTGAGGGAGTCGACGCCGCCACTGATCCCCAGGACCAGGGACTGGCAACCCGACTCGCGCAAGATCTGCTTTATGAACTCGACGCGGCGGGCAATCTCGGTTGCTTCGCCGCCCCGTGTGAGTCGGCGGTCGATGCCCAGTTCCCGGGCAATGCTCTCTTGCTGAAACGAAGTCATATCAAGCTCCCAACTGCGGATTGATCAGGGTGACGTTGAACACTTGAGCGGCGTACCGCAGAAACGAGGCATCCTCGCAGACGTTCTTGATCGGATCGTCGGAGAACTTCACCACCGGCTCGCCATGGACCCGCACCAGTTTCATGACGATGCTCAGCGGTTCGACACCGTCGACATCGCAAGCCAGGCTGGTGCCCATGCCAAACCCGAATTTGGCCTTGCCACGAACATGCCGCAGGATCGGCAGGCACTTTTCGAAGTTGAGGCCATCGGAGAACATCAGGTCCTTGGTGCGTGGGTCGACACCGAGTTCCTGATAGCGCCCCAGCACCTTGTCGGCCCAGACGATCGGGTCACCGGAATCCTGGCGCAGGCCGTCATAGAGCTTGGCGAAGTACAGGTCGAAATCCTTGAGGAAAAAGTCGGTGCTGATGCAGTCCGTCAGGGCGATACCAAGCCGGCCGCGGTACTCGTGTACCCAGTTTTCCAACGCCGCGTTCTGGCTCTCGCGCAAGCGCCCGAGTTGCTGGTGCACCATCAGCCACTGGTGGGCCATTGTGCCAATCAGGGGCAGATCGAACTCGTACGCCAGGTGAGCGTTACTGGTGCCGACAAAGACCCCAGGAAAATCGCTGCGCATCACATTCACCACTTCACGCTGGGCCCTGAACGACAGCCGCCGCCGGGTGGAGAAGTCTGAAACGCGAAACTCGGCGAGTTCTTCACGACTGGCATTTTTCTCCAGCCATTCGAACTTCTGGTACAGCTTGCGGGTGACGTCGGCCAACTCGACCTCGGGGTATTTCTCGCGGTTGCGCAATTCGCTGACCATCGCCAATACCGGTTGCTCGAACATGATGCAATGCAGCATCGGCCCACGGACGCGGATGTGCAGTTGGCCATCGACTTCCGAAACGTGGATGTAGCGCAAATTGAAGCGAAACAGGCCGAGAAACTGTTCGAAGTCCGGGGTCAGGTACTCACGGAAACGCTTGTTGAACAGAAACCGCTGCTCTCCTTCGCGCAACTGCAACCCGGCGAGCTTTTCCAGCTCGACACGAATGTCCGGAATCAGGTGACCGAGCCGCTCCTTGGAACGCACGATGAACTGGTATTCCACCTCGACATTCGGGTGCTGGTGCAAGACCGCCTGCATCATGGTGAAGGTGTAGTAGTCGGTATCCAGAAGACTCTGGATGGTGCCGCTGCTTGAATCGAATGCACTGTCCATGTCTTTTCCTTATGCGTTTGCCAGGCGAATGGTTTCTTCGCGGGTCGCGGCAACCGAGATCCCCGCTTGCTGCATGTCTTGGATGGCCTGAACGGCGCCCTCCTCACTGATGGCCCGGCAAGCCGGGAGGTGAATGATCACCTTGAAGCCGGCGGCGGCCAGTTGCAGAGCGGTGGTCTTGACGCAGAAATCCAGCGCCAGCCCGCCGACAATGACCTGCTCGACACCCAGGCCCCTCAGGTATTCGATCACCCCGGTGGACAGCTTGCCGTGCAGGTCGTGGTAGCAGGCGCCGTACGGGTGCAAATCCGGCTCGACACCCTTCCAGACGAAATAGTCGTAGTCGTAGGGGGTCGGCAGTTGATCCAGCAAGGCAAAACCTTCGGTACCAGGGACACAGTGGCTGACCCAGGTGATGTCGGCGTGCTCAAGCCCGGTGGGCACGAACATCTGTGCGTGATCGGCGACCACCCACGGGGCCAGGGGCGAATGAGCGTCCTTGCTGCCGATACGGAGGCTGGCCAAGGACGCGATGAAGTTCAGCTCACCGGCAATCTGGTCCCCCCCTGGCACCGGCAGCTCATCGGGGCATAGCGGCGTGAAGCTCTTTTGCGCATCGACATCGAAGGAAGCGGTTTTCCGGGTCAGGCTGTTCATGCTGGGTTTCTCCTCTTTATGGCCACGAGAGTACACAAGGTGTACTTTCATAACAAGCCACTCGTAGAAAATATTTTTGATGTGCCATTTATACCCGATTCGAGTGGTTCGACAGAAAGCAGGTTTTTACAAAAAAGATTTTACTGATAGAGTACATGTCATGTACTAACAGAGAATGAGCCATGTTCGAGATAGCCCTTTATGGCGGCGCCTTCAATCCACCTCACGCCGGTCATGCCCAGGTGATGATCGAGGCCTCGTGCCAGGCCAGGCGCGTGCTGGTGGTCCCAAGCTTGCGGCATCCCTACGGCAAGCAAATGGTCGACTATGAGGTGCGCCTGAACTGGCTGGAAGCGATCGTCGAAAACGTTCAGCCGCTGTGCCGCGCCGAAGTGCGTGCAAGCCGGGTGGAGCAGGTCGTGGCACGCGGCGTTGAAGGCGCGATCTACAGCTACACCCTCCTCGCCCACCTCGCCGACAGCCTGGCCCTGGACGGCAAGCGGATCGCGCTGGTGGTGGGCCAGGATGTCGCGGATCAGCTACCGACCTTCTATCGCGGGCAGGAACTGCTGGAGCGTTTTTCCATCCTTCGCGTGGAGGAAAAGATCCACGTGCGCAGCACCGTGGTTCGCGAACGACTGGCCTTGGGCGAGCCGCTTCCCAGCGACTGGATGGCGCCCGGCATGAACCCGTTAAACTATGACCTTTACGCTACCCACGGAAATCGACATGCCCACTAGCACAGCCCCCGCCCGCGGTTACCTGCACACCATCGACCTCTGTGTGCTGCGCTTCTGCCGGGAGACCCAGGCGCTGGAAATCCTCCTGAACCGACGGGAAGCCGAGCCGTTCGCCGGCCATTGGGCGCTGCCCGGGATCGTGGTCAATGGCGGTGTCGAAGATCTCACGCTGAACGACGCCGTAGAGCGCCTGCGTAGCTCGAGCAAAGTGGGCATGCCGCTGGCCTGGATCGAACAAGTCGGCACCGTCGGCGACGCGTTCCGCGATCCGCGCTGCTGGTCATCCTCGACGTTCTACCTGGCGATTGTCAGCGAGGCGGTCCAACTCGCCGAACACCAGGGGTTTTTCCCCCTCAAGGATGTCGCCGACGCCTCGATCAAACTCCCTTTCGACCACAACAGCCTGGTGGCGGCGGTCCAGGAACGGTTGTTGTCCAAAGCCCTCTACAGCAGCCTGCCGCTGATGTTCCTGGGCCCGGAATTCAGCGCGCCGGAAGCGGTGAGCATTTTCTCCGTAGTGCTCGACCGCCCGGTGCTCAAGACCAGCATGCGCCAGCGTTTACTGAAGATGACCGAGGCGGGTTATTTGCAGGAAACCGGCCGCAAGAAAAGCGGCGACGGCGGCCGCCCGCAACGCACGGTGGAAAACCTCAAGCCGGCCAGCGTTTATCTTTTCGATCGTTGTTTTCTCGAGTAAGGCTTAGCGGGCCAGCGCAAATGCTGGCGCCATTCGCTGCTGCTCCCTGAAACCGACTCCTTACAAGAGAACGTGAAAGTATTTTTTCATATTCAAGAAATAAATCGAAAAATACCTTCTCGTCCAAATTCTGGTTTCTCAGGAATCTGTGCAGATGGCTGGACGAATGATCGGGCTTAGCAGTGCTAAACCCGAACAGATTTATGAAGTAGGATCGAAGCCGAGCTTGAAATCCTGGCACCAAAGCCCGCGCGATCAACAGCACGTCCGGAACAAAGGCTTTTAGCGGTTCACCACTTTCGCTGGCAGCGCGATCACCAGCAAAGAGCTAAGCAACAGGCATCCGGCAAAGATGCACATAGCGATCTGCGGGCTATGAAAATGATCCATGACCACGCCCATCAGCGAATTGCTGACCAGCCCAGCGATGTTGGCCACTGAACAAGCCAAAGCAAAGCCGGTAGCCGCTGCGGTTCCCTTGAGAAAGGTGGCCGGCAGGCTGAAGAACACAGGTACTGCGCCAATGATCGTCAGCGAGGCAACGGAAAACAGCAGCACCGTAACAGCGACGTTCTGGGTGAAAAAAGTGCTCAGGAACATCGCCGCAGCGCCAATGATGAATGGAACGATAATGTGCCAGCGACGCTCGCGATGCTTATCGGAGCTTGCGCCGATGGCGAGCATACCGATCAGCCCCGCAAGACTTGGGATGGCAACCAGCAAGCCTATCTGGCTAGGGTTGGTGACACCCGCGGTCTTTATGAAACTCGGCATCCAGAAGCCCATGGCATAGGCACTTAATAGGATCGAGAAGTCGATACCGCCGAGCATCCAGACTTTAAGGTTGAAGAAACCTTCACGAAACGAATGCCCGCCTTTGTTCTCACTGTTGTCCAGACGCAACACGCCTTCGAGCTCGGTCTTTTCAGCCTCGCTGAGCCACTTGGCCTCACGAATGTTGTTGGGCAGGACGAAGAAGCACAAAAAGCCCAATACGACTGTGGGAATCGCTTCAATGAGGAACAGCCACTGCCAGCCAGCGAAGCCGCCGACGTTGTTGAAGTTGCCCATGATCCAGCCTGACAGCGGGCTGCCGACCAGAGTCGACAAAGGCAAACCGATCATGAACAGGGCAATGATGCGGCTGCGCCGATACGACGGGAACCACTGGCTCAGGTAATACAGCACGCCCGGCAGAAAACCCGCTTCGGCAGCCCCGAGCAGAAACCGCAGGGTGTAGAACTGCCACTCGTTGGAGACAAACATCGTCAGGCCGGAGAGCAATCCCCAACTGATCATGATCCGCGCAATCCATAGACGCGCGCCCACTTTTTCCAGGACCAGGTTGCTGGGCACTTCAAACAGGATGTAACCGACGAAAAACAGCCCTGCTCCCAGACCGAAGACGGTTTCACTCATGTGGAGCGAGTCAAGCATCTGTAATTTCGCGAAGCCGACGTTTATACGGTCCAAATAGGACGCTAAGTAGCAGAAGCACAGGAACGGGATGATGCGCCAGACGATCTTGCGATAGGTGTCCGAATGACTGAGGTCTATCGCACCGGGGGCTTGTGTATTGCTGAGTGACATGATGCTACTCCTGATTCTGCCGCAGCAGCGGCGCGCAATGGCATATGTTTGAATCGGTAGTCAGGAAGTCGAGGCTCTAGCGGCCCTGTCTATTATCGGAACCCGTCTCTTTTTGGACGGCTGTTACGCTTGGGGTCACTCGATCTATCGGTGCAAGTAATCAATGGCTTCGGCTTTAGCGACAACGTCACCATATTTGTTGTCGATATCGAACAGATTTGCCTCGTGCGGCACCTGGTGTCGGTCGCCTACGCATTCACGTACGACTATGCCGCGCAAACCATGCTGTACGGCGTCCACCGCAGTAGCGCGCACGCAACCGCTAGTGGAACAGCCAGCCATGATCAAGGTATCGATGCCCAATGCCTGCAGCATGGGTGCCAGGCTGGTACCGAAGAAGGCGCTGGCGTACTGCTTGGTCAGCACCACTTCGCTCGGCAGCGGCAGCACTTCAGGGCAGAAGGCCGCCAGGGGGTTGCCCTCGACCATGTCCTTCATCACCGGCGCCTTCTTCACCCACATGCCGCCGTCGGCGAAATGCCCGGGGTGGTAGCGGATGTTGGTGTGGATCACCGGAATGCCCTTGGCCCGCGCGGCGGCCAGCAGCTCGACGCTATGGGCAACGGCCTCGACCACCCCCGGCGCGTACAGTGGCGCGCCTTCGGTGGTGTAGCCTTGCATGAAGTCGATCAGCAGCAGCGCGGGGCGTTGGCCGAAGCCGACGCGGTTGCCCCAGACGCCGGCGTAGTTGTCCTCTGCGGTGGTCATGGCGGAACTCCTCAGTACGCGCCGGACAGCAAGGCACCGGCGCCGGGCACGATCGGCTCCAATTGCAGGGCCTTGAGCATGGCATAGGTGGTGGCGATGGCGGCGGTGAGCACCGGCTTGCCGGTTTGCGCCTCGACCTTGGCGACGGCACCCAGGGAAGGCATCTGCACGCAGGCCGAGAGCACGATGACATCGATGTCGGTCAGGTCGAGGCCTGCGACGATGCCCGGCAGGTTAGCCGGGTCATGACGGGCCACTTCAAGGTTGTCCGGAATTTCCAGGGCATGCCACACCTTGACCTCGATGCCTTCGTGCTGGATGTAGTCGACGACCAGTTCGGTCAGCGGCTTCATGTACGGCGCCACAAGGGCGATACGCTTGGCGCCCAGCACCTTGAGGCCATCGACCAGGGCGCCGGCGCTGGTGATCACCTTGGCCTGAGAGTCGTTGTCCATCACCACCTGGCCCAGGCGCTGCTGGGATTCACGGTGGTAGCCGCGACCCATGGCCATGATCGCCACCAGGCAGGCATAGCCCAACACGTCGACGCGGGCGTCGGACAACTCCAGAGCGCAGCGGTCGGACTGGGCGTCCATGGCCGCCAGCTCTTCCTTCTTCACGTGCTTCATGCGCATACGAGCCGAGTGGTAGGTGAAGCGCTCGGGGCGGATCGACTGGCGCGCAGTGAGCATCGCCGGTATCTCGGTTTCCATGGTGGTATTGGAGCTCGGCACTATCTGGCCGATACGGTAGAGCTTAGTCATGTCGTGTCTCCGGAATCAGCTGAGGGGGCGGCCAAGGAAGGTGCCGAAGGCGGCGAAGAAGCCTTCGAAATCGTCCCAGGGAATCATGTGTCCGGCGTCTTTCACGTGCACGGTCTGGATCGACGGCTGCAGGCCGCGAATCTCGGCTTCGTCTTCGGCACCAATCACGCCGCCCTTGCCGGCGATCATCAGCAAGGTGGGCAGGTGGTTGCGAGGGAAGTCCTGATGGATATCCACCTCGTGGAAATCGGTGTACGCCTTGAGGATTGCCGGCGCGTAACAGGTGTGCAGCCATTCGGCACGCAGGGCCCGTTGCTCTTGGGTCCAGGTCGGGCAGAACGCGAGCATGTCGTCGGCGCTCATACCGTGTTCGGCCTGGCGGATCGAGTCGACGTACCACGGCAGCTTGCCCGGGTACTCGCGGCGGCCGGGGCCGGACACCGGCGGGTCGATCAGCGCGAGCCGGCTGAAGGGCGCGTCGGGGTGGCGGGTGGCGGCGCGCAGAATGAAGCGCGCGCCCATGGAGTGGCCCACCAGCAGACAATCCTGGAGCCCCAGGGCCTGGGCGAAGGCGACGATGTCATCGGCGCAGGCGTCGGTGCCATAGTCCAGGTTGGGCCCGGTGGAAGACAGGCCGCGGCCGCGGGCGTCGAGAACATAAGTGTCGAAGTGCTCGGCCAGGCGCTCGGCCACGAACCCCCAGGTGATAGCCGGGCTGGTGATCCCCGGAATCAGCAACAGCGGCTGCCCCTTGCCGCCATAGCGCAGGTAGTGCTGGCGGATACCGTTGGCTTGCACGTTGGCACCATAGAGAAGGTTGCTCACGCTGCGTTCTCCGATTTCAGCGGATGGTCGAACAACTCGTAACCGAATACCCACGAGGGGTCTTCCTGGGTGCGCAGCCAGGTGTTGGCGTTGGACACCGCCTGCACACGGGAGGCGCGCTCCTTGCGGTTGGCCTCGTACAGGCGGAAACCGGTGGCGTAGTCGTTGAGGCCGGTTTCCATCAGGCAGCGGGCGAGCATGGCGCCGTCTTCGATGGCCATGGCCGCGCCCTGGGCCATGTGCGGTTTCATCGGATGGCAAGCGTCACCCAGTAGCACCATGCGGCCCCTGCTCCAAACCGGCAGCGGCTGGCGGTTGAGCAGTGGCCACTTGGTGATGCTCTCGGCGTTCTCGATCAGCGCCTGCACGCTCGGGTGGTAGCCCTTGAAAGCGTCGAACATGGCCTCGCGGCTACAGTCGACGAAGCTGGCATGACCCCCTTCCCATTCGGCCTGGGGCACGCCGCTGACAAAGTAGTACTCGTCGCGCTTGGCGGTGGTGTAGTAGACCATCAGGTGGCGGTCGCCCGACCACCACTTCACGCAGTCTTCGAAATTGAAATCGTACTTGGCGAGCTTGTGCGCCGGGATCAGCGCGCGGTGGCCAACCCAACCGCTGTAGGTGGGTGCTTCGGCGCCTAGCAGGTGCTCGCGGACCCGGGAGTTGATGCCGTCGGCGCCGATCACGATGTCGGCGCGGGCCTGGGTGCCGTCGGCGAATTTCAGCAGCACGTCGCTGCCGCTTTCATCGAGGCTGGTCAGGTGTTTGTTGAAGTGCACCGAGCCGGGCTTGACGGCGGTCATCTGCAGGGCATGTAGGTCGCCGCGGTGCACGGTGATGTAGGCCGCGCCGTATTCCTTGCGGGCGAAATCGCCCAGTGGGATGCGCGACATGTATTCGCCATCCTGGTCGCGGCTTAGCCAGAAGTCCGGGTGCGAGCCCATGGCTTCGACCTGCTTCTCGATACCCTGGCGGCGGAAAATCTTCAGCACATTAGGGCCCATGTGGATCCCGGCACCCAAGCGCGAGAATTGCGGCGCCTGTTCGTAGAGATCGACTTCGAAGCCTGCCTGTTGCAGCGAAGCGGCGGCTGCCACGCCACCCAGGCCAGCGCCGACGATAGCGATTCGTTGTGTTGCCCCCATGGGACGTGTCTCCTCGATGACCGATCTCAAAAGCGCGGGACCGGAACGCATTTACAGTGTATGCACTATTTATTTTTCCTGTGAAGAGCCTATCCAAAAATATTTAAAAAATTTCACCTTGTGAATAAGCGCTGATTATCCCAATAAAATATAGGCTGTATACGATTTAAAGTAATTGGCTCGCCCTTTGCTGAGCCGCCTGAATAGTGTCGGCGCTTGCAAATATACAGTGCACACATTACAAATACGCACCATCACGAAGCGCTGCGCGCCATCGCGGTGCATATTTCCAATTCAGCGAAGGAGAGAGGCAATGGCTGTCAGCGACGGTGAACTGACCCAGATGTTCGAGCACGTGCTCAAGCTTTCGAAAGTGGATGCCACCCAGAGTGTGGCCATTCTCAAGGCCCATTATTCCAACCCGCGCACCGTGCGCGCGGCAATGGAGGCCGCCCAGCGCCTGGGCGCCAAGGTCTACGCCGTGGAGCTGCCGGCTTTCAACGCGCCGGTGGCCATGGGTAATGACATGACCGCCTACTGCGGCGACACCGCACTCACCGGCAACCTCGCGGCCCAGCGCGCGCTGGAGGCAGCCGACCTGATCATCGACACCATGATGCTGCTGCACTCGCCCGAGCAGGAGCAGATTCTCAAGACCGGCACGCGCATGCTACTGGCCGTGGAGCCCCCGGAAGTACTGGCGCGCATGCTGCCCACCGAGGCCGACAAAGCCCGCGTGATGGCCGCCGAAGCGGTGCTAAAGCAGGCCCGCACCATGACCGTACGTTCCCCCGCCGGCAGCGAATTTCGCGCCGCGCTGGGCCAATACCCGGCCGTGACCGAATACGGTTACGCCGACGCCCCGGGCCGCTGGGACCACTGGCCCAGCGGCTTTCTGTTCACCTGGCCGAACGAGGAAACCGCCGAAGGCACCCTGGTATTGGACGTAGGCGATATCTTGCTGCCGTTCAAGACCTACTGCCGCGAGCGCATTACCCTGGAGATCGAAAAGGGCTTCATCACCCAGATCCACGGCGGTTTCGAAGCCGAGTACCTGCGCGAGTACATGAAGTACTTCAACGACCCCGAGGTGTACGGTATCTCCCATATCGGCTGGGGCCTGCAGCCTCGCGCGCAGTGGACCGCCATGGGCTTGCACGACAAGAACGACGGCATGTGCATGGACGCCCGCGCGTTCTATGGCAACTTCCTGTTCTCCACCGGCCCCAACACCGAGGTAGGCGGCAAGCGCAAGACGCCGTGCCATATGGACATCCCATTGCGCAACTGCGATATCTACCTGGATGACCAGGCCGTGGTACTGGCTGGTGACGTAGTCGCCCCGGCCGACTCCATCGCCCGTTGACCTGCATCGCTGGCGCCTGTGACGCAAGGTCCGGGCGCGCGGCGGTGGTGAACTTTGAGTTATCGTATGTATTTTCCAGCTGCTGCGGACCCGTCCTGCCCATGAGTTCCCCCGATTCTTCCTACGCTTTCACCGAACAGGTGGGGCACTTGCTGCGCAAGGCTTACCAGCGCCATATGGCGATCTTCCAGCAGAACGTTGGCGAGTCGCAGCTCACGGCGGTGCAGTTCATTACCCTGTGCGCGGTGCGCGACAACGGCCCCAGCTCGCTGACCGAGCTGGTGGCGCTGACCGCCGTCGACCAGGCCACCATCCGCGGCATCGTCGAGCGCCTCAAGGCTCGCGAACTGATCGAGCTGGGCCACGACGCCAAAGACCGGCGCAAGGTAATCGTGCACCTGTCCGAGGCCGGCCGCATGGCGGTAAAACAGACCGAACCCTGCGCCCGGCAGATCAGCGAGCTGACCTTGAGCAACCTCAACCCCGGCGAGCGGGTGGCAATGCTGTTCCTGCTGCGCAAAATGATCGACGACCCGACCTGACTTACCTGCTTTGCCATACCTGGCGCGAGGCTCCGCGCGCCAGCCAGGCAATTGGCACCGTTCTTGCCTTTTGATGTAGTAAGTACTACACGAAAATAGAGAGCGGCATGAACAAACCTCTTTCTTCCACCGCCACGGTCAGCGTCAACTGCATCGTCAACGGCCAGCCGGTGACCTGCAGCGCCATGGCCGACACGCCCTTGCTACTGGTGCTGCGCAACGACCTGCACCTCAATGGTCCCAAGTTCGGCTGCGGCCTGGGCGAATGCGGAGCGTGCACGGTGATCGTCGACGCAAAGGCCGCGCGTTCCTGCGTGCTGCCCTTGAGCGGGGTGGCGAATCGTAACGTCACCACCCTCGAAGGCCTCGGTGACCGTCACCACCCGCACCCGGTGCAGCAAGCCTTTATCGATGCCCAGGCGGCCCAGTGCGGGTATTGCCTGAACGGCATGATCATGACCACCAAGGCCTTGCTCGACCGCAACCCCGACCCTAGCGAAGAACAGATCCGCCGCGCACTGTCGGCGAACCTGTGCCGTTGCGGTACGCACTTGGAAATCCTTGCTGCGGTGCGTCGCGCCGCCCAGCTATACCGTGAGGGCCACAGCAATGACTGACCAACCCGTTCCCACCCAGGCCGAACTGCTGGCGCGCGAGGGCGTACTGCTGGTGGTCGACCGGATCCAGCCACCGCCCGGCCTGGCGCCCAAGGGCAAGACTCCAGTCGTCAAGCCCAAGGAACTGGGGTTGTTCATCGCCCTGTGCGACAACGGCGAATACTACGCCTTCAACGGCCACGTCGACCTGGGCACCGGCATCCAGACCTCTCTGGGGCAGATCGTCGCCGAAGAACTCGACCTGCGCATGGACCAACTGCGTGTGGTACTGGGCGATACCGCCCGCACGCCGAACCAGGGCGCAACCATTGCCAGCGCGACCTTGCAGATCTCTGCGATACCGCTGCGCAATGCCGCCGCCGAAGCACGTCGCTGGTTACTGGCCGCCGCCGCCAAGCGTTGTGGCAGCGATGACCTGCGCATCGAGGCCGGTGTGGTGCATGGCCGCGATGGCCAGGCGCTGAGTTTCGCCGAATTGATCCAGGGCCAGCGCATCGAGCTGAGCATCAGCGGCACTGCGCCCCTGAAGCCGCTGGACGATTACAAACTGGTGGGGCAAAGTTCGGCGCGCGTCGATATTCCGGCCAAGGCCACCGGCGAACTGACGTTCGTGCAAGACATGCGCGTGCCCGACATGCTCCACGGGCGGGTCGTACGTCCGCCTTATGACGGCTACGATACCGGTGTGTTCGTCGGCACCAGCTTGATCGCCGTGGATGAAAGCTCCATCGCCCATCTCCCCGGCATCGTCCGCGTGGTGGTGATCGGCGACTTCATCGGTGTGGTCGCCGAGCGTGAAGAACAAGCGATCAAAGCCGCCCGCGAGCTCAAGGTGCAATGGCGGCCCTGGCAGCAGCATTTACCAAACCTCGACAATATCGAACAGGCGTTGCGCGACAACCCGTCCATTGAACGGGTCGTGCACGACACCGGCGGCGTCGATGCGGCATTGGCCAGTGCCGCGACGCGGCTGACCCGCCGCTACCTGTGGCCCTACCAACTGCACGGCTCCATCGGCCCGGCCTGCGCGGTGGCCGACTATCAACCGCAGGCCACCCGCATCTGGTCCGGCACACAGAACCCCCATGCCCTGCGCGCCGACCTCGCCTGGCTGCTGGAGTGCGATGAAACCAGCATCGAGATCATCCGCATGGAAGCCGCCGGTTGCTATGGGCGCAACTGCGCCGACGACGTATGCGCCGATGCCGTGCTGCTGTCCCGCGCGGTCGGCAAACCGGTGCGCGTGCAACTGACTCGCGAGCAAGAGCACGCCTGGGAACCGAAAGGCACTGCGCAACTGATGGACGTCGACGGCGGCATCGATGCTGCCGGCGACCTGGCCGTGTACGACTTTCGCACCCGCTACCCGTCCAACGGCGCGCCCACCCTGGCGCTGCTGCTTACCGGCCGCGTCGAGCCGGTGCCGGTGGCCTACGAGATGGGCGACCGTACCGCTGTGCCCCATTACAGCTACCCCGAGCTGCGGGTGAGCATCGAAGACATGGCGCCCATCGTGCGCGCCTCCTGGCTGCGCGGCGTATCAGCGCTGCCCAATGTATTCGCACATGAATCCTATATCGACGAACTGGCTCACGAAGCCGGCATCGACCCGGTGGAATACCGCCTGCGCTACCTGCCCGACGAACGCGCCGCCGAACTGGTGCGTGCCACTGCCGAGCGCGCGCAATGGACACCGCACACCCAGCCTGGGCAAACGCCCAGCGAAGATGGCGTGCTGCGTGGCCGCGGCTTCGCCTATGCGCGCTACATCCACAGCAAATTCCCCGGTTTCGGCGCCGCCTGGGCCGCCTGGGTAGCCGACGTGGCCATCGACAAGCACACCGGCGAAGTCGCTGTGACCCGCGTGGTGGTCGGCCATGACGCCGGCATGATGGTCAACCCGGCCGGGGTACAACACCAGATTCACGGCAATGTGATGCAGTCCACCAGCCGCGTGCTCAAGGAACAGGTGACCTTCGAAGAATCGCGGGTGGCCAGCAAGGAGTGGGGTGGCTATCCGATTCTGACTTTCCCGCAGGTGCCCGAAGTCGATGTATTGATGATGCCGCGCCAGAGCGAGCCGCCGCTGGGCGCCGGGGAATCGGCCTCGGTGCCGAGCGCGGCGGCCATCGCCAACGCCGTGTTCGACGCCACCGGCATCCGCTTTCGTGAACTGCCGATCACCGCCGAGCGGGTGCTGGCCGCGCTCAAGGCCGCCGAGCCTCAAGACCCACTCGGGCTGCCTTATGCCGCCCCGGTGAAAAGCAAGAAGCGCAAATGGCTGTTCGGCGGTCTGGCCGGGCTGTTCGGTACGGCCCTGGGCCTGGGGATCAGCGCCATGCCATGGCGCGCGGAAATCGCCGCGGTCACGCCGCCACCGGCCGGTACCTGGAGCACCGCCACCCTCGAGCGCGGCCGGCAATTGGCCGCCGCCGGGGATTGCGCCGTGTGCCACACCGCCCACGATGGCGTGACCAACGCCGGCGGCCTGGCCATGGACACGCCGTTCGGCACCTTGTACAGCAGCAACATCACACCTGACGCGCAGACAGGCATCGGCAACTGGTCCTTCGCCGCCTTCGACCGCGCCATGCGCAAGGGCATCAGCCGCGATGGCCGGCATCTGTACCCGGCATTTCCCTACACGGCCTTTCGCAACATCAAGGAAGCCGACATGCAGGCGCTGTACGCCTACCTGATGTCGCAACCGGCAGTACCGAGCACGCCACCGGCCAACCAGATGCGCTTCCCGTTCAATGTGCGCGCGCTGATGGCGGGCTGGAACACGCTGTTCCTCAAGCAGGGTGAATACCAGGACGACCCGACCCGCAGCGCCCAGTGGAACCGCGGAAATTATCTGGTCAATGGCCTCGGCCACTGCGCTGCCTGCCACTCGCCGCGCAACTTGATGGGCGCGGAACAGGGCGGGGCGAAGTTTCTTTCCGGGGCGATGGTTGATGGCTGGGAGGCGCCGGCACTGACCGGCCTGTCCAAGGCGCCTACGCCCTGGACCGAAGACCAGCTATTCACCTACATGCGCACCGGTTTCAGCGCCGAGCACGGCGTGGCGGCCGGGCCCATGGGGCCGGTGGTCAGCGAGTTGTCGACCTTGCCGGACGATGATCTGCGGGCGATCGCCCATTACCTCGGCACCCTCGAAGGTAAGCCCGCCACCCGGGCGCAGCAGGCAGTCGCCAGCGCACCGAGTACGGCCAACCTGGCCAATGGCCGACGGGTGTTCGAAGGCGCCTGCGCCGGTTGCCACAGCGCCCTGGACGGCGGCCCCGAGCTGTTCGGCGTGAGCCCCTCCATGGCCACCAATACCAACGTGCACAGCGACCGCCCCGACAACCTGATCAAGGTCATTCTGCACGGCATCGGCAACCCCGCGGTGAGCGAGCTGGGCTATATGCCGGCCTTCAAGGACAGCCTCTCGAACACCCAAGTCAGTGACTTGGTGGCCTACCTGCGCAGCAACTTCGCCGCCGACAAGGCGCCATGGCCGCCCCTGGCCAAGCAGGTCGCGTGGCTGCGTGCCAACCCTGGCAGCCACTGAGCCCTGTCAGCCAACGGCCAGCCCGCGCAGTACCTGGTCGCGGGCGTAGTCCAGCCAGCGGTCGCGGGCGCTTTTGCTGTCCAGATCGACACCCAGGAAGGCACCCAGGGTGTGCAGGTTGGAGTTGTAGAAGTAGCACAGCGAGGCAATCAGCAGGTAGGTATGGAGCACGTCCACGTCGGCCCGAAACACCCCCTTCGCTTGCCCCGCCTGGATGATCGGCGCCAGGGTATTGAGCGCCGCGCCTGACAGCACCAAAAGGTGGGGCGATTTGCGCGAGTGCTTGCCTTTGTGCAGGTTTTCGCTGTTGAGGATGCTGATGAATTCGGGATGGCGCCCGTAGTAGTCCCACACGAACCCAAGCAGTTGCTGCACCGCCGCGACCGGCTGTTCGAGGTCGAAGCGCTGGCGGCTCTCGGCTTCGTTGAAGTCGGCGTAGATGCCCTCCAGCACGCGGATGAACAACTGCTCCTTGCTCTTGAAGTAGTAATAAATCATGCGGTCGTTGGATTTCGCCAGCCGCGAGATTTTCTCGATGCGCCCGCCCGAGTAGCCGTCCTGGCTGAATACTTTGGTGGCGGCCTTGAGGATACGTGCGCGGGTTTCTTCGGCTTGTTGGCTGCGCAACCCGGAATTGGGAGTGGCCATGAGGATCCTGTGGCGGAGAGTGCTGGGGCAATGATACGCCATGAATCTGTGCGGTAAGAGCAGAGGTGATAATGCAGCAACTTGATCGGCAGGCGATCCGCCGGGCGCTGGCCCGTCTATGGGACGGGCAGCCGATCTGGTCTGGCTCTGGTCAATGCCTGCGGGGGACGCATCGGTGCCCCGCAGGAGCTTCTGATCGCCGATGTCCACCTGGCCCTTGGTAGACGACTCACTCCACCGTCACAGACTTCGCCAAGTTACGCGGCTGGTCCACATCAGTCCCCTTGAGCACCGCGACGTAGTACGACAGCAGCTGCAGCGGAATGGTGTAGAGGATCGGCGACAGGATGTCGTGGATGTGCGGCATGTGCACCACGTGGGTGCCTTCACCGTTGGTCATGCCGGCTTGCTCGTCTGCAAAGACAATCAATTGGCCGCCGCGGGCGCGCACTTCCTGCAGGTTGGACTTGAGCTTTTCCAGCAGTTCGTTGTTCGGCGCCACGGTGACCACCGGCATGTCGTTATCCACAAGCGCCAGCGGGCCGTGCTTGAGTTCACCGGCCGGGTAGGCCTCGGCGTGGATGTAGGAGATTTCCTTGAGCTTCAAGGCCCCTTCCATCGCCACCGGGAATTGCGCGCCGCGCCCGAGGAACAGGGTGTGGTTCTTCTCGGCGAACAGTTCGGCGATTTTTTCCACCGTGCTGTCCATGGCCAAGGCTTCGCCCAGGCGGGCCGGCAGGCGGCGCAATTCTTCCACCAGTTTGGCCTCGACGCCCTCGCCCAACGTGCCGCGAACCTGGCCCAGGGACAGGGTCAGCAGCAACAGGCCCACCAGTTGCGTGGTGAACGCCTTGGTCGAAGCCACACCAATCTCACGGCCGGCCTGGGTCAGCAGGGTCAGGTCGGACTCGCGCACCAGCGAGCTGATGCCGACGTTGCAGATCGCCAGGCTGGCGAGGAAGCCCAGTTCCTTGGCGTTGCGCAGGGCCGCGAGGGTGTCGGCGGTTTCCCCGGACTGGGAAATGGTGACGAACAAGGTGTCCGGCTGCACCACCACCTTGCGGTAACGGAACTCACTGGCCACTTCGACTTGGCACGGAATACCGGCCAGTTCTTCGAGCCAGTAACGGGCGACCATCCCGGCGTGATAACTGGTGCCGCAGGCAACGATTTGCACGTTACGCACCTTGGCGAACAGTTCGGCCGCCTGTGGGCCGAACGCCTGGACCAGCACCTGGTTCTGGCTGATGCGACCTTCCAGGGTGCGCTGCACCACGGCCGGTTGTTCGTGGATTTCCTTGAGCATGAAGTGGCGGAACTCGCCCTTGTCGGCGGCTTCGGCACCGTCGCGGTACTGGACGGTCTCGCGCTCCACGGCTTTGCCGTCGATGTCCCAGATTTGCACGCTGTCGCGGCGAATCTCGGCGATATCGCCTTCTTCCAGGTACATGAAGCGGTCGGTGACCTGACGCAGCGCCAACTGATCGGAAGCCAGGAAGTTTTCCCCCAGGCCCAGGCCGATCACCAACGGGCTGCCGCTGCGGGCCGCGACCAGGCGATCAGGTTGTTTCGCGCTGATGACCGCCAGGCCATAAGCACCGTGCAGTTCCTTGACAGTGGCCTTGAGGGCCACGGTCAGGTCCGCCAGGTCCTTGAGCTTGTGGTTGAGCAGATGGGCGATGACTTCAGTGTCGGTGTCCGAAGTGAACACATAACCGAGCGCCTTGAGCTGTTCACGCAGGGCTTCGTGATTTTCGATGATGCCGTTGTGCACCACCGCCAGATCGCCGGAGAAATGTGGGTGGGCGTTACGCTCGCACGGCGCGCCATGGGTGGCCCAACGGGTGTGGGCGATACCCAGGCGACCGAGCAGCGGCTCGGCTTCCAGCGCCTGCTCCAGCTCGCTGACCTTGCCCGGACGACGCAGGCGCTCGAGCTTCTCGTCGTTGGTGAAAACCGCCACACCGGCGCTGTCGTAGCCGCGGTATTCCAGGCGCTTGAGGCCTTCGAGCAAGATTGCTGTGATGTTGCGTTCAGCAACGGCGCCGACAATTCCACACATGCTATTTCTCCTGGCTGACAGGCGCGCAGATCACGGTGATGCCGCGGGCCTGAATCTGATCGCGGGCCTCTACGGGCAGGCGATCATCGGTAATGAGGGTATGGACGCTGCTCCACGGCAGCTCCAGGTTGGGGATCTTGCGGCCGATCTTGTCGGCCTCCACCATTACGATCACTTCCCGGGCAACCTCGGCCATCACGCGGCTCAAGCCCAGCAGTTCGTTGAAGGTGGTGGTACCTCGAACCAGATCGATGCCGTCGGCGCCGATGAACAACTGGTCGAAGTCGTAGGAACGCAGAACCTGCTCGGCCACCTGGCCCTGGAACGACTCGGAGTGAGGATCCCAGGTGCCGCCGGTCATCAACAGCACCGGCTCGTGCTCCAGTTCGCTCAAGGCATTGGCGACGTGCAGGGAATTGGTCATCACCACCAAGCCTGGCTGTTGGCCGAGTTGGGGGATCATGGCGGCGGTGGTGCTGCCGCTGTCGATGATGATCCGCGCGTGTTCGCGGATCCGCTTCACGGCGGCCCGGGCAATGGCGAGTTTGTACTTGGAGACGGTTTGCCCGTTATCGGCCACCAACTCCTGCGGCATCGGCACCGCGCCACCGTAGCGACGCAGTAGCAGGCCATTGGTTTCCAGGGCGGCGAGATCCTTGCGAATCGTAACCTCCGAGGTTTCGAAACGCTTGGCCAGCTCATCCACGCTGACCTCGCCCTGCTCTTGGAGCAAAGCAAGAATGTTGTGACGGCGCTGTGGCGTGTTGCGTTTCGACATGGCGGCTTAAGTTTCGATTCGAAAGATAACGTAAGCAATCAAAACCTATTGCGGCGATATCGTCAAGGCGCCCGGAGAAAAATTCAGAAATCATGAGATCAATGTGGGAGCGGGCTTGCTCGCGAAGGGGTCGAATCAGACCGTACAGCGTGAACTGACACGACGCTTTCGCGAGCAAGCCCGCTCCCACAGGGTTGTGGATAACTTAGCTTTTGTTGATTTTTACCGGCCGCTTCCAACCGTCGATATTGCGCTGTCGGGCACGCGCCACAGCGAGTTGGGACTTATCCACATCCTGATTGATAGTCGAACCTGCGGCTGTGTTTGAACCATCTGCGATAGTCACCGGCGCCACCAGTGAGTTGTTGGAGCCGATGAATACGTCCTCACCCACAACGGTTTTCCACTTGTTGGCGCCATCGTAGTTGCAGGTGATGGTGCCGGCGCCAATGTTGGTGCGGGCGCCGACTTCAGCATCACCCAGGTAGGTCAGGTGACCGGCCTTGGCATCTTCGCCCAAATGAGCGTTCTTGAGTTCGACGAAGTTACCCACATGGGCACGGGCTTCCAGCACGGAGCCTGGACGCAACCGCGCAAACGGACCGGCGTCGCTGCCTTCACCCATGACCGCGCCATCGAGATGGCTGTTGGCCTTGATCACCACGCCTTTGCGCAGGGTGCTGTCCTTGATCACGCAGTTCGGGCCGATGACCACGTCGTCTTCGATGACGACCTTGCCTTCTAGGATGACGTTGATATCGATGACTACGTCGCGACCCACGCTGACTTCACCGCGCACATCGAAACGGGACGGATCGCGCAGGGTCACGCCTTGGGCCATCAGGCGGCGGGCGGCGCGCAATTGATAGTGGCGCTCCAGCTCGGCCAGTTGCCGGCGATCGTTGGCGCCCTGCACTTCCATGGCGTCCAGCGGTTGCTCGGTAGCCACCACCAGCCCATCAGCGACCGCCATGGCAATCACATCGGTCAGGTAGTACTCACCCTGGGCATTGTTGTTCGACAGACGACTCATCCAGTCGCCCAGGCGCTCGGCCGGTACAGCCAGGATCCCGGTGTTGCCCTCGGTGATCGCGCGCTGGGCTTCGTTGGCGTCCTTTTGCTCGACAATCGCCGTCACCTGGCCGTCGGCATTGCGCACAATGCGACCGTAACCGGTGGGGTCATCCAGCTCGACGGTCAGCAGGCCCAATTGCTGTGGGGCGACGTGCTTGAGCAGGCGCTGCAAGGTCTCGACTTCGATCAGCGGCACATCGCCGTAGAGAATCAACACTGTTTTGGCCGTGATGAACGGCACGGCCTGGGCCACGGCATGGCCAGTACCCAGTTGTTTGTCCTGCAGCACGAAATTCAGGTCATCCGCCGCCAGGCGTTCGCGTACCGCATCGGCACCGTGGCCGATGACCACATGAATGCGCTGTGGATCAAGTTGCCGCGCGCTGTGGATAACATGACCGAGCATGGAATTGCCGGCGACCGGGTGCAGGACCTTGGGCAACGCCGAACGCATGCGGGTGCCTTGGCCGGCCGCGAGGATAACGATTTCAAGAGACATGACTGGCTACCAATCCTGGGTGGTCAGCGGCTGCGACCAGGTAATGAATAGGGGGAAAAGAAAAAAGGGTAGCCGAGGCTACCCTTTTTAATCAATCGCACAGAAAGCAGACGGCTTAGCCGCCGAACTTCTTGCGGATCTGCTGGACGGTACGCAGCTGGGCTGCGGCCTCGGCCAGACGTGCGGCAGCAGAACCGTAGTCGAAGTCTGCGCCTTTTTCGTTCAGAGCCTTCTCGGCAGCCTTGACGGCTTCCTGAGCGGAGGCTTCGTCCAGGTCGGCAGCACGTTGCACAGTGTCGGCAAGGACCTTGACCATGTTCGGCTGAACCTCGAGGAAACCACCGGAGATGTAGAACACCTCCCTTTCCCCGCCCTGCTTGGTCAGAGTAATCGGACCTGGCTTCAAGCTGGTGATCAGCGGTGCGTGACCCAGGGCGATACCAAGATCACCCAGCTCACCGTGCGCAACCACAAACTCGACCAGACCGGAGAAGATTTCCCCTTCCGCACTGACGATATCGCAATGGACTGTCATAGCCATCTGATTGCCTCAACCTAAATTAGCGCCCGTTGCCGGGCGCCGGGATTACAGTTTCTTGGCTTTCTCGATCGCTTCTTCGATGCCGCCGACCATGTAGAACGCTTGTTCTGGCAGGTGGTCGTAGTCACCGTTGAGGATGCCTTTGAAGCCAGCAATGGTGTCTTTCAGGGAAACGTATTTACCCGAAGCACCGGTGAAGACTTCAGCCACGAAGAACGGCTGCGACAAGAAGCGCTGGATCTTACGAGCACGGTTTACCAACTGCTTGTCGGCTTCCGACAGCTCGTCCATACCCAGGATCGCGATGATGTCCTTCAGTTCCTTGTAACGCTGCAGCACGTACTGGACGCCGCGAGCGGTGTCGTAGTGCTCCTGGCCGATCACGTTCGGGTCCAGTTGGCGCGAAGTCGAGTCCAGTGGGTCTACCGCTGGGTAGATACCCAGGGAAGCGATGTCACGGGACAGAACGACGGTGGCGTCCAAGTGGGCGAAGGTGGTCGCTGGCGACGGGTCGGTCAAGTCGTCCGCTGGTACGTATACCGCTTGGATCGAGGTGATCGAGCCTTGCTTGGTGGAAGTGATGCGCTCTTGCAGCACGCCCATCTCTTCAGCCAGGGTCGGCTGGTAACCTACTGCCGAAGGCATACGGCCCAGCAGTGCGGATACTTCGGTACCGGCCAGGGTGTAACGGTAGATGTTGTCGACGAACAGCAGAACGTCGTTACCTTCGTCACGGAACTTCTCGGCCATGGTCAGGCCGGTCAGGGCTACGCGCAGACGGTTTCCCGGCGGCTCGTTCATCTGGCCATAGACCAGTGCCACTTTGTCCAGAACGTTGGAATCCTTCATCTCGTGGTAGAAGTCGTTACCCTCACGAGTACGCTCACCCACACCGGCGAACACGGAATAACCGCTGTGCTCGATGGCGATGTTACGGATCAGTTCCATCATGTTTACGGTCTTGCCTACACCGGCACCACCGAACAGACCGACTTTACCGCCCTTGGCGAACGGGCAAACCAGGTCGATAACCTTGATGCCGGTTTCCAGCAGTTCGTTGCCACCGGCCTGTTCAGCGAAGGTTGGCGCAGGACGGTGAATGCCCCAGCGTTCTTCGGTGTCGATCGGGCCAGCCTCGTCGATCGGGTTGCCCAGTACGTCCATGATCCGGCCCAGGGTCGCTTTACCGACCGGTACGGAGATGGCTGCGCCAGTGTTGTTGACGTCCAGACCGCGCTTCAAGCCCTCGGTGGAGCCCATCGCAATGGTACGAACCACGCCGTCGCCCAGCTGCTGCTGAACTTCCAGGGTGGTTTCGGCGCCTTGAACCTTCAAGGCGTCGTAGATGCTCGGTACGCTGTCGCGTGGGAATTCCACGTCGATAACGGCGCCGATGATTTGAACGATACGTCCGCTACTCATAGCTGGATCCTCTGAATATTTGAACCGTTAAACCGCGGCAGCGCCGCCGACGATTTCCGAGATCTCTTGGGTGATCGCAGCCTGACGCGCCTTGTTGTAGATCAGCTGCAAATCGCTGATCAAATCACCGGCGTTGTCGGTAGCGTTCTTCATCGCGATCATCCGCGCCGCTTGTTCAGCTGCGTTGTTCTCGACCACCGCCTGGTAGACCTGCGACTCCACGTAGCGGACCATCAAGCCGTCGAGCAGCTCCTTGGCATCCGGTTCGTAGAGATAGTCCCAGTGGTGCTTGAGTTCCTGTTCCGGGGTCGCCACCAGTGGAATCAACTGCTCCACGGTCGGCTGTTGCGTCATGGTGTTGATGAACTTGTTGGATACCACGGACAGGCGGTCGATCCGGCCTTCCAGGTAAGCATCCAGCATCACCTTGACGCTGCCGATCAGGTCATTGATCGACGGTTCTTCACCCAGGTGGCTGATAGCAGCGACGACGTTACCGCCGAAGTTGCGGAAGAAAGCCGCACCCTTGCTACCGACCACGCACAGATCGATCTCGACGCCTTGTTCGCGGTTTACCGCCATGTCCTTGACCAGGGCCTTGAACAGGTTGGTGTTCAAGCCACCGCACAGACCACGGTCACTGCTCACCACAACGTAACCGACGCGCTTGACGGCGCGTTCGATCATGAACGGGTGGCGGTATTCCGGGTTGGCGTTGGCCAGATGACCAATCACCTGGCGGATGCGCTCCGCATAAGGACGGCTAGCAGCCATGCGCATTTGTGCCTTGCGCATTTTGCTGACCGCCACTTTTTCCATGGCGCTGGTAATCTTTTGCGTGCTTTTGATGCTCGCAATCTTACTGCGAATCTCTTTTGCGCCTGCCATGTAACACCTATCAGGTTAGCAAGCGGGAGCCTTGCGGCTCCCGCTGCGGCTTACCAGGTTTGGGTGGCCTTGAACTTCTCGATACCGGCCTTGAGGCCAGCGTCGATTTCGTCATTGAAGTCACCTTTAACGTTGATCTTGGCCATCAAATCGGCGTGATCGCGGTTGAAGAAAGCGATCAGCGCTTGTTCGAAGCTGCCGATCTTGGCGATTTCAATGTCAGTCAGGAACCCACGCTCAGCGGCATACAGCGACAGCGCCATGTCAGCGATCGACATTGGTGCGTATTGCTTCTGCTTCATCAGCTCGGTAACGCGCTGACCATGCTCAAGTTGCTTACGGGTCGCTTCGTCCAGGTCAGAAGCGAACTGGGCGAATGCCGCCAGTTCACGGTACTGGGCCAGGGCGGTACGGATACCACCGGACAGCTTCTTGATGATCTTGGTCTGAGCGGCACCACCCACACGGGATACCGAAACACCGGCGTTCACAGCAGGACGGATGCCCGAGTTGAACATGGCCGATTCCAGGAAGATCTGACCGTCGGTGATGGAAATCACGTTGGTCGGAACGAACGCGGAAACGTCGCCAGCCTGGGTTTCGATGATCGGCAGCGCGGTCAGGGAACCGGTCTTGCCAGTCACTGCGCCGTTGGTGAACTTCTCTACGTACTCTTCCGAAACGCGGGATGCGCGCTCCAGCAGACGGGAGTGGAGATAGAACACGTCGCCTGGGTAGGCTTCACGGCCTGGTGGACGGCGCAGCAGCAGGGAAATCTGGCGGTAGGCCACTGCTTGCTTGGACAGATCGTCATAAACGATCAGCGCGTCTTCACCGCGGTCGCGGAAGTATTCGCCCATGGTGCAACCGGAGTACGGTGCCAGGAACTGCAGTGCGGCCGATTCGGAAGCACTGGCGGCAACGATGATGGTGTTAGCCAGTGCACCGTTTTCTTCCAGCTTGCGAACCACGTTGGCGATGGTCGATTGCTTCTGACCGATGGCCACATAGACGCAGAAGATGCCGCTGTTTTTCTGGTTGATGATCGCGTCGATCGCCAGAGCGGTCTTACCGATCTGACGGTCGCCGATGATCAGCTCACGCTGGCCACGGCCGACAGGGATCATGGCATCGACAGCCTTGTAGCCAGTCTGTACAGGCTGGTCTACCGACTTACGCCAGATCACGCCTGGAGCAACTTTCTCGACCGCGTCGGTCTCGGTGTTGTTCAGCGGACCTTTGCCGTCAACAGGGTTACCCAGTGCGTCGACAACGCGACCCAGCAGTTCCTTACCTACCGGAACTTCGAGGATGCGGCCGGTGCACTTGGCGCTCATGCCTTCAGCCAGCGTCGTGTATGCGCCCAGTACCACGGCACCTACAGAGTCTTGCTCCAGGTTGAGGGCCATACCGTAGACGCCGCCCGGAAACTCGATCATCTCGCCGTACATGACGTCGGCCAGACCGTGAATCCGCACGATGCCATCAGATACGCTGACGACAGTGCCTTCGTTACGGGCTTGGGAGGTCACATCGAGCTTGTCGATGCGGCCCTTGATAATTTCACTTATTTCGGAAGGATTGAGTTGCTGCATTGCTCTGCTGCCCCTTCAAACTCAAGATTTCAATGCTTCGGCAAGTTTCGCGATTTTGCCGCGAATCGAGCCATCGATAACCAGGTCGCCGGCGCGGATGACAACGCCCCCAATCAGGGACTTGTCTTCCTCGACTTGCAGGCGCACTTCCCGGTTGAGTCGTGCACTGAGAACCTTGGCGAGTTTGTCTTGCTGTTCTTGGTTCAATGCAAAAGCACTGGTGACTTCCACGTCTACCGATTTCTCTTGCTCGGCCTTGTACAGGTCGAAAAGAGCGGCGATCTCCGGCAGAAGCGGGAGACGGTCGTTTTCGGCAACGACATGGATGAAATTCTGTGCCTTGGCATCGAACTTGTCGCCGCACACGTCAATGAACGTGGCGGCCTTTTCTGCGCTCGTCAGTCGCGGGGCCTTGAGCACGCGCTGCATGGTGCCGTCTTGCGACACCGCTGCTGCCAGGCCGAGCATGGCTGACCAATTGGCCAGTTGCTGGTGGGCCTGAGCGTGCTCGAAGGCCGCCTTAGCGTAAGGTCGGGCCAACGTGGTCAGTTCTGCCATGATCGCCCTCGCTTAGATTTCAGCAGCCAGTTTGTTTACCAGCTCTGCGTGCGCGTTTTGATCGATTGTGGCACCCAGGATCTTCGAAGCACCGCCAACGGCCAGAGCACCCACTTGGGCACGCAGCGCGTCTTTGACACTGTTGAGTTCCTGTTCGATCTCGGCTTGAGCCTGAGCCTTCACACGGTCAGCTTCGACGCGAGCCTGTTCACGGGCTTCGTCGACAATCTGGGTACCGCGTTTCTTGGCTTGCTCGATGATTTCAGCTGCCTGAGCTTTCGCTTCGCGCAGTTGCTGACCCACTTTCTCATGGGCCAACTCCAGGTCGCGAGCTGCACGGCTGGCAGCGTCCAGACCATCAGCGATCTTCTTTTGACGTTCGTGCAATGCCGCAATGACCGGAGGCCATACGAACTTCATGCAGAACAGTACAAAAATCAGGAACGCAACGGACTGGCCAATCAGGGTCGCATTAATGTTCACGCCAACACCTCGCAGTTACGTTGTCCATCACACCAATCTACTCGAGACATCCGAGTAATTAGCCAGCGATTTGACCAACGAACGGGTTCGCAAAGGTGAAGAACAGCGCGATACCAACACCGATCATGGTCACGGCGTCGAGCAGACCGGCCACGATGAACATTTTGACTTGCAGCATTGGAACCATTTCTGGCTGACGCGCTGCGCCTTCCAGGAACTTGCCGCCCAACAGGCCGAAACCAATTGCGGTACCCAGTGCGCCCAGGCCGATCAACAGTGCAACAGCGATAGCGGTTAGACCAACTACAGTTTCCATCTTTCCTCCCGACTTTTACGTCGTATGGTTTAGGTTTTTTAGATTAAAGCGGTAAAACAAATCGTTTCTCAGCCCGGTTCGGGCTCCTTCCCGTTTGATCGGGAAGGACATCAGACTAGTCGAGACTGGCCTTAATGGTTTTCTTCGTGCGCCATCGACAGGTAGACGATGGTCAGCATCATGAAGATGAACGCCTGCAGGGTGATGATCAGGATGTGGAACACTGCCCACGCCCACTGCAGAACTACACCCAGGCCGCTGAGCCAGAGCAGGCCGCTGCCGAACATCACAGCGATCAGGATGAACACCAGTTCGCCGGCATACATGTTGCCGAACAGACGCAGTGCCAGAGAAATCGGCTTGGCGATCAGGGTCACGAATTCCAGCAGGAAGTTCACCGGAATCAGCAGGGCCTGAACGAGGATGTTCTTGCTGCCGAACGGGTGCAGGGTCAGTTCGCCGATGAAGCCGCCGATGCCCTTGACCTTGATGCTATAGAAAATGATCAGTGCGAAAACCGAGAACGCCATGCCTAGGGTCGCGTTCGGGTCGGTGGTCGACACGGCGCGGAAGGGGATGTGTGCATCGCCGGAGATCAGGATGGCCAGCTGAGGAATCCAGTCGACCGGTACCAGGTCGATGGCGTTCATCAGGAACACCCAGACGAAGATGGTCAGTGCCAGCGGCGCGATCACCGGGCTGCGGCCATGGAAGCTGTCTTTCACGCTGCCATCGACGAATTCGACCAGTACTTCAACGAAGTTCTGCAGTGCACCTGGCTGACCGGAGGTCGCCTTCTTGGCCGCCATGCGGAAAAGAAGAACGAAAATCAGGCCCAGTGCGACCGACCAGCCGAGGGTATCGACGTGGAAAGCCCAGAAGCCCATTTCCTTGGCTTCTGCTGCGGTGTGGGCGAAGCCCCAGCCGCCGTTGGGTAGCTGACCGAAGGTCAGGTTCTGCAAGTGGTGCTGGATATAGCCCGAAGCGGTTGTCTCTGCCATGGTTGCCTCAAACGCCCTAAGGTCTCGAAAGTCTTGTTCTCATTAGCAGGGGAGCGAACCAGCTGACCAGTTGGGTCAGCACGAAGACGCCGAATACAGCCAGCGGCGCCAATGGCTTCACACCTGCGAACGTCAGTGCAAACAGCACTGCCGTCAAAATCAGTTTCCCCGCCTCGCCGGCATAAAAAGACCGGACGATAGCCTGGGCTGCTCGGGCGCCGGAAAACCGAAAGGCCCTGTGAGCGAAGTAAATATTGGGAAGCAAGGCTATCAGGCCTCCGCAAAGGCCTGAGTATCCGGCGACGACTCCTTTCCATTGCCAGAGCGCCAATGTGGCGATCAGTACGACGGTGAATTGAGCCATCAGAACCGGGAAAACTGCCAGACGATGGAACGGCAAGCGGTTTGGCGTGCGGGTTTCCATCGCTTTTGCTCTCCAATAGTCGGCCGCCATAATTCAATAACTTGGCATAATTTGTGCCGACAAAATGCGCGCAGAGTATAGGGGCGGTTCTGCCCCTATTCAACTGTCAGGTAGTGATTTCCGACTGCGCGCTACAAGAGCAATTGTTTCAGCGAATGTGTGCAAGGACACCTTGCAACTCATCGAGGGAGTTATAACCGATCACCAATTGGCCCTTGCCCTTCTTTCCGTGGCGAATCTGCACCGCAGAGCCCAGGCGCTCGGCCAGGCGTTGTTCGAGGCGGGCGATATCCGGATCGGTCTTGGGAGCCTCGACAGGTGCCGGTTTGCCACTGAGCCACTGGCGAACCAGTGCCTCGGTTTGGCGCACGGTGAGACCGCGTGCGACAACGTGTCGCGCCCCTTCAACCTGTTGATTTTCCGGCAAACCGAGCAATGCCCGGGCATGACCCATTTCCAGGTCGCCATGGGACAGCATGGTCTTGATGACTTCCGGCAACGCAATCAGGCGCAGCAGGTTGGCCACGGTCACGCGAGACTTGCCCACCGCCTCGGCAACCTGTTGTTGGGTCAACTGGAACTCCTGCTGCAAGCGTTGCAGGGCCACGGCTTCCTCGATCGGGTTGAGGTCTTCACGCTGGATGTTCTCGATCAGCGCCATGGCGATGGCGGTTTCATCCGGCACATCGCGGACCATCGCCGGGATGGTTTCCTGGCCGGCCTGCTGGCTGGCGCGCCAACGACGTTCGCCGGCGATGATCTCGAAGCGTCCATTGGCGATCGGCCGGACCACGATCGGCTGCATCACGCCTTGGCTCCTGATCGATTGGGCCAATTCTTCCAGCGCCTGCGGGTCCATGTCCCGGCGCGGCTGGTATTTGCCGCGCTGGATCAGGTCCAGGGGCAAGTGCTGCAGCTCGCGCTGGTCGGCCTGTACGGCCTGTTCTTCCAGCGAGCTGACAGTCGGACCGCTGAGCAGTGCATCCAGTCCACGTCCGAGACCTCGTTTCTTGACGGCCATGGGGTTTCCTTAAGTTGGCTGGGCTGCAGCGGTGCGTGGGGTGCGGCGCTGACGACGAACCATCTCGCCCGCCAGGGCCAGGTAAGCCAGCGCACCACGGGATTGTTTGTCGTAGGCCAGGGCCGGCATGCCATAGCTCGGCGCTTCGGCCAGACGGATGTTACGGGGAATGACGGTGTCGTAGAGCTGCTCGCCGAAATGTTCCTTGAGCTGGGCCGAGACATCGTTCATCAGGCTCAGGCGCGGGTCGTACATGGTCCGCAACAGGCCTTCGACCTTCAGGTCCGGGTTCAACAGTTCGGCGATGCGCTTGATGTTATCCACAAGGTCGCTCAACCCTTCCAGGGCGAAGTACTCGCACTGCATGGGGATAATGACTCCATCGGCGGCCACCAGGGCGTTGAGGGTCAGCATCGACAGCGACGGCGGGCAGTCGATCAGGATGTAGTCGTAGTTTTCCCGGATCGGCGCCAAGGCGCTGCGCAGGCGGCTTTCCTTCATCTGCATTTCCAGCAGCACCACTTCGGCCGCCGTCAGGTCACGGTTGGCCGGCAGCAGTTGATAACCGCCATGTTCGGAAAAGTGCATGGCCTGGCCCAGATCGCATTCGCCGATCAGGACGTCGTAGATGGAGTTTTCCAGGCCATGTTTATCCACACCGCTGCCCATGGTGGCGTTGCCCTGTGGATCGAGATCGATCAACAGCACCCGGCGCTTGGTCGCGACCAGGGATGCTGCGAGGTTGATGCAGGTGGTGGTCTTGCCCACACCACCTTTCTGGTTCGCTATCGCGAATACCTTAGCCATTCTTGCTTGTGTTCCCAATCATGCCGTGCGGCGCAGTATCAGCAGATGGCGTTGGCCTTGGCAACCGGGTACGGCCAAGGCGTGTTCGCTATCGAGGTGGAAGTCTGCCGGCAATGCTACCAGCTCATCGGCCGGATGAACGCCCTTCATTGCCAGCCAGCGCGTATCGGCGTCGCCCAGGTGGCGAGTCCAGTTGCTGAAGTTCTCCATGCTGCTGAACGCCCGGGAAATGATCCCGTTGAACGGCTCGGCAGGCTGGAACGCTTCAACGCGGCTGTGGATAACTTGCAGGTTATCCAGTTTGAGTTCGAGTTTGACCTGGGTCAGGAAGCGGGTTTTCTTGCCGTTGCTGTCCAGGCAGGTCACTTGCGAGTGGGGAAACAGGATCGCCAGGGGGATGCCCGGCATGCCACCGCCACTGCCAACGTCCAGCCACCGACCGTTTTCGATGAAGGACATGACGCTGAGGCTGTCGAGCAAATGCCGCGAGACCATTTCATCCGGATCGCGCACGGCGGTCAGGTTGTAGGCCTTGTTCCATTTGATCAACAGCGCCAGATAACCCAGCAATTGCGCATGCTGGGCTTCGCTCAGGCTGACGCCGAGTTCACGGGCACCTGTGGATAACTCTTCAGCGTGTTGCGAGGTGACCATCGAACTCAAGCGCTTTGCTCCAACTGGCGGCCCGCGCCGCGTTTTTTCAAATGAATCATCAACAGGGAAATCGCCGCGGGCGTGACGCCGGGAATGCGCGAGGCCTGGCCCAGGGTCTCTGGGCGGGTCGCACCGAGCTTGCTCTGGATTTCTTTCGACAACCCGGAAATGCCGGTGTAATCGATATCCACAGGCAGCTTGGTGTCTTCGCTGGCGCGCAGGCGGGCGATTTCATCCTGCTGGCGGTCGATGTAACCGGCGTACTTGGTCTTGATCTCGACCTGTTCGGCCACCTGCGGATCTTCCGCGCCCTGGCCGGTCACTTCCACCAGCCCGGCGTAATCGATTTCCGGACGGCTCAAGAGGTTGAGCAGGTTGTATTCGTGGGTCAGCGGCGTGCCGAATTTCGCCGCGATGGCATCGCCCTGCTCGGTACCGGGGCGAACCCAGGTGCTTTTCAGGCGTTGCTCTTCCAGCTCGATACGCTCGCGTTTCGTGCAGAACGCGGCCCAGCGCACGTCATCCACCAGACCCAGCTCGCGACCTTTCTCGGTCAGGCGCAGGTCGGCGTTGTCTTCACGCAGGATCAGGCGATATTCGGCGCGGGAGGTGAACATCCGATACGGTTCCTGGGTACCCAGGGTAATCAGGTCGTCCACCAGCACACCGATGTAGGCCTCATCGCGGCGCGGGCACCAGCTGTCTTTGCCCTGGGCCCGCAGTGCCGCGTTGGCACCAGCCAACAACCCTTGGGCGCCGGCCTCTTCGTAACCGGTGGTGCCGTTGATCTGCCCGGCGAAGAACAGGCCGCCGATGACTTTGGTTTCCAGGCTGTACTTCAGGTCACGCGGATCGAAATAGTCATATTCGATGGCGTAGCCGGGGCGAACGATATGGGCGTTTTCCATGCCGCGAATCGATTGCACGATCTGCAGCTGCACATCGAACGGCAGGGAGGTGGAGATCCCGTTCGGGTACAGCTCGTGTGTGGTCAGGCCTTCCGGCTCGATGAAGACCTGGTGGCTTTCCTTGTCGGCAAAGCGATGGATCTTGTCTTCGATCGACGGGCAATAACGCGGGCCGATGCCTTCGATTTCACCGGCAGCGGAATACATCGGCGAACGATCGAGGTTCGCCGCAATGATTTCATGGGTGCGGGCATTGGTGTGGGTGATCCAGCAACTGACTTGCCGTGGATGCTGTTCCTTGTTGCCCATGAACGACATGACCGGGATCGGCGTATCGCCAGGCTGCTCGGCCATCACCGAGAAATCCACAGACCGACCGTCGATACGCGGTGGCGTACCGGTTTTCAAGCGCCCGACACGCAGTGGCAGCTCACGCAAACGGTGAGCCAGAGCGATCGACGGCGGATCACCAGCGCGACCGCCGGAAAAGTTCTGCAAACCAATGTGGATAAGTCCACCGAGGAATGTTCCGGTGGTCAACACCACGGAATCGGCGAAGAAACGCAGGCCCATCTGCGTCACGACACCGCGTACCTGATCCTGTTCGACGATCAGGTCATCGGCCGCTTGTTGAAATATCCACAGGTTCGGCTGGTTTTCCAGGATTTCACGGACAGCGGCCTTGTACAGGATTCGGTCGGCCTGGGCGCGAGTCGCGCGAACGGCGGGGCCTTTGCGGCTGTTCAATACGCGAAACTGGATGCCACCCTTATCGGTGGCCACGGCCATCGCGCCCCCAAGGGCGTCGATCTCCTTGACCAGGTGGCTTTTGCCAATGCCACCAATGGCAGGGTTGCAACTCATGGCGCCGAGGGTTTCCACGTTATGCGTCAGCAACAGGGTTTTTGCCCCCATGCGCGCTGATGCAAGTGCTGCCTCGGTACCGGCATGACCGCCGCCGATGACGATCACTTCAAAACGGGAAGGGAAATCCACCACGCACCTCGTGCCTGCTTTATTCAGGTAATTCGGAAATAGGTTTTGAGTCTGGCCCTGGGCGTTTTTCGAGCCAGGTCGGCAAGTATAGGGACTTCGGCCTTTCCAAAGAACCCTTTGCACAAAATTTAACCAGCTGTGGAGAACTCGCGGTTAAAAAAATAAAAAAGAAAGAAATTTATAAAACCTTTGTTTTTATGTTTATTCTTATACACCACCCTTTCTGTGGATAAACCTCTGCAAGCCTTTAAATTCAATGTGTACAAAGATCCTAAAGGCTGTGGTCATGTGCTCAGGAGGGGGTTGGATAACCGGTGTAAGCCTGTGGATGAATGGGGTAGTTATCCACAGAGGGGATTATCCTCGGTTTTCAAGGGGGGTTATCAACGGAGCTCAGGGGCAGTTATTCACAGGGCTTAATCGTGCTTTTCGAGCACCTTGTGAAGAGCGTTGCACTCGGCTACGACTGAAAGCTTGAACGAGGCGAAAGGGCTATTGTGAGAAAACGTAACAGAGGCTAATAATAGCTATTATCATTAACGCCTCCTCCCACTATGCCTCTGTCTTCCCACACCTCTGCCATCGAGCAAATTTATGAGCAACATCACTCGTGGCTGTACGGGTGGCTCAAGGGCAAGTTGCATAACGCTTGCGATGCCGCTGATGTTGCGCATGACACCTTTGTGCGGATCCTCGGAGCACGCAATGCCGTGCAGATTCGCGAACCGCGGGATTACCTGGCCACGGTCGCCCGAGGCTTGGTGATTGATCGCTATAGAAGGCACGCTATCGAAGCGGCCTATCTGGAATCCCTTTCAGCGCGCCCCGAAGCCACTGCTATCAGTGAAGAAGACAAGGCATTGATCATCGAGACGCTGGTCGCTGTGGATAAAGCCTTGGGGGGATTGGGCGCACGGACCCAGAGAATTTTCATGCTGTCGCAGATCGATGGGCTGACTTATCAACAGATCGCCCTGCAATTGAAGGTTTCCCTGACCACTGTGAAAAAACACATGGTGCGCGCACTCACCGAATGCGCACTGGTCATGGCCGAACGCTGATGCCGGCCCCGGATCGCAAAGTCTTCGAAACGGCTGCCAGCTGGTACGTGCAGTTCCAGGACCAATCCCCTACGCACGCCGAGCGCCAGGCTTGGCAGGATTGGCTCGACAGCGACCCTGCCCACCAGGCCGCGTGGCAGCAGATCGAACAGTTGCAACGCCATCTCGGTACGTTGCCTCAGGCCCTTTCACGTCGTGCATTGAGCGCCGGACAATACCGGCGGCAAATGCTCAAGCTGCTGTTGCTGCTGGCCGGCACGGGTTATGTGGGGTGGAATCTCCAGGAGCACACGCGGTTGACCTCGGTCTGGGCCGATTACAAAACGGCAGTGGGTCAGCGTCGCACCCTCGATCTGGCGGACGGTAGCCGGGTTCATCTCAACACCGAGACAGCCATCGATGTTTCGTTCGACGCCGATCGACGATTGATCCGGTTGTTCAGCGGGGAAATCCTGGTCCAGACCGGCAAGCGCCAGGACGCGCGGCCCTTTTTCGTCGAGACCGGTGATGGTCGCATCCAGGCGCTGGGCACGCGATTCACCGTACGCCAACTGTCCGACGCGACCCGGGTGGGCGTGCTGGAGGATCGGGTCAGCGTGGCGCCAGGTGGGGCCCTGGGCAGCGCCGGTATCCTGAAAGCCGGTGAGCAAGCTGATTTCAACGGTCAGGG
Organism: Pseudomonas sp. NFIX10; assembly: GCF_900111955.1. Taxonomy (NCBI): domain Bacteria; kingdom Pseudomonadati; phylum Pseudomonadota; class Gammaproteobacteria; order Pseudomonadales; family Pseudomonadaceae; genus Pseudomonas; species Pseudomonas sp. NFIX10. The sequence goes on along the minus strand of NZ_FOKH01000010.1, from coordinate 108,330 downwards.
CATGGGGCCCATCCACGCCTACCCGTCCTCGCAGGCGGCGTGGGTGAACGGCCAGCTCATCGTCCTCGATACGCCCCTAGGCGACGTCATTGACGAGCTGGGGCGTTATCGCCCCGGTGTTCTGCAATGTCAGGAGCGGGCACGGCATCTGCGCGTGTCCGGTACGTTACGCCTGGATTCCACGGATGCCGTGTTGGCCAACCTCCAGGCGTCGTTACCCATTCAGGTTCGGTATTTCACCCGGTATTGGGTATCGATCACACGGGTGGATTGAGAAAAACCCGCAGAAAAGAAAATAAACAGGCCACAGGGTTATCTTTTTTTGTGCTGATCCGGCCCTTCAGGTAATCGCGATAACGCGGCTCTTTGCCAACCTCCAGGGCTTACCCACTCATGCGCCTTCCTACGTTTCGTCAACGTTTATCCCAGCATTGCATCGCCTATAGCCTGTTGATGACGGGGGCCGCAAGCGGCCTGCTGATCGCCTCCAACGCTTTTGCCAGCACCGCCACGCAACATTACGCCATTGCCGCCGGCTCGCTGGACAACGTCCTGAGCCAGTTCGCCGCGACGGCCAATGTCATTCTCTCATTCTCTCCTCAACAGACCGGCCAGATGCGTAGCCCGGGATTGACCGGCGACTACTCCGTTGAACAGGGATTCGCGCAATTGTTGCAAGGCTCGGGACTCCAGGCCGTGGCTCAGGCACCTGGCAGCTATACCCTGTTCGCGTTGCCGGCGAACGCCTCGATCGAATTGGCGCCCACGAGCATCAATGCGTCGGCGGCCAACCCGATGGACCTGGATTACAGCGCTGATGTGGGCTACAAGGCGAAAAACAGCCGGATCGGCACGAAAACCAGCACGCCTTTGTCGGAAACGCCGCGCTCGGTATCGGTGGTCACCGGCCAGCGCATGAAAGACCAGAAGTCCCAGACCCTGACCGATGTCTTGGGTTATGTCCCTGGAATCTTTGCCCCGCCTTTCGCCGCCGGCGACAGCCTGGCCGGGGACCTGTTCTACATTCGTGGGTTCAACGCCACGGATTACGGCTATGGTCTGCTGCGCGACGGCTTGAGAGTCCAGGGTAATCGCTACGACACCAGTTCGGAGCCGTACGGCCTGGAGCGGGTCGAGGTGTTCCGCGGGCCTTCCTCGCTGCTTTACGGTGAGAACGCGCCGGGTGGCCTGGTCAATCTCGTCAGCAAGCGCCCGACTGCCGTGCCACAAGGCGAAGTCCAGCTGGGCTACGGCTCCCACAACCGACGCCAACTGGGTGTGGATGTCTCCGGACCGCTCGCCGAGAACGACAACATCCAGGGCCGGATCGTGATGTTGGGCCGTAACGCGGATACCCAGACCGACCATGTACCGGACGACCGCCTCTACATCGCGCCGTCCCTGACGCTTGATTTCGATGATTTCAACACGCTGACCCTGCTGGCCAACTATCAGAAGGACCACACCAACATGGAGCTCGGGCTGCCGGCCGCCGGTACGCTGCTGAGCAATCCGAACGGTCAGTTACCCAAGGACACCATGCTCGGCGATCCGGACTGGAACACATTCGAGCGAGAAACCTGGAGCACCGGCTACGAATACAGTCACAGCTTCAATGACGATTGGCAGTTCCGCCAGAATTCGCGCTACCTGCAGTCACGCATCACCCGCCACGAAACCTGGCCCGGCAATTTGAACAATGGCGGCTTCGGTCGCCGCGTGAACGTCACCGCTTATGACCGTTTCAACAAATCGATGGTGTATTCCCTGGATAACCAGTTGGAGGGCAAATTCAAAGTCGGTGGCCTGGAAAATACCCTGTTGTTCGGTGCCAGTTATGACCGCACCTCGTTCAATCAGGATTGGAACGCCGGATTCGTAGGGCCTGTGGATATCTACGATCCTGTGTACATCGGCGATCCACAGACGCCGATTGCCGTGCAAAACACCCTGCTCGAACAACAGATGAAAGGGGTTTATACACAGCTGCAAAGCAAGTACGACCGTTGGTTGTTCCTGCTTGGCGGGCGCCAGGATTGGGTCGACAGCGATTTCCGTGACAAGGTCGCCAGCGCAGGGAACCTCAGCTCAAAGGACAAGAAATTCACCTACCAGGGTGGGCTGATGTACCAGTTCGACAACGGCATGACGCCTTACGTCAGTTACTCGACGGCGTTCGTCCCGGTGCAGCAGATTTCCAACGCTGGCACCCCCCTCGAACCGATTACCAGCAGCCAGTACGAAGTCGGCCTCAAGTACGAGCCCAATGGCTGGGACACTGCCTTCACCGCTTCCGTCTACGATTTGCGCAAGAAGGACGACACGTACTTTGACGCCACCACGTCCACCTATCGCCAGGTGGGTGAAAGCCGCGCCAAAGGCGTGGAGCTGGAGCTCAATAGCAATCTCACGCCCAGTCTGAATGTCACGGCCGCCTACACCTACACCGATGCCCGGGTCACCAAGGATGCGGCGACCTCTTTGGTAAAAGGACACCAGATGACCGGCGTGCCACGAAACCAGGCGTCTGTCTGGGCGAAATACCGCTTCCTCGAAAGTGACCTGAAGGGCCTGTATGTGGCAGGTGGCGTGCGCTATTTCGACAGTGCATTCGCCTACACCTCGCCCACCCTGTATGGAAAACTCGATGCCGGCGACGTCACCCTGGTGGACGCCGCCATTGGCTACCAGATCGACACCCATTGGAGCGTCGACCTGAATGCAAAAAACCTGTTCGACAAGGAATATGTGTCGGGATGCAACGATGCGGGGCGCTGCTACTGGGGGGAAGATCGAACGCTGCTCGGCACGGTCTCCTATAACTGGTAAAAAAGGGCTGTGGATAAATTGTCCACAGCCCTTTTCATTTGCCGATGCAGAAGCTGGAAAAGATACGCCCCAGCAAATCATCAGAGCTGAAAGCGCCGGTGATTTCGCCCAATGCATGCTGGGCCTGGCGCAGGTCTTCGGCGAGCAGTTCGCCGGCACCGGCCAAAGTCAGTTGAACGCGACCGTGCTCCAGGGCGGCACTGGCATGGCGCAACGCTTCCAGATGCCGCCGGCGAGCGCTGAAACTGCTTTCCGAGGTCTGCTCATAGCCCATGCAGGCCTTGAGGTGCTCGCGTAGCAGCTCCAGGCCTTCACCCGCCGACTTCGCGCTCAGGCTGATGGTCACGTGCCCGTCAGCGCTGACTTCCAGGGCAATCGACTCCCCAGTCAGGTCGGCCTTGTTGCGAATCAGGGTGACTTTCGCCGGATCCGGGCGGACCTCGAGGAACTCAGGCCACAAGGCAAAGGGATCGTCTGCTTCCGGTGCGGTGGCATCCACCACCAGCAATACCCGGTCGGCTTCACCGATGGCCTTGAGTGCGCGTTCGACGCCGATCTTTTCCACTTGGTCCTCGGTGTCGCGCAAACCGGCCGTATCCACCACGTGCAGCGGCATGCCGTCAATGTGGATATGTTCGCGGAGGATATCCCGGGTGGTGCCGGCGATCTCGGTGACGATCGCCGCCTCGCGGCCGGCCAGGGCATTCAACAGGCTGGATTTGCCGGCATTCGGTCGTCCAGCGATCACCACGGTCATCCCATCGCGCAACAAGGCACCCTGCCCGGCTTCGCGCAGTACTGTGGATAACTCGTCGCGCACTTTATCGAGCATGCTCAGCACGTGGCCATCGGCGAGGAAGTCGATTTCCTCTTCCGGGAAGTCGATCGCAGCCTCGACGTAGATCCGCAGGCCGATCAATTGTTCGGTGAGGTTATGCACACGCTGGGAAAACGCTCCCTGCAGGGAACGTAACGCGTTGCGCGCAGCCTGTGCAGAACTGGCTTCGATCAAATCGGCAATTGCTTCAGCCTGGGCCAGGTCGAGCTTGTCGTTGAGGAACGCCCGCTCGCTGAATTCCCCCGGCCGGGCCAGTCGACAACCCAATTCCAGGCAGCGCTTGAGCAGCATGTCCAACACGATCGGGCCACCGTGGCCTTGCAGTTCCAGCACATCTTCGCCGGTGAACGAATTCGGCCCGGGGAAATACAAGGCCAGCCCTTCGTCGAGCACCTGCTGGTCATCACTGAAAAACGGGCCGTAATGCGCGAACCGCGGCTTGAGTTCACGACCGCTGATAGCCTTGGCCGCGGCACTGGCCAAGGGCCCCGAAATACGGACGATGCCGACACCGCCGCGACCTTGGGCGGTGGCAACGGCGGCAATGGTTTCACGCGGTGCGCTCATAAACCGGTATCCAGACAAAAATGGCAGATAGCAAAACGCCCCACTAGGGGGCGTTTTGTGTGGTTATCCACAGAGCAAGTTACGCCTCGGCTTTTTTAGTCGCCGCTTCGATCTTACGCGTGATGTACCACTGCTGAGTGATGGACAACACGTTGTTCACAACCCAGTACAGCACAAGACCCGCCGGGAACCACAGGAAGAAGAAGGTGAAGATGATTGGCATCATTTTCATGACCTTCGCCTGCATCGGGTCCGGAGGCGTCGGGTTCAGTTGCTGCTGGATGAACATGGTGGCGCCCATGATGATCGGCAGGATGAAGAACGGATCCTTGATCGACAGGTCGGTAATCCACAGCATGAACGGTGCCTGACGCATCTCCACGCTTTCCAGCAACACCCAGTACAGCGACAGGAACACTGGCATCTGCACAAGAATCGGCAAGCATCCACCCAGCGGGTTGATCTTCTCTTTCTTGTACAGCTCCATCATGGCCTGGGACATTTTCTGCCGGTCATCGCCATGCTGTTCTTTCAGGGCGGCCAGTTTCGGCGCCACTGCACGCATGCGTGCCATGGATTTGTAGCTGGCGGCCGACAATGGGAAGAAGATCCCCTTGATCAGCATGGTCAGGAAAATGATCGACCAGCCCCAGTTACCGACGATGCTGTGGATATGTTGCAGCAGCCAGAAGATCGGCTGGGCAATGAACCACAGGAAACCGTAGTCCACGGTCAGTTCCAGGCCTGGGGACAACTGTTTCAGCACCGCCTGGCTTTTCGGGCCGGCATACAGGATGGCGCTGGTTTCGACTTTCGCACCTGGCGCGGCAGTCAATGTCGGGCCGGTGTAACCGATGATGAAGTTGCCCTTGCTGTCTTTACGCGTCTGGACAACGTTGCTGTCGCCCTTCTGCGGGATCCAGGCTGTTACAAAATAGTGCTGCAGCCAGGCAACCCAGCCACCTTGTACGGTTTCCTTGAGCTGACCCTTGTCCATGTCCTTCATGGACACTTTCTTGTACGGCTCCGAACTTGTCCACAGGGCGGCGCCCAGGTAAGTCGCGGTGCCGGTGGCGGTGCTGGAGGAAGGATCGTCGCTGGCGTCACGCTTGAGTTGCGCGAACATCGCACCGGACCAAGGCTGGGCGCTCTGGTTGTCGATCAGGTAAGAGACGGTGACGTCATACAGGCCACGTTTCAGGGTGAAACGCTTGATGTAGTTGACACCGTCCTTGCTGAACTTCAGGTCCACGACCAATTGGTCCTGACCGTCAGCCAGTTGATAAGTCTTCTTCTCGGCAGAGTAGACCGGGCGACCGGCCGGGTTCGAATCCGGGCCATTGTTACCAATCAGGCCACTTTGGGCCAGATAGGTGCGCTCGTTACCGTTGTCGAACAACTGGAACGGGATGTCCGGATGATCCTGGCGACGCGGGTACAGCGGCAGCTTCAGCTGGGCGACGTCACCACCTTGTGGATCGATTGCCAGCTCGAGCACGTCCGTCTTGACCTGGATGAGATCTTTGCTTGCGGCCACAGGGGCTTCGGCAGGCGCGCTGGTATCGCTTGCCGCGCGTGGGATGTCGTCATTGCTGGCAGCGTTGTTGCCAACGGGAGCATCCGGCAGGCTCGGTGCGGTATTGCTGGCTGCAACATTCTGAGTCGGCAGGGCAGCCTGGCCATAGTCCTGGTTCCACTTAAGGACCATGACGTAGGACACGATTGCCAGGGCGACGATCAGGATCGTGCGTTTGATATCCATGATTACTCGGCCATCGAAGAAGAACGGGAGGTAGGGATAGGCGGAACCGGGTCATAACCGCCGGGATTCCACGGATGACAGCGACCTAAACGACGAAAGGTCAGCCAGCCACCGCGCAGGAGGCCATGATTTTCTATGGCTTCGTACGCGTAGCAGGAACAACTGGGGTAGAAACGACAGTGACTGGCCATCAAAGGACTAATGGCATAGCGATAAAACTGGATCGGAACGAGTGCCAGTTTACGCATCGGGACTGTCTACCCCTACAGTTTCGGTGTTGACTGCCGGTACTGGCTTGTTGCGCGCCAGACGTTTCCAGAGCTTGCCGAAATGCTGAATCAATTCGGGGTTTTCTACGTCACCCAAACCTTTGCGCGCGACGATAACGATGTCCCATCCAACCAGTGAATCCTGGTTCAGGCGAAACGATTCGCGCATCAGACGTTTGAGGCGATTGCGCTCAACGGAGAGCTTGACGCTCTTTTTCCCGATAACCAGCCCTAGTCGGGGGTGATCGAGATCGTTGTTGCGCGCAAGGAGCAGGAGATTTTTCCCCGGAACCTTGCCGGTAGGGGAGTCAAAGACTGCCTTGAAATGCCGGGGTGTAAGCAGACGCTTTTCCCGACTGAAGTCCTGACTCACCTCCAGTGCCGGATTATCAAACTGCCAGACGCGCACGACCTTTGGCGCGACGACGCGACAGGACGGCACGACCGTTCTTGGTAGCCATGCGAGCACGGAAACCGTGGGTACGAGCGCGTTTGATAGTGCTTGGTTGGAAAGTACGTTTCATGTCGTGTTACCTGGTTCGTCCACAACGGGCCGGAATGGCCCCCGTTTTAAGAGACCGGGGATTCTAGAGAAAGCAAGCCTCTAGGTCAATTTCCAACCAGCGTTTCCTTTAAATAGATATCCAGCCCCTTTCGGCGGATTCATCACACCGCGCTAGATATAGAAATAAAGAAGGGAATTATTTAAAGCTTTTCTGTAAAGCTTATAAAAGCAAGGTTGCCACCTGTCTGTGGATAACCATGCCAAGGCCTTGTAATCCGCCATGTACAGAGAATGACAACTACAGGGGAAAGCAGTGGCAAGCCTGTGCTGCGCTGTCGGATAAGCTGTGGGTGGAATGGCCTGTTATCCACAGGGCGGTTATCCACCGAGTTTCGCCCCCACTTGTGCAACGACCTCAGGCTCGGTTATCCACAGAGCTTATCCACCGACCGTCGGTCGTCTTTCTCTCGGTTAACGCATTGATAAATCATGGGCAATGAGCAACCTGCGTGTGGATAAGTGCACGTCCGCTCGCTACAATGGCCGCTTGTTTTTGCCTCACCGGCTTTCAACTTAGGGGATATCCGTGTCAGTGGAACTTTGGCAGCAGTGCGTGGAGCTTTTGCGCGATGAGCTGCCTGCCCAACAATTCAACACTTGGATCCGTCCACTACAGGTCGAAGCCGAAGGCGACGAGTTGCGTGTCTATGCACCGAACCGTTTCGTTCTCGACTGGGTCAACGAAAAGTACCTGGGCCGGGTCATGGAACTGCTCGACGAGCACGGTAATGGCATGGCGCCTGCGTTGTCCTTATTAATAGGCAGCAAACGCAGTTCGGCACCCCGCGCCGCGCCCAATGCGCCGCTGGCCGCCGCGGCGTCACAAGCCCAGCAGGCTGCTGCCCCGGCCCCGGTGAACAACCACGCCGCCCCGGCGCCCGCGCCTGCCCCGAGCAAACGCAACACGCAAAAAGTCGCCGAAGTCAGCGAAGAGCCTTCCCGGGACAGCTTCGACCCCATGGCCGGTGCCAGCTCCCAGCAGGCTCCGGTGCGGGCCGAACAGCGCACCGTCCAGGTCGAAGGCGCGCTCAAGCACACCAGCTACCTGAACCGGACCTTTACCTTCGAGAATTTCGTCGAAGGTAAGTCCAACCAACTGGCCCGCGCGGCGGCCTGGCAGGTCGCGGACAACCCCAAGCACGGTTACAACCCGCTTTTCCTTTATGGCGGCGTCGGCTTGGGTAAGACCCACTTGATGCACGCCGTGGGCAACCATCTATTAAAGAAGAACCCGAATGCCAAGGTCGTGTACCTGCATTCCGAGCGGTTCGTGGCCGACATGGTCAAGGCGCTGCAACTGAACGCCATCAACGAGTTCAAGCGCTTCTACCGTTCGGTGGACGCCTTGCTGATCGACGACATTCAGTTCTTCGCCCGCAAGGAGCGTTCCCAGGAAGAGTTTTTCCACACCTTCAACGCATTGCTTGAAGGCGGGCAGCAGGTCATTCTCACCAGTGACCGCTACCCGAAAGAGATCGAAGGCCTCGAGGAACGCCTCAAGTCGCGTTTCGGCTGGGGCCTGACGGTGGCCGTCGAGCCGCCGGAGCTGGAGACCCGGGTCGCGATCCTGATGAAGAAGGCCGACCAGGCCAAGGTCGAGCTGCCTCACGACGCGGCATTCTTCATCGCTCAGCGTATCCGCTCGAACGTGCGTGAACTCGAAGGTGCCCTCAAGCGGGTCATCGCCCATTCGCACTTCATGGGCCGCGACATCACCATCGAGCTGATTCGCGAATCCTTGAAGGACCTGTTGGCGCTCCAGGACAAATTGGTTTCTGTGGATAACATTCAGCGAACGGTTGCTGAATACTACAAAATCAAGATATCCGACCTGCTGTCCAAACGCCGTTCACGTTCGGTAGCACGTCCGCGTCAGGTGGCCATGGCCCTGTCCAAGGAACTGACCAACCACAGCCTGCCGGAAATCGGCGATGTGTTTGGCGGACGCGACCACACCACCGTGCTGCACGCGTGCCGCAAGATCAACGAACTTAAGGAATCCGACGCGGACATCCGCGAGGACTACAAGAACCTGCTGCGTACACTGACCACTTGATGACCACCAGCGCAGCTTATTAAGGCAAGGGACTAGACCATGCATTTCACCATTCAACGCGAAGCCCTGTTGAAACCCCTGCAACTGGTCGCAGGCGTCGTCGAACGCCGCCAGACCTTGCCGGTACTTTCCAACGTGCTGCTGGTTGTCGAAGGCCAGCAATTGTCGCTGACCGGTACCGACCTGGAAGTCGAGCTGGTCGGTCGTGTGCAACTTGAGGAGCCGGCCGATCCGGGTTCCATCACCGTGCCGGCACGCAAGCTGATGGACATCTGCAAGAGCCTGCCCAACGACGCGCTGATCGACATCAAGGTCGATGAGCAGAAGCTCGTGGTCAAGGCCGGTCGCAGCCGCTTTACCTTGTCCACACTGCCCGCCAACGATTTCCCGACCGTCGAAGAAGGCCCGGGCTCGCTGACCTGCAGCTTGGACCAGAGCAAATTGCGTCGCCTGATCGAACGCACCAGTTTCGCCATGGCCCAGCAGGACGTGCGTTATTACCTCAATGGCATGCTTCTGGAAGTGTCGGCCGGCGTTATCCGCGCCGTCGCCACCGACGGTCACCGCCTGGCCATGTGCTCGATGCAGGCCGATATCGGTCAGCCGGATCGCCACCAAGTGATCGTGCCGCGTAAAGGCATCCTGGAGCTGGCCCGCCTGCTGACCGAGCCCGACGGCAACGTCAGCATCGTGTTGGGCCAACACCACATCCGCGCTACCACCGGTGAGTTCACCTTCACGTCGAAGCTGGTGGACGGCAAGTTCCCAGATTACGAGCGCGTGCTGCCAAAAGGCGGTGACAAGCTGGTCCTGGGCGATCGCCAGGCCCTGCGCGAAGCCTTCAGCCGTACCGCAATCCTGTCCAACGAGAAGTACCGCGGCATTCGTCTGCAACTGGCCAACGGGCAGTTGAAGATCCAGGCGAACAACCCGGAGCAGGAAGAAGCGGAAGAAGAAGTAGGCGTTGAGTACAACGGCGGCTCCCTGGAAATCGGCTTCAACGTCAGCTACCTGCTCGACGTGCTGGGCGTGATGACCACCGAGCAAGTGCGTCTGATCCTGTCTGACTCCAACAGCAGTGCGCTGGTGCAAGAGTCCGATAACGACGATTCGGCCTACGTTGTCATGCCGATGCGTCTGTAGTCGCTAAATGTCCTTAAGTCGCGTCTCGGTCACCGCGGTGCGCAATCTGCACCCGGTGACCTTCTCCCCCTCCCCCCGCATCAATATCCTTTACGGCGCCAACGGCAGCGGCAAAACCAGCGTGCTGGAGGCCGTGCACCTGCTGGGGCTTGCCCGTTCGTTCCGCAGCACCCGTCTGCTACCGGTCATCCAGTACGATCAACTGGCGTGCACGGTGTTCGGGCAGGTTGAACTGGCGGAAGGTGGCCATAGCGCCCTGGGGATCTCGCGGGACCGGCAAGGGGAATTCCAGATCCGCATCGATGGGCAGAACGCCCGCAGCGCTGCACAGCTGGCTGAGATCCTGCCGTTGCAACTGATCAACCCGGACAGCTTCCGCCTTTTGGAAGGCGCGCCGAAGATTCGCCGGCAATTTCTCGACTGGGGCGTGTTTCACGTAGAACCGCGCTTCATGACGACTTGGCAACGCCTGCAGAAGGCGCTGCGCCAGCGAAACTCTTGGCTGCGACATGGTACACTTGACGCCGTTTCGCAAGCGGTTTGGGACAGGGAACTGTGCCAGGCCAGCGCTGAAATCGATGAATACCGCCGCGCTTACATCAAAGCCTTGAAACCGGTCTTCGAGCAGACCTTGAGCGAACTGGTTGAGCTTGAGGGCCTGACGCTCAGCTATTACCGAGGCTGGGACAAGGACCGGGAACTGAGCACCGTGCTGGCTGGCTCGCTGCAGCGGGACCAGCAGATGGGCCATACCCAGGCTGGACCACAACGCGCTGACTTGCGCCTCAGATTGGGCGCACATAACGCCGCGGACATCTTGTCCCGGGGCCAGCAGAAGTTAGTGGTGTGTGCCTTGCGTATCGCCCAGGGGCATCTGGTCAGCCAGGCCCGGCGCGGTCAGTGTATTTATCTGGTGGATGACTTGCCGTCCGAGCTGGACGAAGCCCACCGCCGCGCGTTGTGCCGCTTGCTGGAAGACTTACGCTGCCAGGTGTTCATCACCTGTGTAGACCACGAATTATTGAGGGAAGGCTGGCAGACGGAAACGCCAGTCGCTCTGTTCCACGTGGAACAGGGCCGTATCACCCAGACCCACGACCATCGGGAGTGAAGGCATTGAGCGAAGAAAATACGTACGACTCAACGAGCATTAAAGTGCTGAAAGGCCTGGATGCCGTACGCAAACGTCCCGGTATGTACATTGGTGACACCGACGATGGCAGCGGTCTGCACCACATGGTGTTCGAGGTGGTCGACAACTCCATCGACGAAGCCCTCGCCGGCCATTGCGACGACATCAGCATCATCATCCACCCGGATGAGTCCATCACCGTTCGCGACAACGGCCGTGGCATCCCAGTAGACGTGCACAAAGAGGAAGGCGTTTCCGCCGCCGAGGTCATCATGACCGTCCTCCACGCCGGCGGTAAGTTCGACGATAACTCCTACAAGGTCTCCGGCGGTCTGCACGGCGTAGGTGTATCGGTGGTGAACGCGCTGTCCGAACAGCTTGTGCTCACGGTGCGCCGCAGTGGCAAGATCTGGGAACAGACCTACGTCCATGGCGTGCCTCAGGCACCCATGGCGATCGTTGGTGACAGCGAGTCCACCGGCACCCAGATCCACTTCAAGGCGTCGAGCGAAACCTTCAAGAACATCCACTTCAGCTGGGACATCCTGGCCAAGCGGATTCGCGAACTGTCCTTCCTCAACTCTGGTGTCGGCATCGTCCTCAAGGACGAGCGCAGCGGCAAGGAAGAGCTGTTCAAGTACGAAGGTGGCCTGCGTGCGTTCGTTGAGTACCTGAACACCAACAAGACCCCGGTCAACCAGGTGTTCCACTTCAACATCCAGCGTGAAGACGGCATCGGCGTGGAAATTGCCCTGCAGTGGAACGACAGCTTCAACGAGAACCTGTTGTGCTTCACCAACAACATTCCGCAGCGCGATGGCGGTACCCACCTGGTGGGCTTCCGTTCGGCGCTGACCCGTAACCTGAACAACTACATCGAACAGGAAGGCCTGGCGAAGAAGCATAAAGTCGCCACGACCGGTGACGATGCCCGCGAAGGCCTGACGGCGATCATTTCGGTGAAGGTGCCGGATCCGAAGTTCAGCTCCCAGACTAAAGACAAGCTGGTGTCTTCCGAAGTGAAGACCGCGGTCGAACAGGAAATGGGCAAGTACTTCTCCGACTTCCTGCTGGAAAACCCGAACGAAGCCAAGCTGGTGGTCGGCAAGATGATCGACGCCGCCCGTGCCCGTGAGGCCGCGCGCAAGGCCCGTGAGATGACTCGCCGCAAAGGCGCGCTAGACATCGCCGGCCTGCCGGGCAAACTGGCCGACTGCCAGGAAAAGGACCCTGCCCTGTCCGAGCTGTACCTGGTGGAAGGTGACTCTGCTGGCGGTTCCGCCAAGCAGGGCCGCAACCGTCGCACCCAGGCCATCCTGCCGCTCAAGGGTAAGATCCTCAACGTCGAGAAGGCGCGCTTCGACAAGATGATTTCCTCCCAGGAAGTCGGCACCTTGATCACCGCGCTGGGCTGCGGCATTGGCCGCGAAGAGTACAACATCGACAAGTTGCGCTATCACAACATCATCATCATGACCGATGCTGACGTCGACGGTTCGCACATCCGCACCCTGCTGCTGACGTTCTTCTTCCGTCAGTTGCCGGAGCTGATCGAGCGCGGCTACATCTACATCGCCCAGCCGCCGCTGTACAAGGTCAAGAAAGGCAAGCAAGAGCAATACATCAAAGACGACGACGCCATGGAAGAGTACATGACGCAGTCGGCCCTGGAAGACGCGAGCCTGCACTTGAACGAAGACGCCCCCGGTATTTCCGGTGAAGCCCTCGAGCGCCTGGTCAACGACTTCCGCCTGGTGATGAAGACCCTCAAGCGCCTGTCGCGCCTGTACCCACAGGAACTGACCGAGCACTTCATCTACCTGCCTGCCGTGAGCCTGGAGCAACTGTCCGATCACGCAGCGATGCAGGATTGGCTGGCCCAGTACGAAGTACGCCTGCGCACCGTCGAGAAATCCGGCCTGGTCTACAAAGCCAGCCTGCGCGAAGACCGTGAGCGTAACGTCTGGCTGCCGGAGGTCGAACTGATCTCCCACGGCCTGTCGAACTACGTCACCTTCAACCGCGACTTCTTCGGCAGCAACGACTACAAGACCGTCGTATCCCTTGGCGCGCAACTGAGCACGCTGCTGGACGAAGGTGCGTACATCCAACGGGGTGAGCGCAAGAAAGCCGTGACCGAGTTCAAGGAAGCCCTTGAATGGCTGATGGCCGAAAGCACCAAGCGCCACACCATCCAGCGATACAAAGGTCTGGGTGAAATGAACCCGGATCAGCTGTGGGAAACCACCATGGACCCAAGCTCGCGCCGGATGCTGAAAGTCACCATCGAAGACGCCATTGGCGCGGACCAGATCTTCAACACCCTGATGGGTGATGCGGTCGAGCCTCGTCGTGACTTCATCGAGAGCAATGCGTTGGCGGTGTCCAACCTGGATTTCTGATCCTTGTCGGCTCACAAAATAGATGCAAAAAATCACAAATAAATGAGTCAAGTCCACCATATCGGTGGGTCTGCTGGAGGCCAGCGCAGAGCGCTGGCTTTTTTTTGCATAAATTTTGTAGAGACTTGTTTGACTCTCAGAAGAACCTACGTCTTTCACAAATTTATGAAACTACTTACCAGAGTTGGGGATGCACTAGGAGTCACTACTACCAATAAAGATAAGGTGCTAACGACATCGCAGAAATCATCAGGCGGCTTAGTGTCCAGTCGAGGACTTTCATTGGGAGGATAAACAGTTTCTCTAGTATAAATAATACGTATTAACTTTTCGTTTATCTATAGGATGGATACGTATTTACTTTTAATAGCTCCGAGCTAACTAGTAGAATCATATTAAAGCATAACGGGTGGAGTTAATACTGTAACTGCAATTTTGTTGGCTGTTTGTATTATGTTTTGGTGTTATGAGGGCAAGGGGCGTTAGTTATTTTTGTGCTGTTTTTTGTGGATTTTGGTTTCTGTCTGGCTTAGTATTTCTCGGTTAATTAGGCGTGTTTTTATAGGGGGGCGGAATTAAAAAAATCGGTTTAGAGTATTTGTTAAATTCTTCGTCCCCTGCATATAGCAGGCGTCGTGAAAGGTTGACAGTACGGAGTTCAGGTTATCGAAATTTAAAAAAGCGTGAGCTGCCAAGCATTTGATGCCTGGTCACTGGTGACAATCAAAATCAATAACGAAAAGACCTTTGATTTCGTCCAGGTACCTGATTTCATGAGTGGCTGTAAGAGGTGATGACATGGGCTACTCCATAATTTATGGGCGATGCTTTACCACCAAGAGTGATGGTATCTTCACGTCAGTGGTTATGCAACCAGTCTGTACATGCATACAGTTTCCGTAGGGAGAATTTCCAGTAGCTGTTTTTTGCCGGTACCTAGTGGAACGGGGTGCGCCTGAGACATCTTATTCAATGCCCGGAGCGCACCACCATGATTGGCTGTAAACTGGCTTTTTTAGCTGTTAACCACCGCGGGTTACTGATGAAAAAATCGGTTAACTACCTACCCAAAGCATGAGTTGCAAAATTACTAAGCAGATATTTTTGAAGACAGCTCCCTGAGAAATTCTCGGCTAGATTGAATTGCTTGTTTAAAGCGTTCTTCGCCCTCTCTAACTCGACTTTGATCATGGATAAAGGCTTCCATCTCAGCCATATTGTCGTCAATATCTTGCTCGCTGCCTCCCATCTTTGGGGACGTTAGCCTAATTGAACTGTAAAAACTAAGTGCGTTAGCAAGATTGCTATCTATAGAGAGGCCGATGGAAGCCGGTACGTAGCGCCCGTGGCTTTGATTGATAAATTGTGTCTGCACATTGCATATGGACAATATGTCTAAATCTGCCAACCCTTCCAAATTACCCTTGGCGGTAAGCTTTAGCACTTTGGTAAGTAGATATTTCCTATCGGCTCCGTAGTGGGCAATAATTTGCTGATCGTTGAGTTTGCATTCAGCGATTTTTTTCTCGATATGTTCTATAAAAAAACTGCTAGCTGTACGCTTGTCAAAGTATTCTAGTTCGATTTTCTCGTACAACCCTTCAGCTGCAAAAACGGGTGGAACGATGATGAATTCTCCATTTTTCGCTGGTATTCCGGCGAAACCGCACCCCGGGGGTTGGAAAAAGTTGAAGCGCCAGTCTCTTCGCTCATAAGAATGCAGTGTTTTTGTTATTTTATCTGCATCGTTCTGGATCAGGTTTAGATAATACTCAGCTCCGGAATATGTTTCGATCCCGTCAAAAAATAAAACCGAACCGAGCTCATCTTCTATAATGGACTTCAGTTCCTTAAACTTTTCCCAGTGCTCCCGTGTGCTTTTAACATTTCTTAGTCTTAGATATTCGTAGAAAACGCTCGGCCTGATAACTAAGTCGATGTGGTGAGGAAGTTTTTTTATTAGTATGAAGACTAAAAGTATCGAAAGAACCCCCTCGTTAATTTTTCCTTGTCGATAATCCTCCAGTCGCATAATAATATTTGAATCTAAAACGAGCCTGTAAGGTCCACGCAGCATTACAGAGCTTTCAATTTGATCAAGTAGTATTACGAAATTTTCGACAAATCTCTTACGGCTCTTTGGGTTTAATTCATTAGAATACTTAATGATTTCGTCGATGTTCATTGTCTTGTGAATTCGCTCAGCTGGATATTTTGGTCGATTTCTAATTGGAAGGCATATGGGGTGGCTAATCGACAACCCGAGTTGGAAATTTTCATCACTTTCTAGATGGTGGCAATTAGCCTCCATGGTCAACACGAAATCACGGTTATTGTGTGAGAGTCAACAATATTCAAAGCAGCGAGCAGAGAGCACCCTAGAGATTGATGTCGTTCGAGTCCCATCACGTCGTGCGGTACGGACACCCGGCGTACGCCGGCAGCCGCAAAAGCTATGGAAAACGTGAAATACCGACCAACACACCTTCCACTCAAGTTTGATCCAGGACTATGCTCGTAGATAGCCCTTAGCCACCAATATCGCTCTTTGCCGCTAGGGACCAGCCAACAGGACAGGGAGGTGGAGAGTGAAATTCGATTTAAGGAACGCGATCAACAGTATCTCAGACGTGGTGATGAACCGACCCGCCCCCTTGCGCGAGTTCGACCAGATCTACATGAAAGTGGCCGACATGGTTATCCAGGCTGAATACGTCGCCCGAGTGTTCAATGGAAAGAAAGTCGTATTCGTGGGAGATGGGGACGGAATCGCTCTTTCAGCGGCACACCTGAAGGCCCAAGATGTAATCGATTACGGCCCATCCTCAATCACTCTGCTCGATTTCGACGAGCGCATCGTCAATTCAGTGCTGCGATTCGGCGAAAAACTGGCACCCAAGATCGAAATCACTGCTCACCTGTACAACGTCGCTGACCCCCTTCCGCCAGAGCACTTCGGGGCCTATGACGGTTTTCACATCAATCCCCCATGGGGAGCAAGTAACGCCGGCCAAAGTGTCACAGCGTTTCTGGAGCGAGGCAGTCAAGCTACAAACGCAAAAGGGTTGGGTATCGTAGTAATTGCTGATGACCCAGACCTTCCCTGGACTCAGGAGGTGTTGAGGGATACGCAAAAAAGAGCTATCGAATTGGGGTATGTCGTATCGGAAATGCTACCTCAGCTTCATCTCTACCACTTGGATGATGCCCCCGATTTGCGCTCTTGCTCTTGCCTATTTCGGCGGGTGGTCCCCGGCCTGATGGAGAAGGGTTCGGAAAAGTTATCAGCTAATCGACTCAGCAATTTCTACGGTAAGAACAACCCGCTCATCTATAAATATGTACGCGAGACGCCAAGCCTCAATGTCAATCGAGAGGCCGACCAGCGCTATTCACTTGAACACTACAAGGAGGTTCCGGATGTCTAATCCGCTTGAGAATGGTCAAGGCCTGATCTTTATGAAGGTCGGACTGCACGCATCAGAGAGCCTCGAAGACATCGTGCGAAGAAAGCGCCGGGAGTTTGAAGAAGCCGGTTCAATCTTTTGGGGCTATGGGGGCAGTTCATGCCATCCCCGGACGATGGTACAGCCATTCGGAAAGTCGATGCAGGAAGAGGGGAAACACCTGCTCATCATCATGAACGAGATGAACTCCAAGCACGCCGCGCCTCCAGTTGCCGCAACCCACTATTCTGAGGATGGCGTTGACTGGGAAGCCGTACCAAAAGGCATTGAAGTTCGTGGCTCCCGTTTTGCACTTGTCCTTGATGAGCTACGGCTCGACGAGTTCGAAGTCAATCTGAACGATTTCGAGGTGGGCTTAGGACAATCTCGAGGGAAAGTCGCCTCGGAATACTTGAAAGGTCAAAACGACAAGGGCTGTCTTATCTATCACGAACCTCATGTCCCTCCACCGCCTGAGGAGCGGATCGTTAAGCGGATAGGCCTGATAGCTAGAGTGAAGCCACCTTTCGCAGTGTTCCTAAAGAACTGAAACGGGGGAGTCCAGGAATGGGACAAATAATCTATCTGACGGGTGCACCGGCGACGGGAAAATCCACGCTGACCGAGCGCCTGGCTGAGCTGTCGGACCAGATAACCGTATTTACCTACAGTAAGGAGCTTGCTCGGGTTACGTCTGCCCGCGTGGGATTGGTCAGTCAGAGCGATATGCGAGAACAATCGGCGAAGCTGATCACTTGCGAAGATGTGGGGCTGGTTGACGCTGAACTGATTGAGATGGCTGCACGGTTCAAGCACAAGGAAGGCTACCTTGTGATTGATTCACATGCCGTCACAATCGAGAGCTTCGGATTCAGGGTCACTCCGTTCTCTAAGGCAATGTTGCACGACTTGGCACCGGACGTAATCGTCTGTCTCTACGCCGACGCCCAGACTCTTATTGATCGTATAAAAGCAGATCCCGCAGGACGGCCTTTACCGCCGCCAAGTGAACTCGATCGGCATGTCAGTCTTCAATGCCAGATTGCATCTCTCTATGCATTCGAGACGGGGGCGAGGCTCTACTACCAGGATGCTTCAAAGTCTGGAGTAGAGGTGTTGCAAGACTTCTTACAGGTATCCCGGATCGCTATCTCAGATAGCGGCGGCTAATCCGTGATCGGTACCAAAAAGGTCGAGAGTAAATGGTGCGCAGGCTTCTGGCTTGCGCTTGCCACGCAGCCTGGAGACAAGCAGATTCCAATCCGCAACGCCTCCGCTGGCTGAGACCTTCTCGATGGACTGTACATCGTGAGGCGAAAGCAACTCAGGGTCGCAAAGCTGTACCGAATAAGGCGCCTCCATGGTAGCGACGAAGCTCACTGCGTACTTTTTGGTAACGTTACCGCTTATCGCGAACTCGGCGTTCTTCACCACAGCCGTAACCTGCGAAGCGCCCAATGGTTTGTCGCTGGAGAAGTTCCTCAGGTACGCCGCCGTCACCTCAAGCTCCGTCCCCGCCCCCAAACGATCAGCGGATTTGCAGACCAGAGCATAGTGACTGGACTTGCGCCGCCCCGATGGCAGGTCTGCGCGGCTAGTAATCAACACGTGCTCTGGAAGTGGCACAGTATTTCCTCGGCCGTCGATCCAGCTGTTCCAGACAAAAACGTCGCCGGGAGTTACGTCGATGGCTTTGGCCTTGCTGGACATCGGTGAAAACAACACCTTCATTTCTTCTTCGATGGAAGCAGCCGCATCGCGGGCGTTCTCACCTAGGGACTGGCCAATTCCCCAAAAAAACAGACCATCCCCCAACTGACGCTCCCACTCCTTGCGACGAATGATCAAATCAAGGCCTTCGCCAGATTCGATACCCATTTTGGTCCAGCAGAAGGTAGAGGGGATCATTGTTATGAGTCCGAGTTTGCATTGACGATCGTAAGCATAGCAATTTTCTATTCATTTTAAAAATGAATTCACATATATTGAATATCATGAATAGCACACAGGTCCGGGTTTACTATACCCAAATCATAGATTCCCTAAGGTCGGATCCCCGCAGCGACGCTGAGATTGCCCGCAGAAGTGGGGTTTCCCAGCCAACTGTGTGGCGATTGCGTAACGGTGCACAACCGAGGCTCCGCTTCAGTGAACAATTCAATAAGCTTTGCAATTTTTATGGTCTTACTGAATTAAAACCCGATCTCCCTGGCAGTTCATTGGAGGGCGAGCTGAAGGGTGCAATAATGGCAATATGGGATGGCTCGGATGCCCATGCCCGGGCACTGATCAAAGTTATTCGCAGCCTCAAGGGGCTTGCCACAACTCAAGCTGATCAATCTGCCCAGCTCACTGCTGAAGGAGGTCGCAATGCCGGCCACACAAATTGATCGAATCTTCGGGGCTCTGGAGTCCGCGGGATATCCGCGGGCATTTCAGAACTCCTTGCTACCCGAATGGGTGACTGATGAGATGCTTCAGGACGAGGGCGCGGCTATTGAGGTTGCTTCGATCCTGGCGAAAAGACTCGGCCTAAGGGTCGCACCGCTGTTCTCCGATAATCCGGGACTTGAGGAGCTTCGCCGGCGGGACACGAAGTACAAAAGATCCATCCCGAACAAATCCAAAAACCTCAGCGCCGCGACGTCCTTGGCGATGTTCGTGGCAGAGTCAGTCGCGTATGCGACGCCCTATGACTACACACCATTTTCACCAGATCCGCTTGAACTCAGGGCCGAGATTCTAGGCACCGAGGGTGGTAACTGGTTGGGCCTGCGAAACCTGCTTCAGGCATGCTGGCGACATGGTGTGCCGGTGATCTACTTAGACCATATCGGTGACGGGCTTCCGAAAATGGATGGCATGGTCACTATGTTCGACGGGCGTCCAGTCATCATCCTGTCCAAGAAGAGCAGCTCCTGGGCCTGGCAGTCATTCATCATCGCTCACGAAATCGGCCACTGCGCCCTAGGGCACGTCGAACCGGATGAAATTCTTATCGATGAGGCGCTGGGTGAGCAGTCGTATGCCCTTGATGATCCTGATGAAGATGAGCAAGCGGCCGATCGGTTTGCTATCACTATGTTGAACGGCAGAGAGGATGCAACGTATGGCCATGGCACCGGGCGCATGTCCGCGCAAGGCCTCGCGGAAGCGGCCATGGCATATGGAAAGGCGAATCATGTCGACCCTGGTCATGTAGTGCTTAATTTCGCGAAGCACAACAACGCATGGGCGCTGGGAATGGCGGCGATTAATAATCTGCAGGCTGGCTTCAAGCCTGCTGGGGTTGTCGTTAATGACCTGCTTTGGCGACGTGTACATCAAGATGTTCTTCCTGATGACACGATCGAGTTACTCCGCCGCGTGGCACCAGCCGAATAGGATTTCGCATGGCGCTCAAACTCTTCGTAGACAACGACGTGATCTTGAAGCTTGCTCAGTATGGAATCCTCGAGCACCTGCCTAAGTTATTCATAGGCCAGAATGGTCAAATTCATCTGCTGGCCTTGGATTCGGCCCGATACAAGCTGCTACCGAAGCGAAACCGCATCGAGTTGTGCAAAACCGAAGAAGCAGCCATTCAAATTGAGGGGTTTCTAGATAGCGCAACGAAATTGACATCTGCGGATGTGGATCTCGAGGTGTTGGATCGGTTAAACGCCGCGCCGGGCATTGATGCCGGTGAGGCCCTCTTGTTTGCGGCTGCCGCAAAAGCTGCTGACGGTCGAGTCTTAACAGGTGACAAGCGTGCACTGGCGGGACTTGCCGAACAAAACCTCGATCACATCGGCCCACTGCTTATCAACAAAGTCATAACTCTGGAGGCCCTAATCCAGGGATTTGTCGAGCTAGATCACGCCGCGACTCAAAACGCCGTGCGTTCAAATCCAGCTGTGGATAAAGCATTAAGCATGGTTTTCGGCGTATCAGCAGCCGCTTCTGAGGAAAGCGTAGGGGCAGGACTGGGTTCGTATGTTGGACATGTCAGAAAATCCTTGGGCGAGATCTTGAACAGCGGTCCTCCGTTCGACTGACTCTCTCTAATCCCTCGTTTACGAGCAAGGTTCGGGCTGCGGTCAACCTCTTCGGCCTATTCAAGAAACATCGCGAGCTTTTCTGCTGGTAACAAACATACGTTAATGCGTGCTTTGCGTAGCAGATTCGCCTTCTCTCCCGTGATAACTCAGTGTCAAAAGCGCGGCAGCCCCTAAATGACACCTACCTCGGCAAGCACATCAATGACCCTGACCTGTCCGAATACTTCGTGCCGGTAGAATGGCTACATACGGTCCCGGTCAAACAGGCAATCAAAGAGGTAGGTATGTTCGGTAACCAGAACACCATCTGACGCCCGACCACTCCTATGTGGCGCTGGACAATTGAGCGGGTGAAAGAGCATTTCAAAATTTCGCTAGAGTAACGACCTAAGGAAGACACATAACAATCGTAGCAGTAGCCGCCCTCGCTTCGCTCTTTACCTTCCTGCCCACGACCAGGGCATTGTTTGTGGAGAGCTTGCGCTCTGCGCAGAACCAACAAGAGTGACGGTTTCGCGAATATCTGATTGATGCCTCGCTTTACCTTTAGCTGAGAATCGAAATACTCAGCGCCTACCCCTGACAGCCAAGAACGGGTTATCCGCATCTACTGCTTGCAGGTGACACCGCCAAAAACCACTGGCAGAATATACAGTGCATGAACTAATAAAAAAGGAGAACAATCATGCACGATGTACTGCTGTTCCTGGGCGTTATTGCCCTTTGCGCTGCACCCTTTATCGGCTTGGTCTGGTGGCTCAGCTACCGGAATGACCGTGATATGAAGGCGCTGGAAGAGAAGTGGGATAACGACCCATTGCGTTACCACTAGCGTTGATCGCTAGCGTTTACATTGAGGGTGGCAAACGCCGCCCTCAATGTGTTTTAGGCCCCCCTCTCGCAGGCCGCTTCCGATCAGCCCCCATCTTAAAGGTCTTCGTAATCAGGGGGACTCGGTAATGCGGACTCAGGAACGTATGGCTGGATCGCGGTCACTACAGGCATGAGCCACGTAAAAGTTGTTCATCACAAGCATGTTGACTAGGGCACGCAGTTCCGGCGAGTCGAACATGACATAGTCGTCTACCTAAAGACGCCGACTGGCGGACTTGCAATGGCATCATCAAGACAATAGCAAAAAAACCAACCCTGCCAGCGCGCACTCTGGACTACTTCCTGTGCGTACTGCCGCTCACGTTCATCGCGATGGTGTATTCCACAAACAGCGCCAGAGGGTAGAAGGGGCCGGGAATTTGGAGTTTATTGACTGGTGACGTAACCCCGCTAATGACTGGGCTCAAGCATTACCTGGATTTCTTTCAAACGGAACAATCCTTTATCTTCTGGGCGCCATCGGATTCATGAGTGCGTTCCTGTTCCGACGTCGTTTGGGGTTGAGGTTCAACATTTGGATCACATAAGGGCCAGGCGGTGGAATCAAGGCCGCGCTTGCATTCACGGTTTTCTTCGTGATGTTGCTGTCGCTATTCCCTAGCCGCCTTACGACATTCCAATGGTTCTACCTAGTCCCAGACTTCAGCATGCTGGTGGAGGGGGCATCAGCCATTGTGACTGCGATGCCCCCACTCCTGATGGTCAATTGCTTGATGAGTTTACCGAGCACGCATCAAACGCTCTTACGCACGGGCTTCAAGAAGGCCTATATCGAACGGAATTTGTTCCTGTAGGACGCCTTTCAATTCACTGGGCATATTGTCTCGTTCGGGCACTCCATCAGCAGGTCAACGGTAATTGGCAGGTTCCCGACTCAACATCAAAAGGTGGATGATGTACTCCCCCTTTTCACGACGAAGCGCACGGGACATCCAGGTGACAGACCTCAAAATCATACGAACACTTCCAACCCCCGCACCTGGTGTCTCGCTGTACTTTCAGATCCGCTTCTTCGCTGAGCAGAACCCTGAGAACGGAGCGGACTGGTACGACTGGCATTCGCTTGAGAACATCCCGCCTTGTGGCTATTTCACATTCGGGTCGGTCGACAGTCTCCGTTACACCTATCCCACAGCGACAGAAAAGTTTTGCATCGTTGAGCTACCCACCATGGCGGTACTTGAAACGATGCAACCTGAGGATAGATTCACCCTCAACCCTGCCCGCTGGCACAGAGTGAAAGCTCAGTTGCAAAACGGCGTCATCGAGTTGCCATGGATCACCACCGACTCCAATGGCGAGCCTGTGCTTATGGATGGCCGCCATCGTCTTGTTGCAATGATGAAGTTCATGCAGGCCAAAACGACCCCGTTTATTGTCGAGCAACAACACCTAGCCACAATCAGAAAATACTTCTTGCTCGATTAGTCTGAAAACCCAGGCTCAAGCAAAACCGCCCGCCTACTTACGGACGCAGTCAAACTATGACCGTGCAACAGCTAACCACAACCCCCACCGAAACTGATCTCGAAGCAGAGATTCACGCTGCTATCAGGCTTGCCTTCCCCCTTCTTCCTGCTCATGCCATTCGCCACCAGATTCAGTTCAGTTTTAAATTTGGACATGCAACTTTCAAGATCGACGGTCAAAGCGCCACCTCCGCCAGAGCGCGGGCTGATGTCGTGTTGTACATGGGCGAAAAGCCCCTGGCTGTACTTGAGCTCAAACGGGAGGGCGAGTCGCTCCTGCCTGAAGACGGCCAACAGGGGCTCTCCTACGCCCAGGCACTGAATCCATCCCCACCACTGGTGGTGGTCACCAATGGCAGCGAAACGCGCTACCTCGAAACTCATACTCGATGCGAATGGGTTCCAGCGGATACAGGAGAGCAGGCATTTTTTGCCTTGATGGACAGTGCCTCAACGGTAGCCAAGGCTGACCTGAAACTAGCTATCCAGACACTCATGGGCACTAATCCCACTGTTTGGATGCAGGCGGTCCATCAAGCCTCCAACGCGAACATGGACGAGCTGACAGGTGATATTGAGGAGACCGATCTGCCTTTCAGCCGAAACTTCCTCATACCTCGTCGTGCGACTTTGGAGGTTATTAGACTTTTTAAGGGTAACCAGAAACTCATTTTGCTCGAAGGCTCATCTCTGGTCGGGAAAAGCAACGTTTTACGTGAGCTTTGTGAACAGACAGCCAAGATCGAATGGGGTGCTACTTTTTATATTGAAACCGAAACAGGGAGCAGTATTCTACAGAGCGTTGCAGATGCACTTGAGGAGCAGCTCAACTGGCCTGTGACGCCGACTGAAGCACGCTCGTGGTTGAAACAGGTTTCACAAGGCGGTGGCCCAGATCTGATCTTGGCCATCGACGGGCTTAACAGTGATGATAGAGAAGTCCGCAAGGAAATCGAGGACCTATCCAGTAGTAAATTCGGACAGCATCTGAAACTTGTGGTGGCACTGGATACTACGGTGGCTAGCCGAATTGTAATCACTAAAAGCCGCAGCCCATCGCCGATCGGACGCAGAGCGGTGAGAGTTGAGGTGGAGCCTCTGGATGACAACGAGTACGCGCATGCCGTCCTAGCTTTGTTAAGCAATCGCCTGGCACTCATGCAGGGCGCTTTCTTCACTCCAGATTATCGTAATCCTTGGGTGCTTAGATCCGTAGCGGCTTCAACTCTTTCAAGACTTGATGACGAATGTCAGGAAACCATTCTGGCCCTCCTACCTATGCTTAACACTGAACTCATTCAATACGCTCGTGACCGATTTGACGACATCGAGCTTAGAGGCGACTTTGCTAAGCTCGCTCAGGCGATGATGATTGAGGCGAGGGACACAACCCGTCATCCGGCATTGGCGGCAGAATGGAATCGCACATTTGCGATACGGCGCACTACCGTGGTGCAGCTGTTGAGTTCCGAGAAGTTGAGTTTACTCGCTGAAGCCGGATACCTGAAATTAGCTATCCATCAGATTACGCAAGAAGAGATTTGTTACGTTCGCCAGCCGGCTCTGCTCGCCAGCGAAGTAGCGCGGGTCATAAAAAGCGAAATCATCACTCGTGCAAAAAGTGACCCTGAGGATGCCGCCACTTGGTTGACAGGCGAGGCGTCTCATCTGCCACTTGGGGATGTGATTGCTGCCCATGCACTGTTCGAGGCCGCAACAGGGGATGGTGGGTTGCCGACAGGGGTCATATTCAAACTTCTGACTATAAAACCCAGAGTGAGCTCACCTAAGAAAGACTCAATACTCGCTCTCAATCATCCTGGATTGGGCTATATAAAATTTCGGGTCATATCCGAAACCGTCATTGAGGTTCTCAGCCAAGGATTGCCAAAAAGGTACGACTTTGGTGAACCACTGGGTCGGCTGACGGAAAATCTCACGTCCTGGCAAATACTTTCACATGTGTGTGGTGTGCGAACCGAAACCATGGACGACAGTGGCAATCTGGCGGCTAGGCTCGAGCCTAGATTGCTTTTAGAGATCGCCGCGGCGCCAATGCCATTACTGCCATCACAGCAAGTGTTAGGGAAATTGCCGACACACGACCTGTCTGATGGTGTCTCAATTGTCTGCCATGCTGTGGGCATTGTAGAGCCGATCACTCAATCGCTTTTTACTTTCCTACGGCAGGACCTAATTGAGTCCAAGGCTTGGGTTGAGTTGGCGTTGACCAGAGGCTCAGGTCCCCTGCTCGCCCGAATCCACATTGCATTAGGAGAGATTGCGTGCATGACAGACCCTGACCTCGCCTCATGGGCAAGGGATGCGCTGACGAATCAGATCGTACCAGCGTTGACGAGTCTGCTACCAGGTCATGAAGGTCATTTCAACGCGCCGCCTTGCCAGTAGAGGCTCATGTCATCCCCTAAATCTGAGGTAAAAAAAGACCCGGCACACACGCTGGGTCTTTACGTGCACTCTATAGCGGGACCACCGTCACGCTAAGCTCCTGCCACAACCTGGCTCTCAGCTTCGGGTCCTTACGTTTAGGGCGAAGGCGTACAAGCTGGATCTCCATGTAAAATTTTTCTATGGTTATCGACCAGTTGCCGACCAATTTTTTCAGCTCGATCTCGTACCCTAAGGGCCTCCCTCAGAACTGTAATAACTATTACTCTCGGTTCTTCATCTGTTTTGAACGTAAGGTGATTGGTGAGGATGCTTTGTATATCACCGCGCAACTTATCGTAAAAGCTTCCCAGCATTCCTCTGTGATGCGCATGCAGCAATTGAAAGAGATTATTGGCAGCGAACTCACTGCACGGAACTCTATCGTTCAGGTAACCTAGGTAGCTCAAAGCCAGCGCTATTGAAATCTGCTCCTCTGCCTCGGATATGGAGTTATGAGGCAGCGCAAAGGTGCGTTGCACCGCAGTTTTCACATCGATGTATCGTTCATTCATTGGTCGCTTTCCTAGATCGTGCGCTTCGGTAATTAGCCAATTGGGCATCATCCGGATTTGTGCCGCAACCGAATAGCATGCTGGTTTTTTCATCATGCCGAACCAGTGAGTGAATCGCCTCTGGTTTTGTAGGCTACTCCAAGTTGAAGTGCCTGACGTCGCGCTTTTGTCTGGTGCGCCCGCTGTTGGTACTGAGGTTGAAGCAGAAGTGGGTCGGGCTGTTTGAGGTACCAAAAACCTGGTAGCCACTCATAGGGTTCGGGTGATCTCGCCCCCCACAAAGAGCCGTCCGAAGGCGGTTGAGCACACATACGTATCACTTGAGCCCGTGAGTCCAGTAACCCTTGGCCATGAGCCCGTTCCGATATTCACACCTGTAACCAACAGCCATGTGGGTTGGTCAAAGTTATCAACTCAACTCTATTTGATTCGGAATCGCCGTTCTCGACACCAACTCATCCGCGAATCCGGCATGTAAACCTACTTTTTTCACCGTAAACCACTGTGGTTAACAGTTAAAGAAACAGGTTTACAAAGTGCCGCATTGTTAGCCTTAAGCGGTCAGGCGCGTCGTAAGGTGCCGTTGGTCAGCGGCGCCGTTAACAATTGACTGGCCCCGCCGTGTTCTTTGGAGCTCGACAGCAGAATCTCGCGCGCGGCCCGGCTGGCACCGAGGTAGACACGCGATACATAGCGTCGGCGCGAGCCTTGGCCTTGGTCTTCGTCGTAGTCCGCACTATCCGCATGTATGAGGAACACGGTGTTGAATTGCAGGCCGGCTACAAATTCGGGCATGCTGAAAACGCATTTGTTCTTGGCGTAGCGCAGCTCCTTGAGGTCTTCGCGCGTGGTGATCGGCACGAATTTGTCCCGAACGCGGCCGGCGACTCGGATTTTGTCAAACATCGCCTCGTTCAAGCAAAGCACCGCCACCTGGCTGCCGCCGTCATCAAGCTCACGCCCTATGCGGGTGGCCTGCTCAAAGACGCTATCGACCAGGTTGATGTCAGTATCGTACACGGTCAGGATCGGCGTTTTGCCGTCTTCCTGCCGAGACTCGGCCACGTAGGTCGCGTACTCACCTTCGAGATCAATGGCCGGGAAAGAGGCGTCAAGGTCGCGTAGGAAAGCAGTGATCTGTGGCGTTGAGCGATAGACCTGATTGAGTTCAGTCAGCACGGATTCGCCGACGCCCGGGTTGCGGAATTTTTCCATCCCGCCGCTGATGGCGATGTCGTTGGTGGCCTGCTTGATGTCATAGGCCATGAGCAAGGGCCAGCGGCCGGCAACCTGCGCCCGCGACTTAAACAGATTGTGGAGCAACATGGCCTCGGCGCGGGTGAAGTAGTGGTATTCGTCGACGAACACCAGATCAAAGCCATCGCGCTCCCGCAAGGCCCCCCACTCGTGCGTGCCGACGTAGGCGTCAAAATCCGCGATCATCTGGCCCATGCTCAACATCTTCTCCCCACGCAGCAGCACCCGGTAGATGTCATGGATCTCTAGAACCACCCGGCGGTGGGCTTCGCTCGGCAGAACCATCTGCCAGGGCTCCCTGGAGCCGCGCGCATAGCGGTTGGCCTCGTGGGTGTCCTTTTTGATGGCTTCCAGATCCAACACACAGGCAAACTCGTTCATCAGTTCGTCAAAGAGCGAGGCGTCTTCGATACGATTCTTCAGGCGCTGCTGTAAATCAGGACATCCAGGGAACAGGTCCAGCACGATACGAGGATCCTTCAATACCTGGTCGATGGCCCTCTCAATTAGGATCCGCTGGTATTCGCGTCCATCACTGCCGTCCAGCGACAAGGGCCTCAGGCCCTTTTTCTCGTAACCCAGTTTCTCCTGCGCCAGCTCGTAGATTGTGCCGATCCACAGCCTAGGTTGCCCGGAGGGCGTCTTCATTGATGTCCAGCGTTCTGTGGGGTCAAGCGAGAGGAGCATGCCCCGCACCACCGTATGGGCCAATGCCGAGCTGTGGGTCAGGAATGCGAAGGTTTTGTCCCCGTCTGCGTCGGCGTATAGATCACGCAGGCACTTCACCACCATCGATTGTGTCTTGCCGGTGCCAGCCGCGCCACGCAGCCGCACTGGCCTATCATGCGGCCGATCGACAAATTCGAGTTGCTTGCGGTTCAAGCGCTGTTCGTACCACTCCTGCATAGTCCCGGCACTCGCCAGCCGGACGCCTAAGGGGTCCGACAGCAGGACGCCGAAGTTGCCGACAGGCGGGGCAGCTGGCGGCTCCGCTAGTAGGGCATCGTAGATGCCTTCTACCGCGCGCTGATACAGGGCATCGTCCTCCGGCACTCCATCCAGGTCTTCTGGGTTGCTAGTGACAGCAAACGCGTAGAGATTGTCGGTGCCATCCGGCGACTGGTCGAAGTAAACCCGTTGCATGGCTCGGGAGGGCTGTGCGTAAACCGAAAGCCGGGAACCGGTGTGATACGGCTGCCATTGGATGGGAATCGCAATGCTGCGATCGAAGTGGCGCAATGCCACGCGGATCACCCGCTCGAAGGCCGTGCGTGGCTTTGCAAGCTCGGCCGCAGGCGCGAAAATGGCAGTGTTGATTACCAGGTAGCCATCATCTAGGTCGGCATTCTCGGACAGCAGGTAGACGATGTCTTTTGACTCCACACGGCGCAGGCCATCGGAGTTCTGTGGCACTTCGAATTTCTGCAGCCAAGCATCCTCTACGAATGCCCGGTCCAAGATGCTGATGGCTTTCTGGTCAACGACAAGGGCGGATACGGTCGTCGTCATAGTCATGCCTTCTCCTGCTCTTTTTTCTTGAAGAATTCCTCGACCGCGAGTTCGGCCGCGGTTTCGCAGGCAGATTCGAAGGTCTTAGGCATGCCGATGCGCGAGAACAAGAATGCCAGCTTTTGAGTGATCGAGAAGCGGATGCCGTCATTGAGGCGCCCCAGGCGGTGGAAAGCGTCCGGGCGGTCATGGATGCGCGCGTCCTGCTCGGTGGGGTACAAGTCGGAGGCCATGATGCTCCACATCGAGCGCAGCATCACCACAAAGCCCAGACCAGTCTCTCGGGGCAGCTCTGGAAGCACGAAGTAATCCTGGAAGCCGCCGCTGTCCTTGAAGGCATTGCGCACGTTGTCCTGCTGGGTTTTCTCGTCGACGCCGAAGAGTGTCCAAGCGGCTTTCAAACGGCTGAAAGCGCTCTGGGTTTCGTCGGCGCTCACCGTGAGCGCGAAGCCTTGGAGATCGCGCAGCGGCTTGTCATCTGCGGTTGGTGCTTTGCCGGTGGCGCTCGTAAAAATGTCCTCAGCAGACTTGCTGCGTAGCCATTGCACCAGTGACTCATATGTCAGTGCCGTAAGGTCAGGTTGCTGTTTGCGAATCTGGCCATTGAGGTAGTCACATACTCCCTTGGCACGTTTCTCAGAGAGCTTTCGCAACTGCTCCTGAGCCCAGGGGCCTTCGACATAGGC
The DNA here is from genome assembly GCF_900111955.1 of Pseudomonas sp. NFIX10. NCBI lineage: Bacteria > Pseudomonadati > Pseudomonadota > Gammaproteobacteria > Pseudomonadales > Pseudomonadaceae > Pseudomonas > Pseudomonas sp. NFIX10. Next base: position 78,503 of record NZ_FOKH01000010.1, on the reverse strand, counting down.
TGCCATGGACACGATTTCCAACCAAGTGTAGCGTTCCCCGGCTTTCTTTTGGGCGATATCGCAATCAGCTGTGATTACGATCCCCAGCCTCTCTGTTTCGCTGGTCTTGGGATTTACCTGGCGGATGATGTCGCCTTGGCGCACCTCTTCCGTGTCTTCGATCTGCGTGAAAAAGCCCATCATGTATCTTGCCCCTGGATGGATCAATGGTGCCCATTTGTGACGCCATGTTACATGAGGCGACTCACCCACATTGCAGCCTGGGCACAAGACCGAGCGATGAATAAGTATCGCGTTCTGGCGGTGAGGGCGATCGCGTCCGCTTGAAACAGGCGGGTACCGTCGCCTCGAATAGGGCTTGTCTTATTGCCTCTTGTCAACGCCCGGGGAATCTGGTGTTATTATCGGGTCAGCTATTGCATGGTGGCCGTGCATGAATACAAACCTGACTCCTTCTTATGATTGAACCTGATTCGACATCTAGCTTCGCGTCTAACGGCCCTACAAGCGCAGCTAATCCCAACGTCGATCATTAGGGGATAGTCATGTCTGCAAAAAACCTGCTTCAGTCCCTCGCTGCTCAGCTGCACACTCGCTTTTCTGCTTCTGGGCGCCAGTACGATCACTTGGTGATCCATCAGCTGCTCCATGCTGCGATCGGCACTGTTTCTCCAGAAGTCGCTTCTAACGACAAGCTCCCAATCCAGGTTTGCCGCGATCCTGATACTCAGCAGTACAACCTCTACGCGACGATCGAGCGCGCAAAGAAGTGCCTGGGGTTGAGTGATCTCCAAGCGGTGGGCGTCGCCGAAGAGGTCATCGAGTCGCTACGAGCTGCCGGGATCGGAGTGAACCAAGTCCAGCTGCTACTCGATCCTTCGTTCACCTCGAAGGTTCGCAAGAAAGCTTTCAAGGCCCTTTGCCACAATCTGGACTTGAACGATGACGGCGCTAGATTCGGTCCGAAAACGGCCACGCTAGCCGTTGCTACTGGATTGGCCCCGCGGCCGGACATGTCCTGGAAAGGGCGCTTCGCGCTTGCGGCGGCGTTCCCTATGCGAGGCCCGAGCGAACTCGTAAGCATGGTGACTCGAAGCGAATGTTACCTGTGGGTGCTTCCACCTGCTGACCACCAAGCGACGGCTCCTGCGACACACGACCGTTTCTTCGGTGACCAGACTCATCCGAGCGCAGAACTGGGCATGGGTTTTAGCATCATCGACGCTGGTTGGTCCCGTCCAAAATTCCCGCTGATCCGTAGGTATGCGGATCAGACCTATACGCAATACTCGCTCTCTGCACCCATGTGGTCTTGGCGCGCTCAGAGTTATACCTGGCGACTCGGAAATATCCTTCGTTCCTCGATTCAAGACGGGAATCCTTCGAATGACGAGCCCCTGAGCGACGTGCTGCCGGGTGGTCTTAAGTCCTTGCCACGCATCTATGGGTGCCATACGTGCCGGATGCTGTTCATCGAAAAAGCTACCGCGTATCCGGATGTGCCGACTCACTGCCTATGCGGTGAGGTGAGTACGAGCGACGACACAAAGTCATCTGCTCTCAATAGCTGATCCTTTTCTTCCGGTGGCGGGGCTACGCCCACCTCTAGGGATTGGCTATGGGAGCGGGATTCGCTAACCCAAAACCTGAAGGTCCCGCCATCTAACCAAGCGAAATGAGCTAAATGCTCGCGGAGTGAATGATGGAAAACAGCACTAAGAAACAAGAAGCCTTGGCGTTTATAAACATGATTGCTGAGATGGCCTACGACCAAGGGTTCTCTAATGGGTTTGAGACCGGAAATCAAGTCGGATTTGTGGCCGGTATCACGAGCCTCAAAGGTGCGCTGTCCGATGGGCTGCGGCATGGGTCGCCTGAATGCGGTAAGGCCTTGGAAAGCTTCAAGCGTATTGGGCTCACTGAATGAGTAAAGGGTGCGGGCCGTGCGCACCATGAGGACGGCCCGTTCACCTGTCGAGCTTGTTTAACCTCGACCAGCGGTAATGACATCCATCCAACCCTATCGGCCGGTGCCCCCTCCGCAACCATGGGGTAGGGTGCCCACGTTCCACGTGGAACCAATTATTGTGTGAGGCGGGTAGGCTTTTCTCATTTATTGTGTGACTCCTAACAGGCTGACTCACACAATAAATGACTTTTTCCCAATGTTTGCAGGGGCTCAGGATCATTTATTTTGAGACCCTACAATCCTTGCGCAGCATCCCGCCCAAACAAAAAGCCAACGCACATGCGTTGGCTTTTTTTTACGCTGGAAAATACCCACTCCTTCTAAGACCCACTGGTCAAAAACGGGGTAACTGGGTAACACCCTGGCATAAAGCCTTCATTGTCAATGGGTTAGGATTTGGATGAAGACCCCGAATACCGGGGACTTCGGATTTCCTGGCGCAAAACTTGCGTGTTTAATAACTTACACATCGTTTTTTTAAATTTACAGAAAGCGATGGGTCAAGGTGGTACGAATAAATCCAATGCCAAGGGTAGTCTCAATGAGCGGTACGCAAACTTCCGATAATCTGGCGCAAGGGCTCAAGCCCCGTCATGTGACGATGCTTTCCATAGCCGGTGTGATTGGCGCCGGTCTATTCGTCGGCTCCGGCCATGCGATCGCAGCGGCCGGTCCGGCTGTGTTGTTGGCCTACGCTGCCGCAGGTGCCTTGGTGGTGCTGGTGATGCGGATGCTGGGCGAAATGGCGGTGGCGTCGCCGGACACGGGCTCCTTCTCGACGTATGCGGACCGGGCGATTGGTCATTGGGCGGGTTTCACCATCGGCTGGCTCTACTGGTGGTTCTGGGTCCTGGTGATTCCGCTGGAGGCCAACGCTGCTGCAACGATCCTGCACGCCTGGTTCCCGAACGTGGCGATCTGGGTCTTCACATTGGTCATCACCCTGCTGCTGACGGTCACCAACCTGTTCAGTGTGAAGAATTACGGAGAGTTCGAATTCTGGTTCGCCCTGGTCAAGGTGGTGGCGATCATCGGCTTCATCGGGCTGGGTCTGATGGCGATATTCGGTGTTCTGCCAACCAGCCAGGTCAGCGGTGTTTCGCACCTGTTCGACACCCAGGGCTTCCTGCCCAATGGCATGGGCGCGGTGCTGGGGGCGATCCTGACTACCATGTTTTCGTTCATGGGCACCGAGATCGTGACTATCGCGGCTGCTGAATCGAAGAACCCAGGCCAGCAGATTTCCAAGGCAACCAACTCGGTGATCTGGCGGATTGGCTTGTTCTACCTCGTCTCCATTTTCATCGTCGTCGCCCTGGTGCCATGGAACGACCCGCTCCTGGCCAGTGTCGGCTCCTACCAGACGGTGCTGGAGCGCATGGGCATTCCCAATGCCAAGCTGATCGTCGATATCGTGGTCCTGGTGGCGGTCACCAGTTGCCTGAACTCGGCGTTGTACACGGCTTCGCGCATGATGTTCTCGTTGGGCAAGCGCGGTGATGCGCCGGCCGTTTCCCAGCGCACCAACAAGAGCGGCACGCCTCATTGGGCGGTGATGTTGTCGACCGGCGCGGCCTTTTTGGCGGTGTTCGCCAACTACGTGGCACCGGCGGCGGTCTTCGAATTCCTGCTGGCCAGCTCTGGCGCCATTGCGTTGCTGGTGTACCTGGTCATTGCGGTTTCGCAGCTGCGTATGCGCAAACAACGTATGGCTCGCGGGGAAAAAATCGCTTTCAGCATGTGGCTGTTTCCCGGCCTGACCTACGCGGTGATTATCTTCATCGTCGGCGCCTTGACCATCATGCTGTTCCAGGAAGCCCATCGCGTGGAGATCCTCGCGACCGGGCTGCTGAGTGTCCTGGTGGTGATATCCGGCGTGCTGATACAGCGTCGTCGGATCGTCAAAGCAGGAAGCTTGGTACCGACGATCGGGTGATACCTGTTGTGGCGAGGGGATTTATCCCCGTTGGGCTGCGCAGCAGCCCTAAAGCAGTGAATTCAATCTTCCAGGCACACCGAGGTGCCTGGTTGGGGGGCTGCTGCGCAGCCCAGCGGGGATAAATCCCCTCGCCACGGATGTATCCAATACCTAACTCGCGACAGACGCCTCACTCCCCGCCACCACACTCTCCAACCGATACCCATACCCGTAGATCGTCAGCAACTGCCAACCCCGATCCGCCGTCAGCCCGAGTTTGTTGCGCAGGCGATAGATGTGGGTGTCGAGGGGGCGGGACGAGGTCATTTCCTCGTGGGTCCAGAAGCGTTCGTAGAAGTATTCCCGGGACAGCGGCCGGCCCAGGTTGGCGAACAGGCACCGGGCCAGGCGGTATTCCCGTTCGGTCAGGCTGATGGGGATGCCGGCGCGGGTGATGGTCAGCTCGGCGTCGTCGAACGCCAGGTCGTTGAACACCAGCACATCGCTGACGGGCGCGCGTTGCAGGTTATGACGGCGCAGCACGGCGGTGACCCGGGCCTTGAGCTCGTTGGGCCTGAAGGGTTTGCTCACGTAGTCGTCGGCACCGCTGTTGAGGGCCTGGACGATGTCGTGCTCACCGTCGCGGCTGGTCAGCATGATGGCGGCCGGTGGCGAATCCATGTGCTCGCGGGTCCAGCGCAGCAATGAAAGCCCGCTGATGTCGGGCAGTTGCCAGTCGAGGATCAGCAAGTCGAAGGTTTCCCGCCGCAGTTGTCGCAACAAGTCTTCCCCTCGTTCAAAACTGTGCAGGGTCCAGGCTTGCTCGCCTTTGCCGGGGATTTGTTGCAACGTCTGTTCTACCCGGCGCAACTCGGCCGGTTCATCGTCCAGTATGGCGACACGCATGGAATGCGATTCCTTGATCTCGAGAGTAACGGACATCTTCAGGTGGCAATGAGACAGCCAGTGGCTGATTCATTGACCTGTCGCTGGCTGCGACAATACCGGCTCGCGACACAGAGGGAAAGGCAGCAGCGCGCCACCCATCGAGTCCGTTATAGTCGTGGGCTTTCAAGCCTGTCGACTGAGGCAGGCCAGTGAGAATATCCACAGTCCTTGAGTTCGGCCAGGAGGCCTATGAGTAACCAGCGTCGCCGTGAAAGTCGTGAACCCACCCAGGTTCAGCGGTTGTTTCGACAGTTGGTGCGGGAGTGGTTGTGGATAAGTCTGCTGCTGTTGCCGCTGACGGCCTTGTTGTCATTGAGCAGCCAATCCACAGGCCATTCAAGCGCCGCGTTGTTGTCGGTGTGCCTGGTGGGTTGTGTCTTGGGCTTGCTGCTGTTGCGCCCGCGCCTGGCCCTGTGGACAACGGTGGGTGGTATGAGCCTGGCCCTGTTGATCAGCGCCATGATGGGCGCGCGAGGGTGGTGGTGGTCGCCCATGGCGAGTGTGCTGGGGATCATGTTCGGCTACCTGATCTGGAACTGGCGACGGCTGAGCGTGGTGTTGGCCTACTTCGGTTGGGAACTGGCACGCCTGGACGCCGAGCCCAAGGTCTTTCCGGAGCGTCGCCGCGCCTCCTACACCGGTAGTGACCGTTTACAGGGCCAGATCATGGCTCTGGAACAAGCCATGAGCCGAACCCGCGACACCCGGCGCTTCATTGCCGACGGCCTGGAATACTTGCCGGTGGCAACCATGATCAGCGATCCCCAAGGCAAACTGCTGCTGGGTAATCGAAAGGCGCGCGAGTTGTTCGGTCATGGCTTGGCGGGCGGCGATGTGCTGGAGCACCTTGGGCAACTGGGTTATCCGGGGCTGGAGCACGGGACGCATCACCGCTTATCCACATTGCCCCTGGTGGAGTTTCGCGACATTCGCGAGCGCAGCTTGCGCCTGGAACGGGCCGCACTGTTGCCGGTGGAGGGCGATGCGCCGATTGGCTGGTTGCTGAGCCTCACGGACCTGAGCGCCGAACGTGAGGCGGAAGAACAGCGCAGTGTCATGCTGCGGTTCCTCTCCCATGACTTGCGCGCCCCTCACTCGGCGATCCTTGCGCTGCTCGATGTGCAGCGGCATCAGGCCGGTGGCAATCATCCGCTGTTCGACCAGATCGAGCGCCAGGTACGGCGCGCCCTGGACCTGACCGAGGGTTTCGTACAACTGGCCAAGGCCGAATCCGAGGCCTATCAGTTCCAGCCAACGCTGTTCGCCATGTTGGTGTTGGACGTGCTCGATCAGGCGCTGCCCATCGCCCAGGCAAAGCGTATCCAGTTGGTTCACGAAATAGAGGATGAAGACGCGATGGTGAGGGCGGATCAATCGTTATTGACCCGTGCCCTGTTCAATCTGCTGGAAAATGCCATCAAGTACAGCCCGCCCGACGCCTGCATTTCCCTGCAGGTTCATTGCGTCTCGGGTTGGTTGATCTGCAATGTCGCCGACCAAGGCAAGGGCATCAGCGCCGAAGAACTGCCGGACCTGTTCAGTCAGTACCGACGGTTTTCCTCGGCCAACGGAGTCGATGGAATTGGTTTGGGATTATCGATGGTCAAGGCCGTGGTTGACCATCACGAGGGGAAAATCGAGTGTCGGAGCGTGGTGGGTAAAGGCACGACGTTCAGCCTGCGCTTTCCGTTATTGGAAGATTGAGAAGATCGCAGCCTTCGGCAGCTCCTGCAGGACGTATCCAATCCCCGAAGGCTGGGATTTTTTGCTGCTATAAAAACTTATGCACCTGAACGTGGGTTTTATGTGTTTATGAAATATGTATAAAAAACATATAGTTATGACGTAAAAGCAACGGATTTCGAAAAAACGGTACACAGGTTATCCACAGATCTCAAACAGCGGCTTGTTCCGTGGAGACTTCCGCGACAGGGCCTGGAGGAAGCGAGCCCATTTCCCGTTGTGCCTGTTCATTCCAGGCTTGTACGCGGTCATTGAGCTCGGCGATGGCGCGGGGCCCAGTGCCTTCGGCATACATCGGCGCGCCGATCACCACGGTGATGACGCCTGGTGTTCTGATCCAACCTGCCTTGGGCCAGAATTTGCCGGCATTGTGTGCAATCGGCAGCACCGGCAGGTTCGCGTTCACCGCCAATGCGGAACCGCTGCGGGAAAACTTGCCAATCGTTCCATAAGGAACACGGGTGCCTTCGGGGAAGATCAGCACCCAGGTGTTGTCCTTGAGCAGTTCGTCGCCCTTTTTCGCCACTTGCTTGAGCGCCACTTTGGGATTGTCGCGATCGATGGCGATCGGACGCAGCATGGCCATGGCCCAGCCAAAGAACGGTACGAACAGCAGCTCACGCTTGAGGACCTGGCTCAACGGCTCGAAATAGGCCGAGAGAAAGAACGTCTCCCAGGTGCTCTGGTGGTTGGACTGGATCACGCAGGGCCGGTCCGGCACGTTCTCGGCGCCTTTCACTTCATAGCGAATGCCCAGGAACACCTTGCTCAGCCACAGTGCGCAACGGCACCAGTACACATTGATGAAACGGTAGCGCGCCTTGAACGACATGAACGGCGCGATAAAAAAACTCAGGGTGCACCACAGCAAGGAGCTGGTGCCCAGCAGCAGGTAAAAGAGAAAGCTTCTGATGGCCTGCAATATCGACATAGCGGCGTTTACCGTTGCGGGCAATGCCCGCCTGTTTAAGCGCTTCCCGAACAGTCCTTGATCAGGTTGTCGTGGGAGCTCTAATTGTGGATAAGTTCAGCGGCAATCGCCGCCAGGTCGTCAAAAATCAAGGTGCCCACCGGCAGGGTCTTGCCCAGGGTCTTCTCGCCTTTCCCGGTCTTTACCAAAACTGGCTGACAATCGACGGCCTTGGCCGCCTCCAGGTCACCGAGACTGTCACCGACGAACCACACACCTGCCAAGGCCACATCGTAATGCGCGGCAATGGTTTTCAACATGCCCGGCTTGGGCTTGCGGCAATCGCAGCCGTCGTCCGGCCCATGCGGGCAATAGACGATCAAGCCGACTTCCCCGCCCTGCTCCGCCACCAGGGCGCGCAGGCGCTCATGCATGGCGTCCAGGACGGTGAGGTCATAATAACCGCGAGCAATGCCCGACTGGTTGGTGGCGACCGCCACCGTCCAGCCGGCCTTGCTCAACTGCGCGATGGCTTCGATCGAACCGGGCAGCGGCAACCACTCCTCCACCGATTTGATGTAAGCGTCGGAGTCGTGATTGATCACCCCGTCCCGATCGAGAATCAGCAGTTTCAAGCGTTACCCCAGCAACGAAATATCGGCGACGCCGAGGAACAGCCCACGCAGACGCGCCAGCAGCGCGTAACGGTTGGCCCGTACTTTGGCATCTTCGGCGTTGACCATCACCGCCTCGAAAAACGCATCCACCGGTTCGCGCAGTGCCGCCAGGCGCGCCAGGGTTTCGCTGTACTGACGCGCCGCCGCCATTGGCTGGACCGCCTGGTCCGCCTGCTGGATCGCCGAGTACAGGGAAAACTCGTTGGCGTTGTCGAAGTACTTGGCTTCGACGGTGGCCGCGATGTTGCCTTCGGCCTTGCCCAGCAGGTTCGATACCCGCTTGTTCACCGCTGCCAGCGCGGCGGCTTCCGGTAATTTGCGGAAGGCTTGCACCGCTTGTACACGCTGGTCGAAGTCCAGGGCCGAACCCGGTTTCAGGGCTCGCACCGACAGGTAGGTGGCGACGTCGACGCCTTCGTCTTCATAACGCGCACGCAGGCGGTCGAAGATGAATTCCAGCACCGCATCGGCCAGGCCGGCAGCCTTGACCTTGCCGCCGAACGCGTTGACGGCGAATGCCACGGCGTCGTTCAGATCCAGGTCCAGTTGCTTGTCGATCAGGATCCGCAACACGCCCAGGGCCGCACGACGCAAGGCATACGGGTCTTTGCTGCCGGTAGGCAGCATGCCGATGCCGAAGATACCGACCAGGGTGTCGAGCTTGTCGGCGATCGCCACGGCCGCACCGGTCAGGGTGGTTGGCAGCTCAGCGCCGGCACCGCGGGGCATGTACTGTTCGTTCAGGGCCAGCGCCACGTCCTGCGGCTCGCCATCGTTGAGGGCGTAGTAGTAACCGGCGACGCCTTGCATCTCCGGGAACTCACCGACCATCTCGGTGGACAGGTCGCACTTGGACAGGATGCCGGCACGGGCCGCGCGCTGGGCGTCGCCGCCGATGCGTGGGGCGATGAACGCCGCCAGTTTCGAAACGCGCTCGGCCTTGTCGTAGACGCTGCCGAGTTTTTCTTGGAACACCACGTTGCGCAGGCGCTCGTTGAAGCTTTCCAGGGGCTGTTTCTTGTCTTGCTTGAAGAAGAACTCGGCATCGGTCAGGCGCGGGCGAACGACTTTTTCGTTACCGGCGATGATCTGCTGCGGGTCCCTGCTTTCGATGTTGGCAACCGTGATGAAGCGCGGCAGCAACTTGCCTTCGGCGTCCAGCAGGCAGAAGTACTTCTGGTTGTCCTGCATGGTGGTGATCAGCGCTTCCTGCGGCACTTCAAGGAAACGTTCCTCGAACGAGCACACCAGCGGCACTGGCCACTCCACCAGCGCGGTCACTTCGTCCAGCAGGTTGGCCGGCACGATGGCGGTGCCTTCCTGCAGGGTGGCCAGCTCTTCGGTGCGCTTGCTGATCAACTCGCGCCGCTCGTTGGCGTCGGCCAGCACGTAGGCGGCACGCAGGTCGGCCAGGTAGTTGGCCGGCGAGGTGATGCGCACGCTCTGCGGGTGATGGAAGCGGTGACCGCGGGAATCGCGACCGGCCTTCTGGGCCAGGATCGTGCAATCGATGACCTGGTCACCGAACAACATCACCAGCCACTGGGTTGGACGTACGAATTCTTCCTTGCGCGCGGCCCAGCGCATGCGCTTGGGGATCGGCAAGTCATTGAGGGAGTCTTCGACGATGGTCGGCAACAGGCTGGCGGTCGGCTTGCCCTTGATGCTCTGGCTGTAGCGCAGCTTCGGACCGCTCTGGTCGATTTCGCTCAGGTCCACGCCGCACTTCTTGGCGAAGCCCAGGGCGGCCTGGGTCGGGTTGCCGTCGGCATCGAACGCGGCTTGGCGTGGCGGGCCGTCGAGGTTGATGCTGCGGTCCGGCTGCTGGGTCGCCAGGGCGGTGATCAGCACGGCCAGGCGGCGCGGCGCGGCATACACCTGTTTGGCTTCGTAGCTCAGGCCGGCGGCTTGCAGGCCTTTGTCGATACCGGCCAGGAACGCATCGGCCAGGGTGTTCAGGGCTTTGGGTGGCAGTTCTTCGGTGCCCAGTTCAACCAGAAAATCTTGAGCACTCATTGTGCAGCCTCCAGCTTAGCCAACACTTCATCACGCAGGTCCGGGGTCGCCATCGGGAAGCCCAGCTTGGCACGGGCCAGCAGGTAGGCTTGCGCAACGGAACGCGCCAGGGTGCGTACACGCAGGATGTATTGCTGGCGCGCGGTCACGGAAATCGCCCGGCGTGCGTCCAGCAGGTTGAAGGTATGGGACGCCTTCAACACCATTTCATAGCTCGGCAACGGCAGCGGCTGATCCAGCTCGATCAGGCGCTTGGCTTCGCTCTCGTAGAAATCGAACAGCTCGAACAGCTTCTCGACGTTGGCGTGTTCGAAGTTGTAGGTCGACTGCTCCACTTCGTTCTGGTGGAACACGTCGCCATAGGTCACTTTGCCGAACGGGCCGTCGGCCCACACCAGGTCGTAGACCGAGTCCACGCCCTGCAGGTACATGGCCAGGCGTTCCAGGCCGTAGGTGATCTCGCCGGTGACCGGGTAGCACTCGATGCCGCCCGCTTGCTGGAAGTAGGTGAACTGGGTCACTTCCATGCCATTGAGCCAGACTTCCCAGCCCAGGCCCCAGGCGCCCAGGGTCGGCGATTCCCAGTTGTCTTCGACGAAACGAATGTCGTGCACCAGTGGGTCGAGGCCCACGTGCTTGAGGGAGCCCAGGTACAGTTCCTGGAAGTTTTCCGGGTTTGGCTTCAGGACCACCTGGAACTGGTAGTAGTGCTGCAGGCGGTTCGGGTTTTCGCCGTAGCGGCCGTCAGTCGGGCGGCGGCTGGGCTGCACATAAGCGGCGTTCCAGGTTTCCGGGCCGATGGCACGCAGAAACGTGGCAGTGTGGAAAGTGCCGGCGCCTACTTCCATATCGTAGGGCTGAAGTACCACGCAACCTTGCTCGGCCCAGTATTGCTGGAGGGCGAGGATCAAGTCTTGGAAGGTACGCACGGCTGGCGTAGGCTGGCTCACGAAATTCACCTGTTTCTTGGGCTGCGATTTAAAGAGCGGGAGTATACCCGATTCGTTCGTGCGCACGCCCCCTGGAGCCTTATGCCACGCTGCTTTTGGTGTTCTGACGATCCGTTGTACATGGCTTATCACGATCAGGAGTGGGGCACGCCGCTGCGCGATGCGCAGGGTTTGTTCGAGTTGCTTTTGCTCGAAGGGTTCCAGGCCGGGCTGTCCTGGATCACCGTTTTGCGCAAGCGCGAGCGCTACCGGGAAGTGTTGTACGGCTTCGATGTGCAGCGCGTGGCGCAGATGAGCGACGCGGAAATCGATGAGCTGATGCTCGACCCGGGCATCATCCGCAACCGTCTCAAGCTCAAGGCCGCCCGTCGCAATGCCCAGGCCTGGCTGGTGCTGGACGACCCGGTAGCGTTCCTTTGGTCGTTCGTGGGTGGCAAACCCATCATCAACCATTTCAAGGACCGCAGCGAAGTGCCGGCTATCACGCCCGAGGCACTGGCGATGAGCAAAGGCTTGAAAAAAGCCGGGTTCACTTTCGTCGGGCCGACCATTTGCTACGCCTTGATGCAGGCCTCGGGCATGGTCATGGATCACACCCAAGACTGCGACCGCTACGCCGAGTTGGTAAACGGCGGTTAGAATAGCCGGCTCGCAACACGGCCCATACATTCAGGAGTGACCTGTGGATAAGTTGAAAGGCGCCTTGCTGGTCGGCGCTCTGCGGTTGTTTGCGCTGCTGCCCTGGCGAGCGGTGCAGGCGGTGGGCTCGGCGATTGGCTGGCTCATGTGGAAATTTCCCAACCGTTCCCGCGACGTGGTGCGGATCAACCTCGCCAAGTGCTTTCCCGAGATGGACCCGGCCGAGCGCGAACGCCTGGTGGGCCAGAGCCTCAAGGACATCGGCAAATCCCTGACCGAAAGCGCCTGCGCCTGGATCTGGCCGGCCCAGCGCTCCATCGACCTGGTGCGCGAAGTCGAAGGCCTGGAGGTGCTGAAAGAAGCCCTGGCCTCCGGTAAAGGCGTGGTGGGCATCACCAGCCACCTGGGCAACTGGGAAGTGCTCAACCACTTTTATTGCAGCCAGTGCAAACCGATCATTTTCTACCGCCCGCCCAAGCTCAAGGCGGTGGATGAATTGCTGCAAAAGCAACGTGTGCAACTGGGCAACAAAGTCGCGGCCTCCACCAAGGAAGGCATCCTCAGCGTCATCAAGGAAGTGCGCAAGGGCGGCCAAGTGGGCATCCCCGCCGACCCGGAACCGGCCGAATCCGCCGGCATCTTCGTACCCTTCTTCGCTACCCAGGCCCTGACCAGCAAGTTCGTGCCGAACATGCTCGCCGGCGGCAAGGCGGTCGGCGTCTTCCTTCACGCCCTGCGCCTGCCGGACGGCTCCGGCTACAAAGTCATCCTCGAAGCCGCGCCAGAGGCCATGTACAGCACCGACACCGAAACCGCCTGTGCCGCCATGAGCCAAGTGGTGGAGCGCTACGTGCGGGCCTACCCGAGCCAGTACATGTGGAGCATGAAACGCTTCAAGAAACGCCCGCCGGGTGAGGCGCGGTGGTACTGAAGATCTGTTGCTTCATATGCGCGGGGGATTTGTGGTGAATGCAGGGTCTGTGAACACCCCAGTCCCTATGTGGGAGTACCTATGTGGGAGCCGAGCTTGCTTGCGATGACGACGGCACACTCGACATGGATGCAAGCAGACCCACCGCTATCGCGAGCAAGCTCGCTCCCACCGTTTTTCCGGGCTGTTTACAGACATTGCGTCCATCATGAATCCCTGTGGGAGCGAGCTTGCTCGCGATAGCGCCCTAACAGTCGCCACATAACTAACTGACCTCACCCCACGCCATCTCCCTCCTAAAGCTCGGTCCACGGCTGTCGATAACCCGATGTATCCGCCAATCATGGACCGATGAAATGGAACTCTCCCTTAGCGCTGCTGCACCCGCCAACACCCACCTCACCCGCTCCGATCAGACGTTGGTCACTCATCCACCAACAGGCTCTGTAAAAGAACTGGCAAGCGCCGGCCCAGCGGCCATCTACCATCCCAGTGAAGAAACCCAGACCGTGGAGCAACCGCTGGTGGCCATTACCACCTGGGTCGGTCGATCCCAATCGCCAGATTTTCCTCGCTATGTCGCGATCACCGAGAGCGCGAAAAACACGTTGAAAACCTCCTTCGAGGCATTCCAGTCACAGCTGTCGGCGACCCACCCGGATTTGGCCAGCAAGAAATACGGCTTCACCGTCGAGGCCGATGGCAAGCTGAAAGTGCTCAACACCGCCGGGCAGCTCAGCACCTCGGAGACCCAGCGCCTCACCGATCTGCTCAATGAATCCACTGATTTGAAAGCCGCAGCCACCGCCTTCCGCGACGCTTCCATCGACATGGTGGATGCTGACTCGCCCTGGTCTGGCAGCTACCTGGGCCGCTACAACCTGACCAAGGAAAACTTCGCCAGCACCATCGACCTGGCACCGCTGCTCAAGCGCTCTGGCTCGGTGCCGCCCCAGGAGTTTTCGGACGGGTTGTTCTTCAATCAACTGGCGCACAAAGGCGAACTGGCGACCCAAGAGACGGAAGCCGCGATGTTTGAACGGCGTGCTGCGCAGCGATTCAGCACGCAGGCCTGAAAGCCGGGTCTACCGAATCGTGTGGCGAGGGAGCTTGCTCCCGCCGGGCTGCGCAGCAGCCCTTCCCTATGACCAGCTATGAGCTGGCGGTGTGGTCGGCTTCCTGATGGTTGATTGATCACGAGGAGGCGCGAAGCCTCAATCGTGTCCATGATTAAGGGCCTGCGATATCGGCGACGTGGGATGGCAAAGCCATCTCTAAATCCGTCGGACTACCACCCAGTCAGAAATATCGCACTTCCTCTGGTTCATTAATCAAGGAGTCTCCTTCATGAACATCGATTTCACCGGACGTCAGGTCCTGGTCACCGGGTCCACCAGCGGTATCGGTTTCGCGACCGCCAAAGGCTTTCTCGAAGCCGGCGCCCATGTAGTCATCAACGGTCGCAGCCAGAGCAGCGTGGACGACGCATTGCAGCGCCTGGGCGCCCTTGCTTCAAATGCCGTCGGTTTCGTTGGTGACCTGAGCAATGAATCAGGCTGCCAGGCACTGATCGCCAAGCACCCCCGCTTCGATATCGTCATCAACAACCTGGGCATTTTCAAACAGGAGGATTTCTTCGAAACACCGGACAGCGAATGGCAGCGCTTCTTCGAAACCAACGTGATGTCGGGCGTGCGGGTTTCCAGGGCCTACGCGCAAGGCATGGTCGAGCGCGGTTGGGGACGGATCGTGTTTATCTCGTCTGAATCGGGCGTGAACATTCCTGCCGACATGATCCACTACGGCTTCACCAAGACCGCCCAACTGTCCATCGCTCGCGGCCTGGCCAAGCGCCTCGCCGGCACGGGCGTGACGGTGAACTCGGTGTTGCCTGGGCCGACGCTTTCCGAAGGGGTTGCCCAGATGCTCCAGGCAGACGTCGAGCGCAGCGGGGAAAGCCTGGAAAAGGTCGCGGCAGATTTCGTCAACCAGCACCGTAGCACCTCGATCATCCAGCGCGCGGCGCGCGTCGAGGAGGTCGCCAACATGATCATCTACGCCAGCTCGGAGCAGGCCTCGGCCACCACGGGTGCGGCGTTGCGTGTTGATGGGGGTGTGGTGGATAGCATCGTTTAAGAACCTGTGACACAAAAAAACGCCGCTTCCTCATGAGAGATAAGCGGCGTTTTTTATTCGTGGATGAAGTGAGTTAGACGGTGACGTGCAAACGGACGTCGACGTTGCCGCGTGTCGCGTTGGAGTACGGGCAAACCTGGTGAGCCGCGTCGACCAGCGCTTGGGCATCGGCTTGATCCAGACCTGGCAGGTTGATGTGCAGGTCGATGTCCAGGCCGAAACCGCCAGGGATCTGGCCGATGCCAACGTGTGCGGTGATCGAAGCGTCGGCAGGAATGCTGCGTTTGCTCTGGCTGGCGACAAACTTCAGTGCCCCGATGAAACAGGCCGAGTAGCCGGCTGCGAACAGTTGCTCAGGGTTGGTGGCTTCACCACCGGCACCACCCAAGGCTTTTGGCGTGGCCAGTTTCACGTCGAGAATCTTGTCGCTGGAAACAGCACGGCCATCACGGCCACCGGTGGAGGTTGCGACTGCGGTGTAGAGAACGTTCATGGTGTTTCCTCTTGCTGAATGGGCTGATCGAGTTCGGGCTTGGTATGCGCTAAATGTTTGTGCGCTAACCAGTTGAAATAAAGTTAACGCTCAAATACTTTGCGTGCAAGATAAAATTTCAAGAAATTATCATTTTTTTATTAACTGTTTGATCTAAAAAGAAATTTATTTTTCGGATAGCGCAGTATCACCCGCCGCGAGGCAAGGAGAAGGAGGTGCCAGGGGATCAGTGCCCGCGCAACTGCAGGCCTTTGGAGAGAGGGTGCTCAGGGTTTCTCGATCGTTCCCACGCTCCCGCGTGGGAACGCCGCCAGAGACGCTCCGCGTTCCGCTTCTGAAAGGTGACGCAAAGACTGGATACGATCAAATTCCAATTAGTGATGCAAAGCCAACCCGACTAAGCAACAGCCACTCGATTGCGCCCCAACGCCTTCGCCCGATACAGGGCCTTATCCGCATCGTTCATCAATCCGTGGAGATCCTTATTGCAGGCCTCCGTAGACGCGACGCCAAGGCTGGCGGTTATGCAGTGAACAGGCTCGATCATCAAACCCGCAATCGTATCGATGAGCTGTTCTGCAATCTGGGTGGCGACCTCGATGGACGTGTCCGGAAGCAGAATGGCGAACTCTTCCCCACCCAGCCGGCCGTGAATGTCCGTCGCCCGAAACGACGAACTGATGACCATCCCCATCTCGCGCAAAACCTGATCCCCGACCTGATGGCCGTAGGTGTCGTTGATGTGCTTGAAGTGATCCATGTCCAACATGACGGCGCACAACCCCAACCGGTTGGTCTTGCATTCGTCATAAAGCCGCTGGGCATGCTCGAAAAAAGCCCGCCGACTCTTCAGGCCGGTCAGTTCATCGGTTTGTGCGGCACGGGTTGAAATGCTGTTCGCCTGCTCCATTTCACGGGTGAGTCGAAAAGCGGTTTCCAATGCTTGGGACATTTTGCTCGTAGCGCGGGCAGCAAATGCGGTGAACATCACGATCGACAATGCCATGCCAACTTGAATCGGAGACGGTTGAAACAGCAGCCAGGCGGTGCACGGCAACAGAACCAGGCCAATGGAGACGAGTGTCATATTGCGGTAAGCGGAGTAGCAAGACACCGCGCTGACGGACATCCCGACAGTAAAAAGCATGACCAATGCCTGCGATAAAAGATCGTCTGCCGGCATGACCGCTAACGCGCCTGCGCCCCAGATGCTGGCGGACAGCACGAGCGTGATCCAGTATTTGCGCTCCCAGCGTTCAGGTGTGCGTTCACTTTCGTCGCTGCGAACATAGGCAACAAACAGCGCGATGCGCAACAGCGTCGATCCGGTCAGCAGGGCCAGCCACCAAAAGATGACGCCGTGTTCAAAACGATCCCAGCACAGCCAACTCAGCATGACGGCAGCGAGATAACTGCCAAATACCGCAGACACGGATTGGCGAAACAGTTGCTGCAATCGGTCAGTTCGCACCTGCTCGGCTATGAAAAGCGCCTGGTTATTCCGTGATCTTGGGCCATGCATGTGATCCACCTGATCGTGACGCAACGAAAGCGGCGATTGTGGCACCCTGCCACCAATGCAAACAACTGAATTACACCCACGGCCCCGATTGAACCAATACCCGTGGCGAGGGCGCTTGCTCCCGCTGGACTGCGAAGCAGCCCCAACCATTCTTACAGCCAAACGGCGTCATCTGTTTTACAGGATCAGGCTGGAATCAATCCTGCTTCCCGGTAGCTCAAAATCAGATCATCGAACAGGCCGACATCCGCCCGAGTCCGCGCGATTAACTGAGCACCCGCGATAGCGGTGTAGATGGCGCGGGCTCGGCGTTCACATTCTTCTGCGCTACCTGTTCCCGCATCTGCCAGCACCTGGGCAAGCCACGCCACGTTAACGTCCGCAAAAGCCCTGACCTCTCGCGACACTTCATCGGGAAGGTCTTCGTATTCGGCTGCCATGAAGCTGGACAGACAAAGCCTGTTACCGTCCTCGAGCGACTTTCGAAAAATGGAGGGGTACAGCCGCACGCACGCCTTCGGATCGGTATTGGCGGCGCGTATTTCTTCAAGCATGCGCAACGCGTCCTGCCAGTAGCGTTCAGCAACCGCCGCCGCCAGGCCTGCCTTGCTCGGAAAGTGGTAGTAAATGCTGGCGTTCTTGATGCCCACCTGATCGGCGATGCTACGGAAATTGATACCGCTGTAACCGTGCAGTTGGGCAGCGGCTTTCGCTGCCGCCAAGATAGCTTCTCGAGCATTTTCGTTCACGTTGCAGCCTCGTTTCGAGATTCGACTCACTCAGGTAACCGCGATTCTACGCGCAGATTGGTTTGCCTGCCAATTGTCAGGTAGGGGGTTGACAGCGCCAAATCGGTGGCTCAGTCTTTGCCTACCAATTGACAGGCAGGTTATCGAATCATGACTTCTTCACCACAGCGCGTTGATGTTTCCACTGTTCCTACGATGAAAATCTACGATTGGTTCAACGGCCCCTACCCCGCCCGAGTGCGCATTGCGCTGGCGGAAAAAGGATTGCTGTCGAACATCGAATTCGTAGCGGTGAATCTCTGGGCCGGTGAGCACAAGAAACCCGAGTTCCTGGCCATCAATTACTCCGGGACACTGCCCGTGCTGGAGCTGGACGATGGAACGCGGATCGCGGAGTGCACGGCGATCACCCAGTACCTGGATAGCCTGGACGGTCATCCGACGCTGACGGGGGAAACGCCTGTTGAGAAAGGCATCATCCATATGATGACCAAACGTGCCGAGATCGAGTTTCTCGACGCCGTCAGCGTGTACTTCCACCATGCCACGCCGGGCCTCGGCCCCGATGTCGAGCTGTACCAGAATGCCGAGTGGGGCGCCCGGATGCGCGATAAGGCGATCAGGGGCATGCGCTATTTCGACAATCTTCTCAAAGACCGGCCCTTTGTGGCGGGCGACAAGTTTTCGATGGCCGACATTGCGGTACTGGGCGGCATGATCTTCGCCTCGCTGGTGCAACTCCCCGTGCCTGAAGAGTGCGTGGCGCTTCGAGCATGGCACGCCAGGATGCAGGAGCGCTCCAGCGTCCAGGCATGGAGTGCCATGGTCGAGCGTGGCGCTGCGTAGCACGGATAGTGACTAGCCAGCGCCCGTCATGAAAAAGGGACAAGGGCTAATGCCAGTCAGTTAAGGATCAAACGACACAAAACCTGTGGGAGCAAAGCTTGCTCGCGATGGCGGCAGACCCGTCGACGCGCTGTCGACTGGCTCACCCCAATCGCGAGCAAGCTTTGCTCCCACGGATTTGGGCTTGGCATTAGGGCAAGCCCGACGTGCTCATTGCTTACGGGTTACTCGACTTGCGACAGCTTGGCATCGTCGCAACCGGCAGCACGGCACTCGCGCTCGACGGCTTTGAGTATGACGATACGCGCCTCGGTCTTCTCATTGGCACAATCCAGGTAGAGCAGGCCATCGTTGGAACAGGCGCTGTCACGATTTTTGATCCACTGGATTTGAGCGGCTTTCACTTTTTTCTTTTGATCCGGGTTCAGAGCACTCATGGTCTTCTTGTATTGATCATTGATTTCCTGATCCGACTGAACCATTTTCAGCGACGCGCAATAGGTTCTGTCATAGGCGTTTCTAGGGTTATCGCAACTCATCGCAGATGCCGATGCTGATGCCATTGCCAGCAATGCCCCAACCAACAAAGACTTGAACACTTACTTCTCTCCCTGAATGCCCTTGATTAGAGGTCGCGGCGGGGAATTTATCATGGGGGTTGTTGAACAATGAAGCACAACTGCAACGCTTCGGTCGCCGCGCAATCGGCGACTGTCTTTTGTTACAACTTTGACTTTCTTGACCACAGATCGAAGTCGCTGCTGCACGCCGCGACGATGTAGTTCCCACACCAAGAGAAACCGAACGCTCTCACGTGGTCCCTGTAGATCACCGTGCAATCCGCTTGATGGCCCTCAAACAGAGCATTTTTGAAGGGTTTGCTCAGAATAAGACTGTTTTCAGGCCAATCCGGGGAAACCAACTCCAGCCCTTCTCCGGCGACGTTGCAAGTTGGCAAGCCACCACCCTGAATGCCACACAACGGTATGACTTCATCGGCGATCACGCCAATACCCTGGCAATGCAACCCGAGCTCGCTCAAGCCCGCATATTCTTCATAATCGCGCTCAATTTTTTCCCCTGTGTCACAGTGCACAACACTCCGACCCGAGCTTGAGACGACCAGCAAGTAGGGACCTTTTTGCGAAAACCCTACCGATAGCAGCCCACCGACGGCTATCGAAGTAATATGAGTCCAACCCTCGGGGTTCTCATCGACAGGGATCTGGTCGATGAGTCGTATCAAGCGCTTTCGATTGTCTTCGCGTAATGAATTCATGAGTGCATTCGGGTACAAAAGGGGCAAGTTTACTCTGCCCTTCGCCCGCTCTTTTTCGGACCGAAAGACAAGCAGCTACCAGGCATCGAGTAAGGGACCGGTCAAACATTCGTGGCGAGGGAGCTTGCTCCCGCTGGGCTTTCCTTAATGCCGCATACCTCCGAGCAAAAAAAAAACGGGCCTGCATTCCCACGCAGCCCCGTTTTTTCACCACCCGATCAGCTCAAAACGCCGGCAAAACCGCCCCTTTGTACTTCTCAAGAATAAAAGCCTTCACTTCCGGCGTATGCAACGCCGCAACCAGCTTCTTCATCGCCTCACTGTCCTTGTCATCCTCACGAGCCACCAGGATGTTCACATACGGCGAGTCGCTACCTTCAATCACCAGCGCATCCTTGGATGGATCAAGCTTCGCCTCCAACGCATAGTTGGTATTGATCAACGCCAGATCCACCTGGGTCAGCACCCGCGGAATGGTCGCGGCTTCCAGCTCACGGAATTTCAAATCCTTCGGATTCTCGGTGATGTCCTTGGTGGTCGACAGGATGTTGTTCGAATCCTTCAACTTGATCACCCCAGCCTTCGCCAGCAGCAACAACGCACGGCCGCCGTTGGTAGCGTCGTTCGGGATCACCACGTTGGCGCCGCCTGGGAGTTCGTCGAGCTTCTTGTACTTGCTGGAGTACGCGCCCAGGGGTTCCAGGTGCACACCGGCCACGCTCACTAGATGCGTGCCCTTGGCCTTGTTGAATTCATCCAGGTACGGCTGGTGCTGGAAGAAGTTGGCGTCCAGGCGTTTTTCCGCGACCTGTACGTTCGGCTGGATGTAGTCGGTGAAGACTTTGACCTTCAGGTCGACGCCTTCTTTGGCCAGGGCCGGTTTGACGAATTCGAGGATTTCCGCGTGGGGCACCGGCGTTGCGGCGACGGTCAGGGTGTCGGCGGCGTGGGCGGAAAACGCTGCGGCGGCAGCGAAGGCAACCAGTAGTTTTTTCATTCAGCTAACTCCTTGTGAGGCGCCTGCTCTCGGCGCCTGCCAGCGAATGGCCGGCTCATGGTTTATTGGCCGCGAGGCCTTATTTTCTAGAAAAATGCACAACCAGTTTGTCGCCCACGGTTTGCAGCACCTGGACCAGCACCAGCAGCAACACCACCGTGACCACCATGACGTCGGTCTGGAAACGCTGGTAGCCGAAGCGGATCGCCAGGTCGCCCAAGCCACCGGCGCCGACCACACCGGCCATGGCCGTGTAGGACACCAGCGTAATCGCTGTCACCGTAATCGCTGCAAAAATGCCTGGACGGGCTTCTGGCAGCAAGGCGTTGACGATGATCTGCCGCGTGGTGGCGCCCATGGCCTGAGTCGCTTCGATGATGCCGCGGTCGACTTCGCGCAGGGCCGTTTCCACCAGGCGGGCGAAGAACGGTGTCGCGCCGACCACCAGCGGTGGGATCGCGCCAGCCACGCCCAGGGAGGTGCCGGTGATCAATACCGTGAACGGGATCATCACGATCAACAGGATGATGAACGGCAGCGAACGCAGGATGTTCACGATCAGCGACAGCAGCGCATACACACCGCGGGCCTCGAGCAACTGGCGCGGGCTGCAGAGGAACAGCAACACGCCCAGGGGCAAGCCGAGCAGCACGGTGAACAGCAGCGAACCGAACAACATCAGGAAGGTGTCGCCGGTGGCCAGCCAGATTTCCAGCCAGTCGATGTTGGAGAAGAACGAACTCAACAGTTCCATTAGCGCAGCACCTCCATATGGACATCGGCCGCGGTGAAGCGGGCGAACGCCGCCTCCATGTCACCGCCGGTGATGGCGAGGGTCAGTTGCCCGTAGGGGGTGTCTTTGATGCGGTCGATGCGACCGGCCAGGATGCTGTAGTCCACACCGGTTTCCCGGGCGACGGTGCCGAGCAATGGCGCGTAGGTCGCATCGCCCTGGAATGTCAGACGCACGATGCGCCCGGGCACGTGGGCGAAGTCGTCGCGCTGTTCGCTTTCGTCGATCTGCTCGTCTTCCTGGACAAAACGCTTGGTGGTCGGGTGCTTGGGGTGCAGGAACACCTCGGCCACCGGGCCTTGCTCGACGATCACGCCGGCGTCCATCACCGCCACTTGATCGCAAACGCGGCGGATCACGTCCATTTCATGGGTGATCAGCACGATGGTCAGCTTCAGCTCGCGGTTGATTTCCGCCAGCAGTTGCAGGACCGAGGCGGTGGTCTGCGGGTCGAGGGCGCTGGTGGCCTCGTCGCACAGCAGGATCTTGGGTTTGGTCGCCAGGGCGCGGGCGATGCCGACGCGCTGCTTCTGGCCGCCGGACAGTTGCGCCGGGTATTTGCGGGCGTGGTCGGACAGCCCTACCCGCGCCAGCAGCTCGGCGACGCGTTGGTCGATTTCGCTGCGGGACAATTCGCCCGCCAGCGTCAGCGGCAGCGCCACGTTGTCGGCCACGGTCTTGGACGCCAGCAGGTTGAAGTGCTGGAAGATCATCCCGACCTGTTGACGGAAACGCCGCAGGCCGCTGGCGTCCAGGGCGGTGACTTCTTCGCCGTCGACGATGATCTTGCCACCAGTGGAATCTTCCAGGCGATTGATCAGGCGCAGCAGGGTACTTTTTCCCGCACCGGAATGGCCAATCAGGCCGAAGACCTGACCGTTCTCAATCGTCAGACTGGTCGGATGCAGGGCGGGGATATCCCTACCGGCGACCCGGTAGGTTTTATGGACGTCTTGAAACTCGATCACGTAGCGAACCTTGTGGGGCGCGTTGGAAAAGGATCAGCGGTTAGCCGGGCGCGCATTTTAGCCTGTCCGTATAGAGGTTCTTAGCATTTATTTGCGATCGGACCAGTCATTTGGCAATAACGCGATCAAAGGCCATAAAAAAGGAACACGGCCAAACGGCATCGGTCACTCATTAAGCCACTCGAAAATGCCCGGGTACGGAACCTGCGGTATCGAACTCAAGAGTCCTGGCCTCCGGGATCGCAAAGAGGAGTTATGCCTGATGAGTACCAAAAAACCCACGGCCAACAAGAGCCAACTGGCCGGGACCGACACCCTGGATCGCGGCAACACCAACGCCAAGCTCGAAAGCCTGGAACAGTTCCGTTCCGACGCCACCGAACAGGCGTTGCGCACCAACCAGGGCGTGAAGATCGCCGATAACCAGAACACCCTGCGCGTCGGCCCCCGTGGGCCCTCGCTGCTGGAAGACTTCATCATGCGTGAAAAAATCACGCACTTTGACCATGAGCGTATCCCGGAACGCATCGTGCACGCCCGCGGGACCGGCGCCCATGGCTACTTCCAGAGCTATGAAGCGCATTCGGCGCTGACCAAGGCCGGTTTCCTACAGGACCCGAGCAAGAAAACCCCGGTGTTCGTGCGCTTTTCCACCGTGCAAGGTCCGCGCGGTTCCGGCGACACCGTGCGGGACGTGCGCGGCTTCGCGGTGAAGTTCTTCACCGACGAAGGCAACTTCGACTTGGTGGGCAACAACATGCCGGTGTTTTTCATTCAGGACGCGGTGAAGTTTCCGGACTTTGTCCACGCGGTAAAACCCGAGCCCCATAACGAAATTCCTACAGGCGGCTCGGCCCACGATACGTTCTGGGATTTTGTCTCGCTAGTGCCGGAATCGGCTCATATGGTGATCTGGGCGATGTCTGACCGGGCCATTCCAAAAAGCCTACGCACCATGCAGGGTTTTGGGGTGCATACCTTCCGCATGATCAACGCCGAAGGCAAAAGCAGCTTCGTCAAATTCCACTGGCGCCCTACAGCCGGGACGTGTTCATTGGTGTGGGACGAAGCCCAGAAGTTGGCGGGTAAAGATACCGATTACCACCGTCGCGATCTCTGGGAGTCGATCGAGATGGGCGACTACCCGGAATGGGAGTTCGGCGTGCAGATCGTTGCCGAGGAAGACGAGCATAAGTTCGACTTCGACCTGCTCGACCCGACCAAGATAATCCCTGAAGAGCTGGTGCCCATTACTCCCCTGGGCAAGATGGTGCTCAACCGTAACCCGGACAACTTCTTCGCCGAAGTCGAGCAGGTTGCGTTCTGCCCCGGGCATATCGTGCCGGGCATCGACTTTTCCAACGACCCATTGCTGCAAGGTCGGCTGTTTTCCTACACCGATACGCAGATCAGCCGACTCGGTGGGCCGAATTTTCATGAGCTGCCGATCAATCGTGCCATCACGCCAGTGCACAACGGTCAACGGGATGCGATGCACCGCACCACCATCGACAAGGGGCGCGCGTCCTACGAGCCGAACTCCATCGATGGCGGCTGGCCGAAGGAAACCCCGCCCGGCCCGGAAGATGGCGGCTTCGAAAGTTATCCAGAGCGTATCGATGCCTACAAGATCCGCCAACGCAGCGATTCGTTCGCCGACCATTTCTCCCAGGCGCGGTTGTTCTACAAGAGCATGAGCCCCCACGAAAAAGAGCACATCATTGCTGCCTACAGCTTTGAGTTGGGCAAGGTGGAGCGGGAGTTCATCCGAGCGCGGCAGGTCAATGAGATTCTCGCCAACATCGACTTGGAACTGGCTGGGCGGGTAGCGAAAAACCTCGGCTTGCCAGCTCCGACCGCGGGTACTGTCGATGTTCCGACGCCATCGTTGGAGGAGTCCCCGGCCTTGAGCCAGGCGAACCTGCTGTCCGGCGACATCAAGACGCGCAAAGTGGCGGTGTTGGTGGCCAACGGTGTCGATGGGGCGATCATCGATGCCCTCAAGCAGGCCCTGGAGGCCGAAGGCGCCCACGCCAAAGTGCTGGGGCCGACCTCGGCACCGGTCACCACGGCCGATGGGCAGGAACTGGCGGTGGATGCGTCCATGGAAGGGTTGCCGTCGATTGCCTTCGACGCGGTGTTCGTACCGGGTGGCGCGGAATCGATCAAGGCCTTGAGCGGCGATGGTGTGGCGTTGCATTACCTGCTGGAAGCCTACAAGCACCTGAAGGCCATCGCGCTGAATGGCGAAGCCCGGCAACTGCTGGTGTTGTTGAAGCTGGAGGCGGATGCGGGGCTGATTCCTGACGCGGATGCTGGCAAGTTCCAGGCGTTCTTCGATGCGATTGCCCAGCATCGGGTGTGGGCGCGGGAACCTAAAGCGAAGGCGATTCCGGCTTGATGGGTGTCTGAAAGCGGCTGGTTGCTGGTAGGACGCTATCGCGAGCAAGCTCGCTCCCACCGGGTGATTGATACCTCACCCTGTGGGAGCGAGCTTGCTCGCGATGCTTTTAAGGCTTACGCGGTGTCAGCACGACTTGCGCCGGC
Organism: Pseudomonas sp. NFIX10; assembly: GCF_900111955.1. NCBI lineage: Bacteria > Pseudomonadati > Pseudomonadota > Gammaproteobacteria > Pseudomonadales > Pseudomonadaceae > Pseudomonas > Pseudomonas sp. NFIX10. Next base: position 53,472 of record NZ_FOKH01000010.1, on the reverse strand, counting down.
ACACTGCGCACAATCTGCTTCTGCAGTTTCAGATCAAACCCGGGATCAAGTTTCTTGACCCGCTTGGTCAGCAACGTCGCCAACCACGGATAATCATCGGTGCGCGGCGCCTGGATGCTGACGTCGCACTGGTAATTCACCACATCCGCGGCAATGGCATCCAGTTGCCGACGCATTTGCTGTATATCGGCGAGGTTGAGCGCAACCGTGGTGCTGGGGGCGCTCGGGTCGATCACTTTGGCAACCGGTTTGGCTTCGGCGGCCTTGAGGTCGGCCTCGGCTTTTTCCAGGTCGGCCTTGCGGGCTTCGGCAATGGCGCTGTTGACCTCGCCGGTAAGGGCCGGGGCCTTGGGCATTAACGCCCGGGCACGGCTCAGGGCGGTGGCTGCGGCGTTTACGTCGCCTTTTTGCAAGTCGATCTGGCTGCGGCGCAAATACGCCTCGGCCAATTGCCGCTGGTAGGGTTCCAGCGGCCGGTCTTCGGGCGACTGGGCTTGCAAGGCGGCCAACTGGTCTTCAGCGGTGGCCAGCTCATTGCTGGCCAGGCTTTGCTCGAGCTGCGCGATGGCCGGGCCCCGCGTATCGGGAGCCTGGGTGACCGGCGGTGTACTCTGGCAAGCGCCCAGCAGCAGGGAAAATGCGACAAGGAGCAGATAACGGGAGGCGAACGGCTTCATTCCTGCGACTCTCTATTTGCGCAAAAAGCGAGCAAGTCTACACCCCTCGACGAGGCAGGACAAAACTCAGCAGAAACAACGCAGCGGCGCTGACCACGATCGACGGGCCGGCCGGGGTGTCCTTGAACCAGGAAAGTGCCAAGCCGCCGCACACCGCGAGCATGCCCAGCAGGCTCGTGCCGAGCGCCATCTGCTCGGGCGAGCGGGCGTGCCGCTGTGCCGCAGCCGCCGGGATGATCAGCAATGACGTAATCAGCAACACACCGACGATTTTCATCGCCACGGCGATGACCACCGCAATCAGCAGCATCAGCGTCAGTCGCAAACCCAGCACAGGCAAGCCTTCGACCCGGGCCAGCTCTTCGTGCACGGTGACGGCCAGCAATGGCCGCCAGAGCGCCACCAGCAACAGCAGCACTGCCGCGCTACCGCCCAGGATCCACGACAGGTCCGTCGGACTGATCGCCAGCAGGTCGCCGAACAGGTAGGCCATCAGGTCGATGCGCACATCATGCATGAAGCTCAGCACCACCAGCCCGAGGGACAAGGTGCTCGGCGCGAGAATGCCCAACAACGTGTCGGACGCCAGCGGCTGGCGATGTTGCAGGGTCACCAGGACCACCGCCAGCAACAGGCAACCGACGGTCACCGCTACCGCCGGGCTGACATCCAGCAGGAACCCCAAGGCCACGCCGAGCAATGCGGCGTGGGACAAGGTGTCGCCGAAATAGGCCATGCGCCGCCAGACCACGAACGAACCCAGGGGGCCGGCGACCAGGGCGAGTGCCAGGCCTGCGAGCAGGGCGTACAACAGAAAATCAGCCATGCTTGCAGCCATCTCCATGAACATGATTGGAAGCGGAAGGGGCGCTGACCACCGAGCCATGCAGGTCATGGGCGTGGTCATGGTGGTGGTGATAAATCGCCAGGCTTTGTGCGTTTTTTCCGAACAGCTCGACAAAGGCCGGATCGCCGCTGACCTGCTCGGGATGCCCGGAACAGCAGACGTGGCGGTTGAGGCAGACCACCTGGTCGGTGGTGCTCATCACCAGGTGCAGGTCGTGGGACACCATCAGCACGCCGCAGCCATGGCGGTCGCGCAGGCGCGTGATCAGGCTGTACAGCTCGGCCTGCCCCGCCACATCGACTCCTTGCACCGGCTCGTCGAGCACCAACAATTCAGGCTCGCGCAGCAGGGCGCGGGCCAGCAGCACGCGTTGCATCTCGCCCCCGGAAACACTTTGCACCGGGCTGTCGATCACCTGTTCGGCGCCGACTTCGTTGAGCGCGGCCAAGGCCCGTGCGCGGTCCACGCCAGGCACTAGGCGCAGGAAGCGCAGCACGGACAGCGGCAGCGTCGGATCGACGTGAAGTTTTTGCGGCATGTAGCCGACGCGCAACCTGGGCTTGCGCCAGACGCTGCCGCTGTCGGGCTTGAGCAAACCCAACACGGCGCGCACCAGGGTGGTCTTGCCGGCGCCGTTGGGGCCGATCAGGGTGACGATCTGCCCCGGCTCGACGCTCAGGTGAATGTTGTCCAGCACGTTCTGCCCGGCGAACGTCACGGCCACCTGCTCGAGGCGGATCAACGCATTGCTCATCAGGCCCCCTGGCAGCCGGAGCAGAGACCGACCACCTCGACGGTCTGGGTGTCGACCACGAAGCCGACGTCCTTGGCGCTGGCGATGATGGCATCGCTGATGGACTTCTGTTCCAGCTCGATGGCGGCGTGGCATTCGCGGCAGATCAGGAACTGGCCCTGGTGGGCGTGCTCCGGATGGTTGCAGCCGACGAAGGCGTTCAGCGACGAAATGCGATGCACCAAGCCGTTTTCCAAGAGGAAATCCAGCGCCCGATAGACCGTCGGCGGCGCGGCACGGCGGCCGTCCTGCTCGCTGAGCACGGCGAGGATGTCGTAGGCGCCCAGCGGCTTGTGGCTTTGCCAGACCAATTCCAGCACGCGCCGCCGCAGGGCGGTCAGGCGCAACCCTTGGCGCGCGCAGATGGCGTCGGCCTCGGACAGCGCGGTATGCACGCAGTGGGAGTGATCGTGGGGACGACTGGCAAGGGGCGTAATAGGCATGGGCAGCGACGAGTTTAGTGAGAGACGTTATTATGTTACCCGTTCGCCTCTTCGAGTGGTCATCGTGTCCCGATTTTTTTCGCTCTTTGTCGCTTTTATCGCAAGTTTTCTACTGATTGGCCCGGCCCAGGCCGAGGTCAAGGTCCTCACCAGCATCAAGCCGTTGCAGTTGATTGCCGCCGCCGTGCAGGACGGCGTGGCCGTCCCGGAAGTGTTGCTGCCGCCAGGGGCTTCGCCGCATCACTATGCGTTGCGGCCATCGGACGTGCGCAAGGTGCAGGCGGTGGACTTGCTGTACTGGATTGGGCCGGACATGGAAGGTTTCCTGCCGCGCGTGTTGAACGGTCGTACGCTGCCGTCGGTCGCGGTGCAGGCGCTGCCGGGGCTCAAGTTGCGTCACTTCGCCCAGGACAGCGCGTCCCACGAGGACGATGATCATGACGGCGATGAGCACGATCACGACCACCGCCCCGGCTCCGTGGATGCCCACCTGTGGCTATCGTCGCACAATGCGCGGGTGATCGCCGCGAAAATGGCGGCTGACCTGAGCGCCGCGGATCCGGCGAATGCGGCCCGCTACCAGAGCAATCTCACGGGTTTCAACCAGCGTCTCGACGCCTTGGACGCGCGCCTCAAGACGCGTCTGGCCGGGGTCGCGGGCAAACCGTATTTCGTGTTCCACGAAGCGTTCGACTATTTCGAAGACAATTACGGCCTCAAGCACGCCGGGGTGTTCGCCGTGGCCGCCGAAGTCCAGCCCGGCGCCCAGCACGTGGCGGCGATGCGCACGCGCTTGCAAGCGGTGGGCAAGACCTGCGTCTTCAGCGAGCCGCCGTTGCGCCCGCGCCTGGCCGAAACCCTGGTGGCCGGGTTGCCGGTGAAACTGGCGGAGCTGGATGCACTGGGCGGCTATACCCCGGCGACGGCGCAGGGGTATGAGCAGTTGTTGGAGAAGTTGGGGAATGATCTGGCGGGATGCCTGGAGTCGCTGTGACCCCGGCACGTCTCTCCTGCCGAACATGGATCCTGTGGCGAGGGAGCTTGCTCCCGCTGGGGTGCGGAGCAGCCCCAAGATCTTGCGGTCGCTGCGCAACCGAGCGGGAGCAAGCTCCCTCGCCACAAAAGCATTTAGCTTCGCGCTTGCCTGCTGTTACAGGGCGAACGGCAACAACGCGTGAACCGTCTGCCGCTGCGCCAGGCGCTGCTGGAACTCCATCGGATCGTGAATCAACACATCCTGCCCGGCGAACGACTCGGCGGCGATCAATCGCGACAGCCAGAACCGCACGCACGCCACGCGGAGCATGGTTGGCCATAGCTGGGCCTCGGCGGCGGTGAATGGCCGCAGCGCCGCATAGGCACCCAGTAAAGCTCGCGCCCGCGGGCCATCGAGCACACCGTTGTCATCCGAGCACCAGTCATTCAAGGCGATGGCGACGTCATACAGCATCGGCCCGGAGCAGGCGTTGTAGAAGTCGATCAAGCCGGTCAGGTGCGTGCCTTCGAACATCGCATTGTCGCGGAACAGATCGGCATGGATGTTGGCGCGCGGCAGCGCCAGGATGCCAACCTTCTGCTGCGCGATTTCATCCAGCGCCGTTTCGAGCAGCCGACGCGGCTCAGCGTCGAGGTGCGAGAGCAGCTTGGCGCCCTCCTCCTGCATCCAGTCCAGGCCGCGATCGGTCTTGCGCTTGATCATGTTGTCCCGGGTCGCCAAGTGCAGATGCGCCAGCAACTCCCCGACCTGGGCGCAGTGCTGGGCGTTGGCCTGCTTGATGTGCTTGCCCGCCAGGCGCGGTTGCAACAGCGCCGGCTTGCCCGCCAGCTCCCGCAGCGCCACGCCGTCGGTGGTGCGCAAGGCGTAAGGCACCGGCAGGTCGGCGTCATGCAGCACGTCCAGCAGTTCGATGAAGAACGGCATTTCCTGCACCGGACCGCGCTCGACCAGGGTCAGGACGAACTCGCCCTGCTCCAGGCTGATGAAGAAATTGGTGTTTTCGCTGCCGGCGGCGATCCCCTGGAAATCAAGCAGGCGGCCAAGCCCATAAGGGGCGAGAAAGGTTTCCAGCTCGGGCCGAGCCAGGGGCGTGAACACAGACATGGTTAAAACTGCCAGTACGGGCGCCCTTCAGCGGGCGCCGGTTGAAGTGCAGAGCGGTATTACCACTCAAAGATTTTCCAGGACGGAATCAGCATATCCGGCTGGTCCGAACGGATGAAGTTTGCATCGCTGCCGTCGGCGCGCACCAGGAAATAAGGCTTGCCGTTCTTGGGCGTGACCTTGATCGCGTACAGAAATCCGTTTTGCCGATACTCCTGAATGGTTTTATCGCCTTCGGTGCGGATGGTGACATCCGGGTCCGCCGAGGGGGCGTCGTCCGCTGCCATGACGGCCAACGGGGTGATTGCAAACAAGCCAGCCAGTAACAGGCGATTTAGTGTACGCATGATAACCTTGTCCCTTTGTCGTCAACGGTCCCGCTATTCTAGCCCCGGACCCGCCGAAAAGGTTGATCCTGCTCATGAGCCAAGCCCCCCTCGTCCTGGTGGACGGTTCTTCTTATCTGTACCGCGCCTTCCACGCGCTGCCACCGCTGACCACGTCCAAAGGCCTGCCGACCGGTGCGGTCAAAGGCGTGTTGAACATGCTCAAGAGCCTGCGCAAGCAGTATCCGGACAGTCCGTTCGCCGTGGTGTTCGACGCCAAGGGTGGGACATTTCGCGATGCGCTGTACGCCGAATACAAGGCCAACCGCCCGAGCATGCCCGACGACATGCGCGTGCAGATCGAGCCGCTGCATGCCAGCGTCAAGGCCCTGGGCTTCCCGCTGCTGTGTGTGGACAACGTCGAAGCCGATGATGTGATCGGCACCCTGGCCCGCAGCAGCGCCGCGGCCGACCGTCCGGTGGTGATCTCCACCGGCGACAAGGACATGGCGCAGCTGGTCGACGGGCACATTACCTTGGTCAATACCATGACCGGTAGCGCCCTGGATGTGGCTGGCGTGAAGGAGAAGTTTGGCGTCGCTCCAGAGCAGATCATCGATTACCTGGCGCTGATGGGCGATTCGTCCGACAACATCCCGGGCGTTCCGGGCATCGGACCGAAGACCGCTTCCGGCCTGTTGGTGGGCGTCAATGGCGGCCTGACCGAGCTGTACGCTCAACTGGACATCGTTGCCACCTTGCCGATCCGTGGCGCCAAGACCCTGGCCGCCAAGCTCGAAGAGCACAAGGAAATGGCGTTTCTTTCCTACGAGCTGGCGACCATCAAGACCGACGTGCCGTTGGACATCGGCCTTGACGACCTGCAAATGGGCGCACCCGATCACGAGAAGCTGGCCGAGCTGTACACGCTGCTGGAGTTCAAGAGCTGGTTCGAGGAAAACCAGCGGGACGCCAAGCGTGTCGGCCAGGAGATCGTCGAAGTGGCCGAAGAACAGCCCGGCGCCGCCGAGGCCAAGTACGACCTCATCCTCGATCAGGCGCAGTTCGAGGCGTGGCTGGCGAAACTGGAGAAGGCGCCGCTGTTCGCTTTTGTCACCGAAACCAACGGCGGTGATGCCCAGCATTCGCAACTGGTCGGCCTGTCGTTCGCCGTGGCCCCTTTCGAGGCGGCCTACATCCCGCTGACCCACTCCTACATGGGCGTGCCGGAGCAACTGGACCGCGACACGGTGCTCACGGCGCTCAAACCGCTGTTGGAAAACCCGAACAAGCTCAAGATCGGCCAGCACGCCAAGTTCGAAACCAACATCCTGGCCAACTGCGCCATCGGTGGCGACCAGAACAATGGCATCCTGGTCCAGGGCATCGCCTTCGACACCATGCTCGAATCCTACGTGCTGGACTCCACCGCGACCCGCCACGACATGGACAGTCTGGCGCTCAAGTACCTGGGTCAGAGCAAGACCGATTTCCAGGACATCGCTGGCAAAGGGGCCAAGCAACTGACCTTCGACCAGATCTCCCTGGAACTGGCCGGCCCTTACGCCGCCGAAGACGCCGACGTGACCTTCCGCCTGCACCAGGCCTTGCAGGAAAAGCTGGCCGCCACGCCAAGCCTGGGCCCGGTGCTCAACGACATCGAAATGCCGCTGATGCCGGTCCTGGCCCGCATCGAGCGCCAGGGGGCATTGGTCGATGCCAACCTGCTGGGCGTGCAAAGTGTCGAGCTGGGCGAAAAACTGGTGGCACTGGAGCGTGAGGCGTTTGCTATCGCCGGCGAGGAATTCAACCTGGGTTCGCCGAAGCAATTGGGCGTGATCCTGTACGAAAAGCTTGGCTTGCCGGTGCTCAGCAAAACCGCCAAGGGACAGGCGTCCACCGCCGAAGCGGTGCTCGCCGAGCTGGCGGAGCAGGATTACCCGCTGCCCAAGGTGCTGATGCAGTACCGCTCCCTGAGCAAGCTCAAGAGCACCTACACCGATCGCCTGCCGGAACAGATCAACAGCCGCACCGGCCGCGTCCACACCAATTACCAGCAGGCCGTCGCCGCGACCGGGCGCCTGTCGTCCATCGATCCGAACCTGCAGAACATTCCGATTCGCACGGCCGAAGGCCGACGCATCCGCCAGGCGTTCGTCGCGCCGAAAGGCTACAAGCTGCTGGCGGCGGACTATTCGCAAATCGAACTGCGGATCATGGCGCACCTGGCCAAGGACGAAGGGTTGCTCCATGCGTTCCGTAATGACCTGGACGTGCACCGGGCCACGGCCGCCGAGGTGTTCGGCGTCGACTTGGACGCGGTGACCCATGACCAGCGCCGCAGCGCCAAGGCGATCAACTTCGGTTTGATCTACGGCATGAGCGCGTTCGGCCTGGCCAAGCAGATCGGCGTCGATCGCAAGCAGTCCCAGGCCTACATCGACCGCTACTTCACTCGCTACCCAGGTGTGCTGGCGTACATGGAACGCACCCGCGCCCAGGCGGCCGAGCAAGGTTTTGTCGAAACCATTTTCGGTCGCCGGTTGTACCTGCCGGACATCAACGCGAAAAACCCGGCCCTGCGCAAAGGCGCCGAGCGCACCGCCATCAACGCGCCGATGCAGGGCACGGCGGCCGACATCATCAAGAAAGCGATGGTCGCCGTGGACCGCTGGCTGACGGCGTCCGGGCTGGATGCGAAGGTCATCCTGCAGGTCCACGACGAACTGGTGCTGGAAGTGCGTGAAGACCTGGTCGATCAGGTGCGCGAAGAAATCCGCCAGCACATGAGCACCGCCGCCACGCTGGACGTGCCGCTGTTGGTGGAAGTGGGCGTGGGCAATAACTGGGACGAGGCGCACTGATTCCCAAGCCCTGAGGTCGAGGGCTCTTTTGGCGGCGGATACCGCTGCGGGGAATGAAAGATGGTCATCGCGAGCAAGCTCGCTCCCACAATGGGTTTTGTGTCGAGCCGAATACCGAGCCCGACACCTATCCCTGTGGGAGCGAGCTTGCTCGCGATAGCATCGGCCCAGCTACCCCATGCCACATTGGCTCACTGAAAACCCAGGGATGATGTCTTTAGTTCGGAAAATTCCTACGGTTATTTCCAAAAATAATCTGAACTAAACCCGTGAATCGCCACTCAGAGATTCTGAATGGCTGGTGAAGCCCTTCAATGCTCCTATGTTGTGTTAAGTGTTGGCAGATATCTGGACCCCGCCCTAGCGGTCCGGAACTTGGACCCCGAACTTCCCCCTCCCCATAAGAAGTCCGGGGTTTTTTTTGCCTGCGATTTGGCTTATTCGGCGCCTTCGCTGCCCTTGTCCGCCAATTCCATCCAGTCGGCCAGCACCGTATAGGCTTCTTCCAGGCCCATGCGCTTGGGCGCCGAGAACAACTGGATGGTGATCGCGTCGCCCCAGCCCTTGCGAATTTCCGACTGCACTTTGAGCAAGGTATTTTTCGCCGCGCCGTAGGTGAGCTTGTCGGCCTTGGTCAGCAGGATGTGCATCGGCATGCCGCTGGCGACCGCCCAATCGAGCATCAACAGGTCGAAGTCGGTCATCGGATGGCGGATGTCCATCATCAGGATCAGGCCTTTCAAACTCTCGCGGCTGCCCAGGTACGCTTCCAGGTGGCGCTGCCAATGTTGCTTGAGCGGGATCGGTACTTTCGCGTAGCCGTAGCCGGGCAGGTCGACCAAACGTCGTTCATCGTCTAGCTTGAAGAAGTTCAAGAGCTGCGTGCGACCCGGGGTTTTCGAGGTGCGCGCCAGGCTCGCATGGGTCAAGGTGTTCAGCGCGCTGGATTTGCCGGCATTGGAACGCCCGGCAAAAGCCACTTCGAAGCCTTCGTCGTCTGGGCATTGATCGACTTTGGCGGCGCTGAGCATGAAGGTGGACTGTTGGCACAGGCCAAGGATGGGGTTCTTCAGTTGCATGGGATTTCCGATGTGGGCGGCGTCGGGAATGGACGCGGCAAGCTGTGTCGTTTCCGTTTCAGTGACGCCAGTATATAATGCCGCAGATTTTGTGTGCGCTTTGTCCCAGCGTAGGATGAGGCCCACGGGAGCGACCGACCGAAATTGCGCATTAGAACGCAGCTCGTTCCCAACCCTGAAAAGGTCGTTTTATGACGAAATGGCTGCTAGCTGCCGGTGTCTTGATGCCGCTTTACAGCGCTCAGGCTACACAGGATCCGGAAGCTGTGTACAACCGTGTTTGTGGTGCCTGTCATTCCGGCCAACTCCCCATGGCGCCCCGCAAGGGTGATCAGGAAGCTTGGACGCCGAGGTTGGCGAAAGGTATGGGGACGCTGGTGCAACACGTGACCCAGGGTTTCAAGGCGATGCCGCCGCGTGGTTTGTGCATGGACTGCAGTGCCGAGGATTACCGAGCCATCATCCAGTGGATGAGCGAGTAAACCCGGTCCATAACTCTTTAACCCTTAGCCGTAGTTGGATTAGCTGATGAACAAACTGATCGTGAGTCTGCTGTTGACCTTGGGGATATCCGGCGTAGCCCACGCCGCTGGCGATGCCGCTGCCGGTCAGGCGAAAGCGGCCGTATGCGGGGCCTGCCACGGCCCAGATGGCAATAGCATGGCGCCCAACTTTCCGAAACTGGCGGGCCAGGGCGAGCGTTACCTGAACAAGCAGCTGCACGATATCAAGTCCGGCAAGCGCACGGTGTTGGAAATGACCGGCCTGCTGACCAACCTGAGCGATCAGGACCTGGCGGACATCGCGGCCTATTTCGCCAGCCAGAAGGGCAGCGTCGGCGCCGCCGATCCAAAACTCGTGGCTCGCGGTGAAGCGCTGTTCCGCGGCGGCAACCTCGACAAAGGCTTGCCAGCCTGCACCGGTTGCCACTCCCCGGATGGCAAAGGCAACGCCGCTGCCGGTTTCCCACATCTGGGCGGCCAGCATGCCCAGTACGTCGGCAAGCAACTGACCGACTTCCGCAAAGAAGAAGGTGGCCGGACCAACGATGGCGACACCAAGCCCATGCAGAGCATCGCCAAAAAGCTGAGCGACGAAGATATCGCGGCCCTCTCCAGCTACATCCAGGGCTTGCACTAAGGCCGTTGGGGGGATACACCTCTTGCAACGTTAACGCTCGATTAATCTGTCGATGCGAGCATCAAAAGGGTGGCTTTGGCCGCCCTTTTTTGTGGCCGCTACCGTTACACTAGCGAACTTGAACTCGCCACGGTCTGTCTTAAGAAGCAGGTCTTGCGAGGCCCCCTCATTGTCCAGGAGTAAAGCATGCGTAATCTGATCATCAGCGCCGCGCTCGTCGCCGCCAGCCTGTTCGGCATGACTGCCCAAGCGGCTGAAAAGCCCGCCGCCCCCTATGTCGAATTGACCAACCCCGTTGCGGTGGCAGAGCCTGGCAAGATCGAAGTCGTGGAGTTGTTCTGGTACGGCTGCCCGCATTGCTACGCGTTCGAACCGGTCATCAACCCATGGGTCGAGAAACTGCCGTCGGACGTTAATTTCGTCCGGATCCCCGCCATGTTTGGTGGCCCATGGGACGCTCACGGCCAGATGTTCCTGACCCTCGAAGCCATGGGCGTCGAGCACCAGGTTCACGCTGCCGTTTTCAACGCGATCCAGAAAGAACACAAGAAGCTGACCGACAAAGATGACATGGCCGACTTCCTGGCGACCCAAGGCGTAGACAAGGACAAGTTCCTGGCCACCTTCGACTCCTTTGCCATCCAGGGCCAGATCAAGAAGGCCCGTGACCTGGCGAAGAAGTATGAGATCACCGGTGTACCGACCATGATCGTCAACGGTAAATATCGCTTTGACATCGGCTCCGCCGGCGGCGCCAATGAAGCGCTGCAACTGGCCGATCAACTGATCGCCAAAGAGCGAGCGGCCACCAAGGCTGCCGCCAACTAAGCGCGGCCCACGCCCATGGCCCGCTGGAGTAGCGAACGTATCGTTGGCCTGCATGAACCACGGGTCAACGAGCACCATGTCACGTCCACGGGCCTGCCTGCCGATAGCCGCCTGCGATTGCTCAGCTTCAATATCCAGGTGGGCATCAGCACCGAACGCTACCGGCATTACCTGACCCGCGGCTGGCAACATTTGCTGCCGCACACCGGGCGTGCCGGCAACTTGCAGAAAATCGGCGACCTGCTCAAGGATTTCGACCTGGTAGCCCTGCAAGAGGCCGACGGCGGGAGCCTGCGGTCAGGCTACGTCAATCAGGTGGAACACCTGGCCCAATTGGGCGCCTTCCCCTACTGGTACCAGCAACTCAATCGCAACCTCGGACGTCTCGGCCAGCACAGCAATGGCGTGTTGAGTCGTTTGCGTCCCTGGGCGATCGAGGACCATCCGCTGCCGGGCCCCAAGGGGCGCGGGGCGATTCTTGCGCGTTTCGGCGAAGGGCCGGAGGCGCTGGTCGTGGTCATGATGCACCTGGCGCTCGGGGCGCGCACCCGGACGATGCAGCTGGCGTACATTCGCGAGCTGATCGGCGGCTACAAGCACCAGATACTGATGGGTGACATGAACACCCACGCCAACGACCTGCTGCAGACCTCGCCCCTGCGCGATCTCGGTCTGCTCGCACCACAACTGGAAGCGACATTCCCCAGCTGGCGCCCCCAGCGCTGCCTGGACCATATCCTGTTGAGCCCGACCCTGACCCTCGAACGTGTCGAGGTGTTGGCCCAACCCATTTCCGATCACCTGCCGGTCGCGGTAGAAATTCGTTTGCCGGGTTCGCTCACGGTCGATGCATTCCCCGCGCTGAGTACTGCCCCTCGCGGATCCGATGAATGAGCGACGAAGCCGAACGCTGGAGAGAGAAATACTTCAAGAGTATCGAACAGCAGGAAAAGCTCGAGCGCCGTTGGGATGCTCGACTCGACTTGCTGCGTCGTGGCCTGGTGCGCAGCACACTGGCCGCCGAGGGCACTGATCGGGTCGTCGACCAATGCATGAAAGAGATGCGCGAGGTGGTGCGCACCGATGACATGGACGCCGGCCTCGCCGCCCTGCTGCCGCGCCTGGAGAAAGCCGTACTCGATTCCGAACAGCGCCGCGAAACCCGCATCGAGCAGATGAGCACCGCATTGACGGCCCTGGTGGCCCAGTTGCAAAGCCTGCCGCTGCCGAAGGAAGTCAGCCGGCCCCTGAAGAAATTTTCCAAGCAGTTGGAAGAGCGGGTCGGCCAGGCCCGGGAGATTCCGCTGCTGCTCAGCGAATTGAGCGGTTTGCAAGGCAAGGCCCTGAGGGTTCTGGACGCCCCTGTCGAACCGAGCCGCCCCGGATTGCTGCAACGGCTGTTTGGTGGCCAAGTCCATGAGGACCCGCCGCCCCAGCCTCACGAGCCTGCCCTGGCCAGCGTGGCGCCCGCGGCAGACGCGGCCCTGCCAGTAGTCGTTGAGCCAGCGGCTCACACAGCATCCGTCGCACCAGCACCGTCGGTAGCGGAGCAAGCACCCACATTGGAGGTAACGCCCGAACCGGTCGACCAGGTTGCGCCGCAGGCCGAACCCGCTCCGGCGCCCGCCCTGGCACCAGCAGCCGAAGTGGCTCAGCCGATCGACGAGCCGGACGAGGCCGCCCAGCCAGCCCCCTTGCCAGCGGTGGTTGCCGACGAGCTCTCGGTAGCGGCACCTACCCTGGAAAATCCCGACGAGCTGATGCCCGAGGAGGCGCCACAGGCCCTCTCCGACCCCTCGGCGCCTCCAACAGAAGCCGAGCCTGACGCGCCCGCGCTCGCGCCCTTGGCCGCCGCCGATGTGGCTGACGCCCAATACGCCCTACCTGACTCGCCGGAACCGTCCTACAGCTCGGTCGCCAAGCACATCGAAGACACTTTGCTGGGCCTGTTGGGCGACCTGACCTTGCCCGAGCGTCATCGGCCACAAGCCGAAGCCATGGGTGAGCGGTTGCGAAATGGCTTGAACTGGTACGAATTGCTACCGATCCTCGATGATCTGGCGGTATTGATGCTGGCCATCACCGACACTGGGCAGCATGAATTCGAAGCGTACCTGCAACGCCTCAATGATCGTCTCGAGTCCTTCCAGAGCAGCCTGCAGGCCGCCAGTGAAGACCACGCCGACCACCTCTCGGCCTCCCGGGAAATGGACACCCAGATTCGCGAACAGGTGGACGGCCTGCAAAGCAGCGTGCAACAAGCCGATGACTTGGAGGGCCTCAAGCAGGTGCTTGAGAATCACCTTGAAGGCTTGCTTGGGACAATGGACCAGCACCGCCGGCAACGTGATCAACGCGAGCAGGAAGTCTCGACGCGCCTGAAAAGCCTGTCCGATCGCGTCGCGCTGATGGAGCAGGACGCTCAGGTCGTGCGGGAAAATCTCGAGGAACAGCGGCAGAAAGCGCTGGTCGATCCGCTCACCGGGTTGCCCAATCGCGCCGCCTGGTCCGAGCGTCTGGAGCATGAAGTCGTTCAGTGGCAGCAGCACGGCAACAGCTTGCTGCTGGCCATGCTCGATCTCGATCATTTCAAGCGCATCAATGACAACTACGGCCATCTGGCCGGGGACCGGGTGTTGAAACTGATCGCTTCGGTCCTGCGCAAACGCCTGCGTGGCGGCGATTTCATTGCGCGTTTTGGTGGCGAGGAGTTTGTCCTGCTGGTGCCGGATACCCCCATGGCGGCTGGCGCCAAGCTGGCCGAGGCACTGCGCCTGGCCATCGAAGCCTGCCCGTTTCATTTCAAGGGCGAACCGGTGACGGTGACGGTCTCGGTGGGCATGACGGCTTTCAAGTCGGGGGAACACAGCGATTCGGTGCTTAAAAGAGCCGATCAGGCGCTGTACCGGGCCAAAAATGCCGGACGCAATCGCGTGGAGCTGGGCTGAGGGCTAATTGTTCCAATTTGTTTAATATCGCCCCACGCAGCGGATCATCGCGGGGCGATACGTTACACTGTTGCATTACCTCCAGCGCGTAATGCCTTCCGCTATGAAATTTTTTTCGCTCATTGTTTCTTTATTTATCCTGGCCGGCTGCACCAGCGGCCCTCGGTTCGACACCAGTCACCCCTCCGTCAACCATGACAACCGCATTCAATTCGTGGTGGTGCATTACACCTCGGCGTCCCTGGAGCGTTCGCTGGCCCTGCTGACCCATGGTGAAGTCAGTGCCCATTACCTGATTGGCGACGATAAAGACGCGACCATCTACAAGCTGGTGGATGAAAGCCGGCGCGCCTGGCACGCCGGGGAAAGTGAATGGGAAGGCCGGACCTGGCTCAATTCCAGCTCCATCGGCATCGAAATCGTCAATCCGGGGTTCGTCGACACGCCCACCGGGCGCCGCTGGTATCCCTACAGCGAAGCTCAGGTCCAGGCCTTGACCGTCTTGCTCAAGGACATCATCCAGCGCAACGGGATCAGCCCGCGCAGCATTATCGGCCACAGTGACATCGCGCCCCTGCGCAAGCTCGATCCGGGGCCGCTGTTCCCCTGGAAGCGTCTGGCGCAAGCGGGCCTGGGGGTCTGGCCGGATGAACAGGCCGTCGCACGCCAGCAGGTTTTCTTCGCAACGCAGCTACCGCCCGCCACTTGGTTCCAGGCCGAGCTGGCCCGTCTGGGCTACCCGACGCCCCAGACCGGTGAATGGGACGTAGCCACCCACCACGTGCTGGCCGCTTTTCAGATGCACTACCGGCCGACCCGCTTCGATGGCATGCCGGACCCGCAAAGCGCGGCGATTCTGCAGGTACTCAACCAGACAAAATAATGACGCCCGTCCGACGAATCGGGCCAAATTCAAATCAGAAGCTATAACTCATTGGTAACTTTCGGATTACCCATGATGACGGCTGCGCGCGAAACCTTACAGAGCTGGCTCCATCGCCCCCTGTTCCTGGCGATGATGGCGGCTGCCCTGAGTACGTTCCTGCTGCTGACGGGCAGTCTGTTCGTGGTCGTGGAGCAGATCCAGCAGCGTGAAAGCGACCAGATGAATGCCCAGGGCGAGCGCTTTCTGCAACGGCTGGAACAGCTTTTCGGGCAATTGCGTGAAGGCCTCGACGACCTGCAGAACCAGCCGTTGCGCGGCTGCGACGATGACATGATCGCGACCTTGCGAGAAGTCAGCTTCAATTACCGTTTCGTTTATGAAGCGGTGTACATCGATGGCAGCGGCGTCTGCTCCAATCGTCCGCGCCAGAGCGGGTTGTCGGTGGCCCGGCCGCCCGATCTTCGAGGCCCCACCTACAGCTATTGGCTCAATACCACCACCGAACCCAACGAAGACCGCGCTGCGTTGATGCTGGGCCGTGGCAATTTCCGAGTCGCCACCTCCCGGGGGCATTTGGCCGACGTGGTCGACCTGCCACCGGGCAGCAGCCTGCTGGTGGTCCTGGATCACGGCACGCGGGCCATTCCCGTGTTGGGCACCCAACAACACTGGCCGCCTACAGAGCCTTGGCCACCGAAAAGCCAGAATGCCTTGCAGGTGACGCAGACCCGGCTGATTTATCGGATGCCCACCGACAGCCCGGAATATCAACTGGTGCTGATCGCCCAGCGCAACGGTTTCAAGGTGCCGGCCTATGCCTGGTGGATGTTGCCCATCAGCTTGGTGCTGGGCCTGGGGATTGGTTTCCAGGTGTTTCTGCTGGCGCGCCATCGCCAGTCCATGGACGCCGAACTGCACGGGGCCATCCGGCGCGGTGAATTACAGGTGCTGTACCAGCCGATTTTCGATCTGGACAGCCGCAACTGCGTCGGTGCCGAAGCCTTGCTGCGCTGGCGACGACCGGATGGCACCCTGACCAGCCCGGACTTGTTTATCCCGATGGCCGAGAACACCGGGCAGATCCGCCAGATCACCGATTTCGTGCTGCAGCGGCTGTTCGATCAATTGGGCCAGCTGTTGCGGGCCAATCCGCAGCTGTATATCTCGGTGAACCTGGCGGCCTGCGATGTGATGGTGCCGCGTATTGGCGAAGTGATCGCTCGCCTGCTGGCGTTGCATCGGGTCTCGGCGCACCAGATTGCCTTCGAAGTGACCGAGCGCGGGCTGATCGATGTGTTGGTTGCCCGGGATAACCTGCAATCGCTGCGCGACGTTGGGCATCAGGTGCTGATCGACGATTTCGGCACCGGTTATTGCAGCCTGGCCTACCTGCAAACCCTGCCGGTGGACTGCCTGAAAATCGACAAGGCCTTCATCGATGCCTTGGGCCACGATGCCGCTAGCAGCGGCGTGGCCCCACACATCATCCGCATGGCTCACGCGCTGGAGCTCAAGGTGATCGCCGAAGGCATCGAGCATGAAGCCCAGGCCTCTTATTTAAGCAGCGAAGGGGTGAGGTTCGGCCAGGGCTGGCTGTTCGCCCATGCCCTCAGCGCGGTCCAGCTCATCGAATTGATTACCCGTGGCCGACGCCTGCGTGGGCGTCGCCTTGATGATGAAGCCTAGGTTTTCCAGGCCTGGTGCTCAGACCGTCAGCGCCATGTAGAACTGCGTGCCCTGCCCCGGCCTTGAATAAACGCCCATGCGTCCGCCGTGGAGCTGGACGATCTCCTTGCACAAGGCCAGCCCGAGGCCGGCGCCACCCTTCTTGCGTCCGACCTGGACGAAAGGCTCGAAGATCCTTCCCTGTTGGCCGTAGGCAATGCCTTCACCGTTGTCTTCGACACTGATGATCACCCGCTCGCCGTGGCGTCGGGCCTGCAAGCGGATCTGGCCGTCTTCGCCGGTGTGGCGCATGGCGTTGTCGATCAGGTTATCGAGCACCCGATCCAGTTGCGCAGCGTCGGCATGCAGCCGCGGCAATGGGCCCTGAATCGCCACCAGCAGCTCGATACCTTTGGCTTGGGCCTGCTCGGCGAACCGCAGCCGGGCCTCTTCCAACAGGTCGTCGATGGAACAAGGCGCCAGGGTCAGCTTTTGCAGACCGTTCTGGTAGCGAGAGAAATTCAGCAGGTCATTGATCAGTTGCATCAGCCGCTGCATTTCTTCCGTGACGGTGTTGAGCAGATCGGCCTCGCGGGACTCCGGTGGGAAGTGCAGGCGCTCCTGCAACAGGCCGAATGCCATGTGCATGCCCGTCACTGGCGTGCGCAGCTCATGGGAGGCACGCAGGACGAATTCGCTGCGCACCCGTTCGAAGGCGCGCTGTTCGGTGACGTCATGCAGCACCATGACCGCGCCGAGGATGTGGCCCTGGGTGTGGCTGACCGGCGTGAGGCTGTAGGTCAGCACCCGCGACTCGCCATCGACCTCGATGCTCAGGTCTTCCGGCGCACGCTCCAGGGTTCCACCGCGCAGCACCAGGTGCAATTCTTCATCCAGCTCCAGGCGTCCCAGCGCCTCGCCGAGCCCTTGTCCCAGGCGCGCCTCATCCCAGCCCAATTGACGCTGGGCCACCGGGTTGAGGTGCTCTAGCTGGCCTTGGCGATCGATCATCAGCAAGCCGTCGTCGATGCTGTCGAGCACCGCCTGCAAACGTTGCTGGCCGGCGAGCAGTTCATCGACATTGGTGGCCTGATGCTCGCGCAGTGCCTGGGCCATGACCCCGAAACGACGGGTCAGCAAATTCAACTCGGCGGCGGAAGAAACGGGCAGCGTGACCTCGAAATTGCCCTGGCCGATATCATCCGCCGCCGCGGCCAGCGCCTCGATCGGTGCGCCGAAACGCCGGGCAAGGCCATGGGCCGTGATAAAACCGATGACCAGGACCGCAAACCCCACCAGCCCCAGCAGCCCGGAAATCCACAAGGCGCGTTCGCGCGCGCGGTCCTGGGTTTCACCGATCTTGGTCAGGGCCTGGCGATAGCTGTCGATCAGTCCATTACGCAGCACGTTGAATTTTTCGGTGAGGTCCTTGATGCCCGTGAGCTGTCTCGGTTGCTGGCGAGACGCGGTGAAGGCCTCGAGAAATTCAACGTAGTCGGCCTTGGCCCTGCTGAAGCTGACGGCCGTGTTGTCCAGCTTTCTTTCGTGGGCGATCCCTTGGTCGATCAGCGCCAGGTATTGCCGCTCGGATGCCTCCAGGGCGGCCAGGTCGGGCTTGTCGTCGAGCATGATGATCAACTGATCGCCGAGGGTCTGGCGCAGCTTGAGGCCCAGGTCCAGCAGGATGAAGTTGTCGCGTACCGATTGTTCCTGGGTATTGGCCATTTGCATGACGCTGACCAAGCCAAGCACCAATCCCAGCAATGCCACGGTGATCAGGGCCGAGATACTGAGAAACAGTCGTGTGCGCAGCTTCATCGCCAGTTTCATAAGGTGTCGCTCACAGGTTGTACTGCTTGCGTTTGCGATACAGCGTGGAGGCATCGATACCCAAGGTCTTGGCCGCCTGATCGAGCGTGTCAGCCGTGGCCAGCACCGCCCCGATGTGGGCTTTTTCCAGCTCGTCAAGGCTCAGTGCGGCACCGATGCGCGGTGCATTGTTGACCGGCTGCTCGGCCATGCCCAAGTGACTGATTTCGACTTTTTCCTGCGGGCAGATGATGCTGGCGCGCTCGACCACGTTGCGCAGTTCGCGGATGTTGCCGGGCCATCGGTAGCCTAGCAGCGCTTCGCGAGCCTCGTCGCTGAAGCCCCGGGCCGGGCGCGCGTATTCCTTGACGAAGCGGGCCAGGAAGCGGTCGGCCAGGGTCAGGATGTCTTCGGCGCGCTCACGCAACGGTGGCAGATGCAGGGTGATGACGTTCAGGCGATACAGCAGGTCTTCGCGAAAGCGCCCGTCGCGCACCATGTCCTCGAGGTTGAGGTTGGTGGCGGCGAGAATCCGCACGTCGGCGCGACGGGTGACCGGGTCCCCTACCCGCTCATATTCCTTGTCCTGGATGAACCGCAATAACTTAGGCTGCAAAGTCAGGGGAAAATCGCCGATCTCGTCGAGAAACAGCGTGCCGCCGTCGGCCTGGTTGACCCGCCCCAGGGTACTTTCGCTGGCGCCGGTGAAGGCCCCACGGCTGTGACCAAACAACTCGCTTTCCATCAATTCGGCGGTCAGCGACGGGCAATTGATGGTGACGCAGGACTTTTTCGCGCGTTTGCTCCAGCCATGGATCGCCCGGGCCAACTCACCTTTACCGGTACCGGATTCGCCGAGGATCAGGATATTGGCGTCGGTGCTGGCGACTTGGCGGGCGGTCTCCAGGACGACTTTCATCGCCGGGCTATGGGAATCGAGACCGTCCTTGGGTTTGCGCACTTCCCCTTCCAGGGCTTCGAGCCTTGCCGACAGCTGGCGCACTTCCAATTGCTTGGCGGTGGCCAGGCGCAGTTGATCCGGGCTGCAAGGCTTGACCAGATAGTCGGCGGCCCCGGCCTGGATCGCATCGACTGCGGTGTCGACGGCCGAGTGGGCGGTGACGATGACGACCCGCATCCAGGGCGCCTGGATACGCATTTGTGCCAGGACATCCAGGCCGTTGTCCTCCCCGAGGCGCAGGTCGAGAAAACACAGGTCAAACACCTGGCGTTGCAGCAGTGTGTCGGCCTGGGCGGCGCTGTTGGCGGTGGCGACGGTATAACCTTCGTCTTCCAGGCAGTAACGGAACGTACGCAGGATGGCGGACTCATCGTCTACCAGCAGAATGCGGCCTTGGTGCTCAGTGGCGGATTCCATTTTTCCTACGCTCCTTTAATGAATGATGTGGGTTAGTGTCAGAAAAATCGGGCAAGTTGCATGGTCGATTCTGAGGGGATATTACCCACCGAACCTGCCTCTGTGGACGTCTGACTCCTAAAAGACTGATTTGAGTTCCTTTTTTTCTTATTTATAAGGGTCGGACGGTTCGCGTCGCTGATTCCGACGCCTGCGTCTGACAGGAAATTCCAAAACAACCTTACGCCTTTTCCTTCCCATTCGTGCAATACGCACGACGTGCGCGTGGGCCATCGTGCAGGATGCGTTCCCCATGTCTTTCAATCATTTACTAACTATTTGATTTTAAAGGGATTTAGCGCTTAAAAAATCCTGGCACGCCGGCTGCAATGCTTTGGTCAACGTGGCGTAAGAGCGCCTCAACCAGATCACCACACCCGGGTGGGGAGGAATTTCAGGATGAATCGTCAATGTGCCGTGCAGTTTCGACTCTCTTCCTTGAACGTCCAGCAGGGCTTATGGGCTGCCTTGGCATTGCTGGTCACGCTCGTGATTGGCCAGCAATGGTTGCTCTGGCATGAACGTCAACAGCCAGAAGCGCCCCAGGTGTCCGTTTACCGTGCCCCACAAACCCATTTCACCGCCGTCAGCGTCGCAGAAGCTTCCGCTTCGATGCGCATGATGGATGTCGATCAGGCTCAGCCAGTGACCGATATGCCGCGTGAAGAGCGTTGGGTGTTTTAACTCGAGGTACCGGTCGTCCACTGTGCCGGAACCATCACCGCGAGACCCTCACTAAATAGAAAAGCGTAAGGAGAATCACCATGTTGAGCTGGGCAATTACTTTCCTGATCATTGCCATCATCGCCGCCGTACTGGGCTTCGGTGGTATCGCAGGCACCGCCACGGGCATCGCCAAGATTCTCTTTGTCGTGTTCCTGGTGATGTTCATCGCTTCTTTCTTCTTTGGCCGTCGCGGCCGAGGCTGACCATGAGCGTTTCATTCAAAGGACTGGCCGCCGCCCTGTTGTTGGGCGGCAGTGCCATGGCAATGGCTGCCAATGACGGACAGATGCGCGCCAACCAGTTGCTGGAGGCGGACCCGCAATACCGCGAGACTTGGCAGCATGTCGTCAAAAAAGAAGAACGCCTGCCCGAATGGGTGATGAACCTGTCAGGCGATTCGGAACAGATGAATGCTGTCGAGGAGGACGGCGACAAGTACCTGGTGGGGCCGCTGTGCGAAACCCAGGCCACGTGTCGCAGCAAGCGCCTGATCGTCGCCTTCAGTTTCGACAAGGACGAGGCCTACGCCATGTTGGTGGAAGTCCCTGCCGGACTGCCGGCCGACAAGTCGCCGACCCGTCATGCCGACTACCGTTTTCTCGGTGATCCCGATGAAGGTATGCAGAAACTGTTAATGGAACAACTCAAGAAAGATCCAAACTGGTACTGATTCTGAAAACGAGAAAAGCAGCCCTGCTTTTCTCTGCTGCACAGCCCGAGGAGGGCCGGTGCATGACCAGGGGGCCGGGATGCTCTGACGGATGAGCGTCGGAGTGACCTACGGGCACAAGGGGTGCCTGCGAAAGGGCCGGGTCAGGTAAAAGCTGTGACGCAAGTTCGCAAAGCCCTCACGGCTTGGCGAACTTGCGTAGAGCTTCGCATCACACTATGCATGCCCAGAGCGCTTGCTCGATGCTGGCGTCGCAAGCAGGCCGCGATGCGGCATTTTGTCTCCTTCCGCCAATTTATTGCCCTTTCCCTGACCGTATATCGGAGAATACCGAGACGATTTCACTCCTGGGTCGCGTCTCGATCCGTTGCCGTTTCATCGCCTCCTCATGCCAGGAAGAAAAAGCCCGGCTACGCTGAAATGGCCGGTTCACGGCACTTATGCCAGCAAGAATGTCGCATTCGAGCCGCTCGTAATGCGGGTTTCGTTTGGAAATTCTCATGCCGATTCGGCATAGGGTAGGCGTTTACGGCATTAGACGAGCCCCCCTGGCATCGCAATAGTTGCGCCTTTTTTCGCCTGCCAGTAAGCCGCTCATGCGCTCGGGGTGACCTTATACGGGGGCAGTGGCGCGAATGTCTTTTTCGTCAGCGACGAGCCGTTCGCGCCACTGCCCGAGTCCAACTGAAGTAAGGGTAACGATATGAAGAAGGCACGACTAAGCCTCGCCTGGCAGATCCTCATCGGTCTGGTGCTCGGGATTGCATTGGGCGCGCTGCTCAACCATTTCAGTGCCGAAAAGGCCTGGTGGATCAGCAATGTGCTGCAACCGGCGGGCGACATCTTTATCCGTCTGATCAAGATGATCGTGATCCCGATCGTGATTTCCTCGCTGATCGTCGGCATTGCCGGGGTCGGCGACGCGAAGAAACTCGGGCGTATCGGCCTCAAGACCATTCTCTACTTCGAAATCGTCACCACCATCGCCATCGTCGTTGGCCTGTTGCTGGCCAATTTCTTCCAGCCGGGCAGCGGCATCGACATGAGCACCCTGGGCACGGTGGATATTTCCAAGTACCAGGCCACCGCCGCTGAAGTCCAGCATGAGCATGCGTTCATCGAGACCATTCTCAACCTGATCCCGTCGAACATCTTTGCCGCGGTCGCTCGTGGCGAGATGCTGCCGATCATCTTCTTCTCCGTATTGTTCGGCCTGGGCCTGTCCAGCCTGCAATCGGACCTGCGCGAACCGCTGGTGAAAATGTTCCAAGGCGTGTCGGAAAGCATGTTCAAGGTCACCCACATGATCATGCAATACGCGCCAATCGGTGTGTTCGCCCTGATCGCGGTGACGGTCGCCAACTTCGGCTTCGCATCCCTGTTGCCGCTGGCGAAACTGGTGATCCTGGTTTACGTCGCCATCGCCTTCTTCGCCTTCGTGGTGCTGGGCCTGATCGCCCGCCTGTTCGGGTTCTCGGTGCTCAAGCTGATGCGCATCTTCAAGGATGAGCTGGTGCTGGCCTACTCCACCGCCAGCTCCGAAACCGTGCTGCCGCGGGTGATCGAGAAGATGGAAGCCTATGGCGCTCCGAAAGCCATCTGCAGTTTCGTGGTGCCCACCGGTTATTCGTTCAACCTCGACGGCTCGACCCTGTACCAGAGCATCGCGGCGATTTTCATCGCCCAGCTGTACGGCATCGACCTGTCCATCAGCCAACAGTTGCTGCTGGTGCTGACCCTGATGGTCACCTCCAAGGGTATTGCCGGCGTGCCGGGCGTGTCCTTCGTGGTCCTGCTGGCTACCTTGGGCAGCGTGGGCATTCCCCTGGAAGGCCTGGCCTTCATCGCCGGTGTCGACCGCATCATGGACATGGCCCGTACCGCGCTGAACGTCATCGGCAATGCCTTGGCCGTGCTGGTCATCGCCCGTTGGGAAGGCATGTACGACGATGCCAAGGGCCAGCGCTACTGGAACTCCCTGCCGCACTGGCGCAGCAAGGAGCCGCTGCCGGCGGGAGAAATCTCCAGCCGCTGATGCGCACCCCCTCTGTGGGAGCGAGCTTGCTCGCGATTGCGGAGTGTCAGCCAACATCCATGCTGACTGATCCGACGCCATCGCGAGCAAGCTCGCTCCCACAGGAGGCTTGCGCAGTGACTATCAAACCCCGGAAAAATCCGGGGTTTGTCGTTTCTGCCAGCCCCGCTATCATTCGCCGCATCTTCCGGGGGGTTTAACCGATGCTCAATGGCCTGTGGCTTGGCTTCTTTATCGTGGCAGCCGTGTCGGCGCTGGCGCAGTGGTTGATCGGCGGCAACGCCGGGATCTTCGCGGCCATGGTGGAAAGTATTTTCGCCATGGCCAAGCTGTCGGTGGAGGTCATGGTCCTGCTGTTCGGCACCCTGACCCTCTGGCTGGGCTTCCTGCGCATCGCCGAAAAGGCCGGCATCGTCGACTGGCTGGCCAAGGCCCTCGGCCCGCTGTTCTTGCGCTTGATGCCGGAAGTGCCGGCCGGCCATCCGGCGATCGGCCTGATCACCCTCAACTTCGCCGCCAACGGCCTGGGGCTGGACAATGCGGCCACCCCCATCGGCCTCAAGGCCATGCGTGCCCTGCAAGACCTCAACCCCAGCCCGACCATCGCCAGCAATGCGCAGATTCTGTTCCTGGTGCTCAACGCCTCGTCGCTGACGCTGCTGCCGGTGACCATCTTCATGTACCGCGCCCAGCAAGGCGCGCCGGACCCGACCCTGGTGTTCCTGCCAATCCTGATCGCTACCAGCGGCTCGACCCTGATGGGGTTGTTGTCCGTGGCATTCATGCAGCGCCTGCGCCTCTGGGACCCGGTGGTGCTGGCCTACCTGATCCCGGGGGCACTGGCGCTGGGCGGCTTCATGGCGTTGCTGGCGACGCTCTCGGCCACGGCCCTGGCGGGGTTGTCATCGATCCTGGGCAACCTGACCCTGTTTGGCCTGATCATCCTGTTCCTGGTGGTGGGCGCGCTGCGCAAGGTCAAGGTGTACGAGGCCTTCATCGAAGGCGCGAAAGAAGGGTTCGACGTTGCCAAGAACCTGCTGCCGTACCTGGTGGCGATGCTCTGCGCCGTCGGCGTGCTGCGGGCGTCGGGGGCGCTGGATTTCGGCCTGGACGGCATCCGCCACCTGGTGCAATGGGCCGGCTGGGATACGCGGTTCGTCGATGCCTTGCCGACGGCCATGGTCAAGCCGTTCTCCGGCAGCGCCGCCCGGGCGATGCTGATCGAGACCATGAAGACCTCCGGCGTGGACAGCTTCCCGGCCCTGGTGGCGGCGACTATCCAGGGCAGCACCGAGACCACGTTCTACGTGCTGGCGGTGTACTTCGGCGCAGTGGGCATCCAGCGGGCGCGCCACGCCGTGGGTTGCGCGCTGTTGGCTGAACTGGCGGGCGTCCTGTCGGCGATCGGGGTCTGCTACTGGTTCTTTGGCTGAGGCCTTCAGGGGGTCGGCGTTGCGAAACGCTGGCCCTGCTCCAACGTCCAGTTCACCACCTCGGCGGTTAGCCGGTCGCTGGCCCGGCCAAAGCCGTCCACCACCGCCGGCACCTTCACATCGTTCAATGGCTGGCGCACTTCGAAACGGCGGCTGGCCAGGATGCGCTGGTCGAACCCTCGCACCAGTAACGCGTCCAGGCGAACCACCACGCTGGCGGCGCTGCCCTGGTACTCGGTCTGGAATGCCTGCAATTGCCCGCCCAGCTCCAGGTCTGCCTGCAGGTTGCTGTCAGCGACACTCAACAGCCGGACACGCCCGTCCTGGGCAAAGCCGTCGAGCAGGCGGTTGCGCACCAATACCGGGGCAGGGTCGCTCCAGCGCGAGGCGGCGTAGCTGCTGAACAGGTTGCCTTGGGGAATGACCGCGATTTTCGGGCTGTTGAGCACTTCGCTGGCCTGCGGGCTGGCCAGGCGCAACGACCAGCTCACCGGCGTGCCGGCGGAAGCCGGCGCCTGGGCGGCGGGCAAGCGATAGATGTCCGAGGGCTCGGCCTTGGGCAGGATCGAACAACCGGCCAACAGGATAAACCCCGCCAGCACCAGGCCCGGACAGACGAATCGATGGAACGGTTTCATGGCGTGAATTCCTTGTCCTTGTCATTGCCCAGCAAATAGCCGCTGGGGTTGGCATCCAGGCGTCGGGATATACCGCGCAGGGCACTCAGGGTTTCCCGCAGCTCGCGCACGGCTGGCGCCAGGGCATTGAGGCCCTGCATGCCGTTGTTCAGCGAATCGCGGTTGTCGTTCAGCAGTTTGTCGAGGGTCGCCGTGCTGCGGGCCAGAGAATCCATGGCCTGGCCGGCACTGCCGAAGGCCTGTTTGCCCTGGTCGTTGAGCAGCCCATTGGCATTGCGTATCAACGCCGTGGTCTGCTCCAGCGTGGCGCTGGCCTGTTTGCCGACGGCCGCCAATTGCTGCATGGCCTGGCGAATATCGCCACGCTGATCGGCGATGACCCCGGTGGTTTGCTCCAGATGATCGAGGGTATTGCTCAGGCGCTGGACGTTGTCCGAGGAAAACACCTCATTGGCGTTGTGCAGCAGCAGGTTGATGCTGGTCATCAAGTCATCGCTGTTGTTCAACAGGCGGGCGATCGGCGAGGGCGCGGCGATGATCACCGGCGGTTCGCCGTCGTGCCCGGTCAATGGCGGGCTCTGGGGCGTGCCGCCGCTGAGCTGGATGATCGAGGTGCCGGTGATGCCGGTCAGCGCCAACTTGGCCTGGGTGTCCTGCTTGATCGGGGTCTCACCGCTCAAGCGCACCCGCGCCAGCACCCGGCGCGGGTCGTTCGGGTCCAGGCGCAGGTTCACCACGTCGCCGACCTTGATGCCGCTGTATTCCACCGAGCTGCCCCTAGACAAGCCGCTGACGGCCTCGTTGAACACCACTTCGTAATCCTTGAACTCGCTGTCCACGCTGGACTTGGCCAGCCAGAGGCCGAACAGCAGGGCGCTGATCACCACAATGACGGTGAACAGGCCGATCAGCACATGATGGGCTCGGGTTTCCATGTCAAACCTCGTTGGACTGTGTAGCGGCGGATAAAGCCGCGCGGCCGCGAGGGCCATGAAAGTATTCATGAATCCAGGCGTCGTCGGTTTCCGACACCTTGTCGATGACATCGGCCACCAGCACTTTTTTCTGCGCCAGTACCGCCACCCGGTCGGTGATGGTGTAGAGGGTGTCCAGGTCATGGGTGACCAGGAACACGCTCAGGCCCAGGGCGTCGCGCAGCGTCAGGATCAATTGGTCGAACGCCGCCGCGCCGATGGGGTCGAGGCCGGCGGTGGGTTCGTCGAGAAACAGGATGTCCGGGTCCAGGGCCAGCGCACGGGCGAGGGCGGCGCGTTTGATCATGCCGCCGGACAGCGAGGCGGGGTACTTGTCCGCGGCCGAGAGCGGCAGCCCGGCCAGGGCGAGTTTCACCGCCGCCAGGTGTTCGGCATCGGCCCGACTGAGGCCGGCGTGCTCGATCAGGGGCAGGGCGACGTTTTCTGTCACGGTCAGGGACGAAAACAGCGCGCCTTTCTGGAACAGCACGCCAAAGCGCCGTTCCACCCGCGAACGCTGCTCCTGGGACAGGCTCGGCAAGTCCTGGCCGAACACCCGCACCGAACCCTCGCTGGGCTGGTTCAAGCCGACGATGCTGCGCAGCAGCACCGACTTGCCACTGCCGGAGCCACCCACCACGGCGAGGATCTCGCCCTTGTAGACGTCCAGGTCGAGGTTTTCATGCACGCTCTGGCGGCCAAAGCGATTGCACAGGCCACGCACCTGGATCACCGCCTCGGCGGGCGGTCGGGAAGCCGGACTCACCATTGCATCTCCATGAAAAACAGCGCGGCCACGGCATCCAGCACAATCACCACGAAAATCGACTGCACCACGCTGGAGGTGGTGTGGGCCCCGACCGATTCGGCGCTGCCGCTGACCTTGAAGCCTTCCAGGCAGCCCACGGCAGCGATCAGGAAGGCGAAGATCGGCGCCTTGACCATCCCCACCACGAAGTGCTGCACACCGATGTCCGATTGCAGCAGTGACAGGAACATGGCCGGGGAGATGCCCAGCGACAACGCACACACGACACCGCCGCCAATGATGCCCGAGAGCATGGCCACGAACGTCAGCATGGGCAGCGCCACCAGCAGGGCCAGCACCCGCGGCACCACCAGCAGCTCGACGGGGTCGAGGCCAAGGGTGCGGATCGCGTCGATTTCTTCGTTGGCTTTCATCGAGCCGATCTGCGCGGTGAACGCGCTGGCGGTGCGGCCCGCCATGAGGATCGCCGTCAGCAACACGCCGAATTCGCGCAGGAACGAGAACGCCACCAGGTCCACGGTAAAGATACTGGCGCCGAAATCCGCCAGCACCGTCGCCCCGAGAAAAGCCACCACCGCGCCCACCAGGAACGTCAGCAAGGCCACGATGGGCGCCGCGTCCAGGCCGGTCTGCTCGATGTGCACGACCATCGGCGTAATGCGCCAGCGCCGCGGGTGAAACAGCCCACGGGCCAGGGTTTCCAGGATCAGGCCGACAAAACCGAGCAATTGCAGGGTGTCCTGCCAGACCTTCTCCACGGCGCGACCGATGCGCGTCAGCAACTGGGTCACGACGCTGACTTTCGGTTCTTTGTCCGGTACGCAGAAATCCGTCAGCGAGCAGTACACCGTCTGCAACAACGCGCGCTCGGCTGCCGGCAAACTGCAGTCCGGGTGTTCGGTGGTCTTGCCCAGCCGTTCGGAGCCCAGCAGTTCCACCAATAACGAGGCCCCGGCGGTGTCGAGGGCACCAAGGCCGTTGAGGTCGATCCGGGTATTTTCGTCGTACCGGCCGCGCAGCGATTCGCCCAGGCGCTTGAGCTGGGGATAATGGGCCAGCGTCCAGTCGCCGCTGATCCACAGCTGCGCCGGCGAGCCGGACGTGTCGAGTCGGGCACTGCCCATGTGGGGGCTGGGGGTCATAAGTTCCATGCTCGTTCGGCTTGAACAGCGCTACCTGATAGCACAATCGCCATTATTTTGCTTCGGGTGCAGCGGCGCTCACGTTGAAACGCAGCACACCGATCATCTGGCCATTTTCCGTCAGCACCCGTACCTGCCATTTGCCGGTCGGGTCGTCCGGGAAATTCTGTTTGTGCGTCCAGGCGCGATAGCCTTCCTTGCGCCCGCCATGGATGTCCAGGGCGATACGATCCACTTCCTTGCCGTTGAACTGCCAGACGTGATAGATCCGCTCGTCGAGCCCACGTGGTGCGTTGATCGCGGTGTAGGCGTACAGGCCGTTGCCGCGGATCTGGGCGGCGCTGACTTCCTTGAGGCTGGCTCCGGGGGTGCGGTCTTCCAGCTGGGTGCTGATCGCCACCTTGGTCATCCACAATGTCGCTGGCGGCACCCAGGAGCGCAGCACCCAGCCGGCGGCGCCAATCCCGACGGTGATACACAGAATGGCCAGGGCGTTGCGCACGGTGCGGATCGGGAAGATCGAGGCCAGGCTGGGAAACGACAGCAGCATGGCAATGCCCAGGGCCAGCTTGAAGCTCTGGTCGGTGGTCAGGTGCAGGATGACCGGCAACGCGGTGAGCAGGGCGGCGAACAGCGTCAGCGTGTGCAACGCCAGGAACGCCCAACGCCGCGGTGCAAGCCATTTGTAGTACAGCGGATCGGTGATCGAGATCAGCGCCGCGATGCTCAGCAGGCCGGTGAAAATCAGTTGGCTGCTGTTCCAGGTGGTGGTGATGAAGAAAAACGGCAGGACGAAAAACAGGCTTTCCTGGTGAATCATCTGCGTGGCGTAGCGCAACAGCGGCTGGGGGATCTCCCGTTTGAAAATCCGCGTGAACAGCCGGGTCATGCTGTTCTCGACCATCAGCCAGAGCCAGCTCACCAGCATCATGACGGCAATCCAGGTCGCCAGGCCCTGCTGGCGGTCCACCAGCATGAAACTGCCGACTCCGGAGATGAAACCACCGAGCGCAATGACCCCTGGATAGCGCTTCATCAATTCAAGGATGCGCTGGATATAGACCGTCAGGTTTTGCATTCGGTAGTTTCACAGTAAGTCGTGGGAAATATCCCTGACAGAGTATCGCCAGGACATCGATGTGACGAGCACTCTTGTGGTGAGGGCGTTTTCTGTGGGAGCAAGGCTTGCCCGCGATGGGCGCGATGCGCTCTTTCAGTCTTCGTTCGGTCGGGCCCGCCGGCGTACCTGCCACATCACCAATCCGAGCAGCAACAACCCCAGCAAGCCGCCCAGCCCCCAGACGAGTTCATCGTCACTGAGCAACGGCTTCTCGATGCGCAGGTAACCCGGGTCCTTGAGCAGTTCGCGCAGGGCCACGTTGGCCTGTTCCAGGCTCACCTCCTGCAGGCGCACGGCCGGGTTGGCGAAGCGCCCGTCTTCGTAATCGCCCAAGGCACCCCAATAGTAATCGGCCAGTGCGCTGTTACCTTGAACCGCCCAGGACTGGTGGGCGATGGCCGCGCGTTTGATGCGCACGAAACTGGCGGGGTCCAGGCCATCCTTGAGCAAGGTCTGGCGCAGTTCTTCCAGCGCCTGTTCGGCCTCGGGCAGGTCTTCGCGGGACAGGTCGGCATTCAGGCTGAAGAAGCCGACGCCGCCGAACACTTCGCGCTCGGTCCACGGCCCGTAGGACAGGCCGCGGGCCAGGCGTAGCTGGCGATAAAGTGCCCAATCCAGGTAGTCCTTGAGCAGGTCGAAGGTTTCGTCATGCTGCTCGTCCAGCACCGGCTCCGGGAACAGCCAGTGGAGCTTGGCACTGTCGCCGGCCAGGCCACGGATCAGGTTGCGCTTGGTGACCGCCTTGTAGCGGATCTGCGGCAGCGCCTCGTGGGCACTGGGCTCCACCGGCTCGAGTTCGCCAAAGGCGCGTTCCAGGTAGGCGGGCAGCAGTCGGTCGAGATCCCCGACCACGATCAGCGTCATGTTGTTCGGCGCATACCAGGCCTTGCGCACTTGTTCGAGGCGGGCGAGGGTATGGCGCTGGACCTCGGCCCGTTCCGCGCAGCGCAGGCCCAACTCGACCGCCAGTTGGTTGCTGGCCTTGTGGCCCAGGTCCTGGTGATCGAGCCAGCGTTGCAGGTGGGTGTAGTGACCACCGTCCTCGCGCTCCACTACTCGCTTGGCCGCCTCCAGGGCTTTTTCGTCGATACGGGTGCGGGTCAACAGCGTCAGCAGCAGGTCCAGCACCTTGCGTTGATTGCGCGCCGGCGCCTCGATGACGAACGTGGTGTCGGCGTTGCTGGTGAAGGCATTCCACTCGCCACCCAAGGCCTGCATGCGCTCTTCCAGGCCGCCTTCACCACTGTCGTCGACGCCGCTGAACAGCAGGTGTTCGAGCAGGTGCGGCAGTTCCTTGTCGGCGCAACTGAAGTCGTCCAGGCCCACGCCGACCACCAGCCGGATCGCCACATGCCCGCGCTCGGTGCCGGGCTTGAGCATCAGCTGCATGCCGTTGGGCAGCGTATAGCCTTCGACCTGGAACCGGTCCAGGGCAACCACGGGCAGCGAGCCGAGCAAAAGAAAGGCGAGCAACAGACAACGCATAGGGGCTTCCTGGCGGCTGGGTGGAGGTCCATGGTGCCGGGCAGGCGTCATCGGCGGATCGCGCCCGGAGTTGGCTCGCTCCCCCTATCGAATCTATGCAGTATTCATGACAACGGGAGCAGGCGGGCCGCTGAACGGTTTCAGGCCCGAGCCATTGTTACTGACTGACCAATGCGCCAGTTGTTCAAGGCGAATGGGTAATGTCGCTAATTTCATCCGCCGCCAGCGCACCGATCTCGGCCGTCTCCAGCACCACATAGGCGCTGCCGCAAAACAGCGAATTGAGGCGCCTCATGTCGGCAATCAGCTCCAGGTGCAGGGAACTGGTCTCCAGGCTTTGGACGACTTTGCGTTGCAGGCGGCTGACATGGGCATGGGCCATGCGCCGTTCCTGCGCCCGAAAACGACGTTTCTCACGCAGCAACTGGCGGGCGCTTTCCCGGTCGGCGCTGAGGAATACCGACAACCCCAGCCGCAGGTTGGCGATCAGGTGGCTGTGCAGCCCCGCCAACTCTTCCAGGCCCACATCGGAAAAGGAGCGGCGCTGCGAGGTCTTCTGCTGCTGGACCTTGCGCAACATGCGCTCGATCAGGTCGCTGGCCAGCTTGAGGTTGATCGCCAGTTCGATGATCTCGGCCCAGCGGCGGCTGTCCTGTTCGCTGAGGTCTTCACGGGGCATTTGCGCCATGTACAACTTGATTGCACTGCACAATGCCTCGACGTCATCGCTCATGCGCCGTACTTCCTGGGTCACCGCGGTCTGCTGGCCGCGCAGCACGTCCAGCATGGCTTCGAGCATGTTTTCGATCAGGTCGCCAATGCGCAGGGTTTCACGGGCCGCGTTGGCCAGCGCCAGGCTTGGGGTGGCGAGGGCCGTGGGGTCGAGGTGGCGGGGCTTGGCCGTGCCGTTGGTCTCGGGCCGTTCCGGCAGCAACCAGGTACAGAGCCTGGCCATCGGGGCGACGCTGGGCAGCAGCACCAGGCACCGCACGGTGTTGTAGAGCAGATGAAAACCGATCACCGTTTCCTGGGGGCTGAAATCCAGGCTGTCGAGCCAGCCCACCAGCGGATCGAGCACCGGAATGATCAACAACAGCCCGATCAGCTTGTACAGCAGGCTGCCCAGCGCCACCTGGCGTCCGGCGGTGTTCTGCATGCTGGTGCTGAGGAACGCCAATACGCCGCTGCCGATGTTGGCGCCGATCACCAGGCCGATGGCCACCGGCAGGCTGATCACCGCGGCACCGGCCAGCGTCGCGGTCAGCAGCACGGCGGCCAGGCTGGAATAGGAAATCATCGCGAACAGCGCACCGACCAGCGCATCGAGCAGGATGTCGCCGGTCAGCGAGGCGAAGATCACTTTCACGCCTTGGGCATGGGTGATGGGCGCGGCGGCTTCGACGATCAATTGCAGGGCCAGGATGATCAGGCCCAGGCCGATGCTGACCCGGCCCATTTGCCCGACGCGGGTCTGTTTGCGCGAAAGGAAAAAAATCACCCCGAGGAAAATCAGCAGCGGCGACAGCCACGACAGGTCGAGGGTCAGCACCCGTGCCATCAGCGCGGTGCCGACATCGGCGCCCAGCATGGTCGCCAGGGCCGGCGTCAGCGCCATCAGGCCCTGGCCAACGAACGAGGTGACGAGCATGGCCGTGGCGTTACTGCTCTGGACCATGGCCGTGACCATGATCCCAGCGATAAACGCCAGCCAGCGCCGGGACATGTTCTGCCCAATGACATGGCGCAGGTTCGAGCCGTAGACCCGCAAGATGCCGGTACGCACGATATGCGTGCCCCAGATCAGCAGGGCCACGGCGGAGAGCAAATTCAGCAGGGTCAGCATGAGAGGCCCCCTGTTAGCGTTCCAAAGGAACAAATTGACGATGCCACATGCTTCTTTCTTGTACTTAAGCTGTAGTTGGCGAATGGTTCGGGCGCCAGCATTGCACAGCTAAAGAATCGTTTGAAACAAAACTGTCATAAAAAACACCCCACACCCCCTGTGGGAGCGAGCTTGCTCGCGATGGAGCCCTGACAGTCAACATTGATATTGGCTGACAGACCGCTATCGCGAGCAAGCTCGCTCCCACAGGGTTATGCGCCCCGGGCTTTTCTCGGGGGATGAAAAAGGGGCTCCAAAGAGCCCCTTCATTCATTGCCCCGTGCCGTTACTGACCCGGTACGTCCTTGCGCAGTTTCACCGGATCCTGCTGCTTGCGCTTGCGTGCGATCGCGGTGCGCATCTTGATGTTGACCGCTTCCACCGCCAGGGAGAACGCCATGGCGAAGTAGACGTAGCCTTTTGGCACGTGCACGTCGAACGACTCGGCGATCAGCACGGTACCGACCACCAGCAGGAACGACAGCGCCAGCATCTTCAGCGACGGGTGCTTGTCGATGAACGTGCTGATGGTGCCCGAAGCCAGCATCATCACCAGTACGGCAACGACGATGGCGGCGACCATCACCGGTACATGGGAGACCATGCCGACCGCGGTAATGACCGAGTCCAGGGAGAACACGATGTCGATGATCGCGATCTGGATGATGGTGTAGATGAAATTGCCGCCCTTGCCCGAAGGTGCGTCGTTGCTTTCATCTTCGCCTTCCAGCGCGTGGTACATCTCCTGGGAGCTTTTCCATAGCAGGAACAGGCCACCGAAGAACAGGATCAGGTCACGACCGGAGATGCCTTGGCCGAACACTTCGAACAAATCCGCCGTCAGGCGCATGACCCAGGTGATGGAAAGCAGCAACAGGATCCGCGTGATCATGGCCAGCGCCAGGCCGAAGATCCGGGTGCGCGCCTGCATGTGCTTGGGCATGCGGCTGACCAGGATCGAGATCATGATGATGTTGTCGATACCCAGGACGATTTCCAGGGCGGTCAAGGTAAAGAAGGCAACCCAGATTTCGGGGTTGGTCAGCCATTCCATGTGAGTTCCTTTGAGCGAGTGTTAGGCCGAGCCGCGCCTTCTTGTCAGATCGGCACGGCACAGCGAGCGTTGCTTTTATAGAGTGCTGAACAGCGGAAAAATCCCCATCAGCAAGGCGGCGAACATTATGCACAGGCAAACCAGTACTGCCCACTTCAAGGTGAAGCGCTGGTGATCGCCGAACTCGATCCCGGCCAAGGCTACCAGCAGGTAGGTCGACGGAACCAGTGGGCTCAACAGGTGGACGGGCTGGCCGACGATGGAGGCACGGGCCATTTCAACGGCGGTGATGCCGTAATGGCTGGCGGCCTCGGCGAGAACCGGTAACACCCCGTAATAAAATGCATCGTTAGACATGAAGAAAGTGAAGGGCATGCTCACCAGCGCAGTGATGACCGCCAGGTAAGGGCCGAGGAAATCCGGGATCACCGCCAGCAGGCTCTTGGACATGGCGTCGACCATGCCGGTACCGGACAGGATGCCGGTGAAGATACCCGCGGCGAAAATCAGCCCGACCACCGCCAACACACTGCCGGCGTGCGCCGCGACGCGGTCTTTCTGCTGTTGCAGGCACGGGTAGTTGACGATCATCGCGATACTGAAGGCCACCATGAACAGCACCGGCAGCGGCAACAGGCCAGCGATCAGGGTGCACATCAGGGCCAGGGTCAGCGCGCCGTTGAACCAGATCAGCTTCGGACGACGGGCATCCGGGAACTGGGACACGCTGATTTCGCTGTGGTCGATCTCGTCGCCGGCCAGGTGCAGTTCACCCAGGCGTGCGCGCTCGCGTTTGCCGTACATGTAGGCAATCGCCAGGATCGCCACGACACCGGCCAGCATCGCCGGAATCATCGGCACGAAGATGTCGGACGGGTCCACATGCAGCGCACTGGCCGCCCGGGCCGTCGGGCCGCCCCACGGGGTCATGTTCATCACGCCGCCGGCGAGGATGATCAGGCCGGCCATGATGCGTGGGCTCATGCCGATGCGGCTGTAGAGCGGCAGCATCGCGGCCACGCAGATCATGTAAGTGGTCGCGCCGTCACCATCGAGGGAAACGACGAGCGCCAGAACGGCGGTACCGACCGAAACTTTCAACGGGTCGCCCTTGACCAGCTTGAGGATCTTGCGCACGGCCGGGTCGAACAGGCCGGAGTCGATCATCAGGGCAAAATACAGAATCGCGAACATCAGCATCACCCCGGTCGGAGCGAGCTTGGTGATGCCTTCGAGCATCATCGGGCCGATCTTCGGCGCGAAGCCACCGAACAGGGCGAACAGGATCGGGATGATGATCAGGGCGATCAGCGCGGACAGGCGCTTGGTCATGATCAGGAACATGAACGTGATGACCATGGCGAAGCCAAGGAAAGTCAGCATGGGGAATACTCCAGGCGTAGCGCGGCTATGAAAGGCGAACCGGACAGGTCAGCGCGAAATGCAAAGCACGAGGGGGACGGATGGAGTGGGTGCGGCGGGACGGGTAGCAGCGGACATCAGAATCACCATTGTTGTTGTTAAAAGGGCCGAACGAGCCTTGAACGCTCGCTTTTGGCCGACCGGTCTTTTGCCGGAAGTGCGGTGATCCTAATCGCGCTAGCTTTCAGCAAGCTTTCGCAGGGTAAATGGGCGACGAGTCGCGTTGATCGTTCCCACGCTCTGCGTGGGAATGCATCCCGTGACGCTCTGCGTCACCTTTCAGAAGCGGAACGCGGAGCGTCCCTGGCGGCATTCCCACGCGGGAGCGTGGGAACGACCGAGTCAGGGTTTTGCGGCAAATACCGAAAGATTCAACGGCCGCACCGCGCCCATCCAGATCGCATGCTCGGTGTGGTCCGTCAGGTCATCGCCGGTTTCCGGATGCAGGAAAATCACCAGGCCCTTGCGATTCAGCGCCAGCCACGGCAGGACCACGCCGATGTACTGCGGATCGAACGCCAACTGACAACTCCAGTCCGGGTGCGGGCCGACCGGACGTTGATGGATACGGCCCATTTTCAGCGGGAACAGCCGCGCCGCTTCCTCGCACAGGGCCCGCGCTTGGTCGAGGGTGCTGGCGTCGAAATACACATGGGCGTGGTAGCCCTTGATCTGCTGCATCTGTACTCCTTGGAAAAGAGGCCGAACCCTCGCCGTTTGCTGCGGGTCAGAGCCTTTACATGCGCGTTAAAGAGGAAAACAGCCATGAAAAACGCTGAAACCCCGGTCATCAAAGTGGTGCTCTATGGTGCCATGAGCAGCCTCGGCAGTGCGTTGATGGCTGAAATGTTGCGGCGCCAGTATGAGGTCATCGCCATTCTCGACGATCTTACCGCCCTGGCTCCACGCCCGGGCCTGCGGACCAAGACCGGCGATCTTTTCGATCCGGAGCGGGTCAAGCAAAGCGTTGCCGGCGCCAGCGCCGTGGTGTGTCTGTTGAACGCGCCGGGGTTGCCGATGAACAGCGAACAAGTGGAGCGCACCTTGATTCCCGGCCCGGTGGAGCAAGTCCTGGCGGTGGATGCACTGATCGCCGGCATGCAGGCGGTGAACGTGCCCCGGTTGTTCCTGATCGGTGACTTCGCCGTGCTCGACGAAGAGCAGGCCGACGACGATTTGCAGCGCCATGCCGCCGAAGAAGTGCTCGATGCCCTCAAGAACAGCACCTTGCAATGGACCTTGGTCAACGCCCCTTACGCTGCGCCAGGCCTGGGCATTGAGCATTTCAGCCAAGTCAGCACCAGCCTGGAACCCGGCATGGCCGAATCTCTGGAGCGGCTCAACCGCGTGGCGGTCGGCATCGCTGACGAACTGCACTTGAACCTGCATGTGGGCGAGCATGTCAGCTTTGTCGCGGCCCACTAGCTGTCGACATCCACATCCGTGGCGAGGGAGCTTGCTCCCGCTAGGCTGTGAAGCAGCCCCAAAAACATGGCGCTCGCCACGGCCTCAAACCGCAATCGAAGGCAACGGCAACCCCGTGAGCGACTCAGCACTGTTGGCCTGTTCTTCCATCAGCCAATCGACGAATTGCCTGATCAGCACACCGCGCCGTTTACGCTGGGGCAAGACCACGTAATACCCCAGCCGCGACAGCACCGTTTCGGCGATCGGACGACACAGCAGCCCCTGGGCCAATAAGTTATCCACAAGGTGACGCCAACCGATGGCGACGCCTTGGCCGCCAATCGCCGCCTGGATGAGGAGCGTGTAGTTGTCGAAGCGCAATTGTCCAGGGGCGGGCGGCGAGGTGATGCCCAGCTCGCGGAATACGCCGCTCCAGTCGAACCAGCTGTTGCTGTTGCCCGCGCGCAGGTGCAGCAATGGAAATTCCGCCAAGGCCTGGGGGGGCAAGGGCAGGGGACGTTCCTGGAGCAGCAGCGGGCTGCACACCGGAAAGACTTCTTCGCTGAACAGCCAGCGACTTTCACCTTGTTTGAAGCGACCGTCGCCGAACAGCACGGCAACGTCGATATCGGTCCGCAGCATGTTGTGGTTGCGTTCACTGGTCACCAGGCTCACGTCCACCTGGGGGTTGGCGGCGTGAAAGCGATGCAGGCGTGGCATCAGCCAGTAAGCGGCAAAGGCGAAGTCCGTGGCGACCTGCAGCACCTCATGCTGGTGTTGGGCGGTGATCGCGCTCAGCCCGGCATCGATGCTTTGCAAACCGGCCTGCACCTGCTCGAACAGGATCGTCCCGGCCTCGGTCAGTTCGATGCCGCGGTAGATCCGGTCGAACAGCCGTGTGCCCAGTTGTTCTTCCAGGCGCTTGATCTGCTGGCTGATGGCTGGTTGCGTGGTGCCCAGCTCAATCGCCGCCGCCGTGAAGCTTTGTTGGCGGGCCGCGGCTTCAAAGGCACGGAACAGTTCCAGGGACAGGTTACCCAGGGCGTCATACATAAGCTGTGCTTATCCTAGTCATTATCCTGCATGGGCTTTACCCCAAAACCCGGGGGCTACATGCTCGATCGCAGCAATATCGCATAACTGCCTACTATGGAATGCCGCGAATACATGAAGCGCAAGAACATTCTTTTCATCATGGCCGATCAAATGGCCGCGCCAATGTTGCCGATCTACGGTCCATCGCCGATCAAGCTGCCGAACCTGTCGCGCCTGGCCGCCGAGGGCGTGGTGTTCGACGCCGCCTATTGCAACAGCCCGCTGTGCGCGCCGTCGCGTTTTACGTTGGTGAGCGGCCAGTTGCCCAGCAAGATCGGCGCCTACGACAACGCGGCGGATTTTCCTGCGGACGTGCCGACCTACGCCCATTACCTGCGTCGCCTCGGCTATCGCACGGCGTTGTCCGGCAAGATGCACTTTTGCGGTCCCGACCAACTGCACGGCTACGAAGAGCGCCTGACCAGCGACATTTACCCGGCCGACTATGGCTGGGCAGTGAACTGGGACGAGCCGGACGTGCGGCCTAGCTGGTACCACAACATGTCGTCGGTGTTGCAGGCCGGCCCTTGCGTACGCACCAACCAGCTGGATTTCGATGAAGAAGTGGTGTTCAAGGCCCAACAGTACCTGTTCGACCATATCCGCGAAGACGGTGACCAGCCGTTCTGCCTCACCGTGTCGATGACCCACCCACACGATCCGTACACGATTCCCAAGGCGTTCTGGGATTTGTATGACGACAACGACATTCCGTTGCCGCAGACGCCGGCGCAAACGGACCTCGATCCACATTCCCAGCGGCTGCTGAAGGTCTATGACCTGTGGGACAAGCCACTGCCTGTGGATAAGATCCGTGATGCCCGCCGCGCCTATTTCGGCGCGTGCAGCTACATCGACAGCAACGTTGGCAAGCTGCTGCAAACCCTGGAAGACACCGGTTTGCTGGACGACACGATCATCGTCTTCTCCGGCGATCATGGAGACATGCTCGGCGAAAAAGGCCTGTGGTACAAAATGCACTGGTTCGAAATGGCCGCCCGCGTGCCGTTGCTCATCAGCGCTCCGGGGCAGTTCGCCAGTGGCCGGGTGGGTGCGGCGGTGTCCACCGCCGACCTGCTGCCGACCCTGGTGGAACTGGCTGGCGGTACATTGGAACCCGGCTTGCCACTGGATGGCCGTTCGCTGGTGCCGCATCTGCAAGGGCAGGGCGGGCATGACGAAGTCTTCGGGGAATACATGGCCGAAGGCACCATCAGCCCCTTGATGATGATCCGTCGTGGCCCGTGGAAATTCATCTACAGCGAAGATGACCCGTGCCTGCTGTTCGACGTGAGCAACGATCCCAAGGAGCTGGAAGATCTCAGCCAATCTACCGAGCATCAAACCCTGTTCGCCGATTTTCTCGCCGAGGCGCGCGCCAAGTGGGATATTCCGGTTATTCACCAACAGGTGCTCGCCAGCCAGCGCCGCCGCCGTTTTGTCGCCCAGGCGCTGACCCTGGGCAAACTCAAGAGCTGGGACCACCAGCCGCTGGTGGACGCCAGCCAGCAGTACATGCGTAACCACATCGATCTCGATGATCTGGAGCGCAAGGCCCGTTATCCACAACCCTGCCAAAACCAATAACGTAAGGGGAAGCACATGCAAAAGTTATCCACAGTACTGACCGCTGGGCTGTTGGCGTTGAGCAGTGTTTCGGCGTGGGCCGAGCAGAGCTGCGAGACCGTGAAAATGGCCGACCCAGGCTGGAGTGACATCGCCGCGACCAACGCCATTACCGGTTTCCTGTTGGATGGCATGGGCTACAAGGCCAAGGTCGACACCCTCGCGGTGCCGATCACCTTCGGTGGCCTCAAGGACGGCCAGGTGGATGTGTTCCTGGGTAACTGGATGCCGGCGCAGCAGGGCTTCTATGACAAATTCGTGGCCACGGGCGACGTCACGCAACTGGCCAAGAACCTCGACGGCACCGAGTTCACCCTGGCGGTCCCGGACTACGTCTGGGACGCCGGTGTGCATAACTTTGCCGATCTGAACAAATTCGCCGACAAGTTCGAGAAGAAGATCTATGGCATCGGTTCCGGCGCCCCGGCCAACCTCTCTCTGAAAGAAATCATCAAGACCAATGATTTCGGCATGGGCGAGTGGAAACTGGTGGAGTCCAGCGAGCAGGCGATGCTGGCGGAAGTCTCCCGGGCGGTGAAGAAACAGAAGTTCGTGACCTTCCTGGGCTGGACGCCGCACCCGATGAACGTGCAATTGAAAATGCACTACCTCAAGGGCGGCGAGAAATACTTCGGCGACACCGGCAGCGTCTACACCTTGACCCGCAAGGGTTATGCACAGGCCTGCCCGAACGTTGGCAAGCTGTTGACCAACCTGAGTTTCACCCAGGAAATGGAGAACAGCATCATGGCCGAGGTGGTGAACAACAAAGTCAGCAACGCCGATGCGGCCAAGGCCTGGATCAAGGCCAACCCGGCCGTGCTGGACAAGTGGCTGGACGGCGTGAAGACCGTGGATGGCAAGGATGCGTTGGCGGCGGTGAAGGCCAAGCTGTAAAGCCGATATGCCGGTGAGTTGCGCTTGTGGCGAGGGAGCTTGCTCCCGCTGGAGGGCGAAGCCCTCCCAAAACCGAGACGGTGTCGTGCCGTCTCAGATTTGAGATCGTTCCCACGCTCTGCGTGGGAACGCCGCCAGGGACGCTCCGCGTTCCGCTTCTGCCAGGTGACGCAGAGCGTCAGGGTATGCATTCCCACGCAGAGCGTGGGAACGATCAGTCCGCGCTTCACCACTTTGTTCCATGAGCGTTTGCGCCTTCGCCACGGGTGATCACTCGCCTGATACTCTTGCGCCAAACCCCATCCTTGAGGCCCCATGGCAATCCCCACCCGCCATTCACTCTTTCCCTTCCTGAGCTGGCTGCCTCGACAGACTCGCGCCAGTGTCGGCCGTGACCTGATCGTCGGCCTGAGTGGCGCGATTCTGGCGTTG
Source organism: Pseudomonas sp. NFIX10 (assembly GCF_900111955.1). NCBI lineage: Bacteria > Pseudomonadati > Pseudomonadota > Gammaproteobacteria > Pseudomonadales > Pseudomonadaceae > Pseudomonas > Pseudomonas sp. NFIX10. The sequence continues at coordinate 12,842 of NZ_FOKH01000010.1, read as the reverse complement.
CCGCAGTCCATTGCCTACGCACTGATTGCCGGGTTGCCGCCTGAATATGGCTTGTATGCGGCGATTGTCCCGGTATTGATCGCCTGCCTCTGGGGTTCGTCCTGGCACTTGATCTGCGGTCCTACGGCGGCGATCTCCATCGTCCTGTACGCCACCGTCAGCCCTCTGGCGGTGCCCGCCAGCCAGGACTACATCACCTTGATCTTGCTGCTGACAGTCCTGGCGGGGATTTTCCAGTGGCTGCTGGGGCTGTTGCGTTTCGGCGCGCTGGTGAATTTCGTCTCCCACTCGGTGGTGCTGGGTTTCACCCTGGGGGCGGCGGTGGTGATCGCATTGGGGCAGTTGCCGAACCTGCTGGGCCTCGATTTGCCCAATGAAGCCACGGCATTGAAGGGCCTGCTGACGTTGGTCAGCCATATCGAGGCTGTGGATAAACCGTCATTGCTGCTGGGTTTGGGCACGCTGCTCCTGGGCGTGGTGCTCAAGCGCTTGCTGCCGCGCTGGCCGAGCCTGTTGATAACGTTGGTCATCAGCAGCCTGGTGGTCTGGTTGTGGCCGGCAATGTTCGGGCATGTGGCGCTGGTCAGCGCCTTCGCCGGGCGCCTGCCGCCGCTCACGCTGCTGCCGCTGGACCTGGAACTGATCCTGCGCTTGCTACCCGGGGCCGTTGCGGTGGGCATGCTCGGGCTGGTCACCAGCCTGTCCATCGCCCGTTCGTTGTCGGTACGTTCCGGGCAATTGCTCGATGCGAATCAGGAGGTGAGGGCGCAGGGGCTTTCCAACCTCGTTGGCGGATTTTTCTCCGGATCCTTGTCGGCCGGTTCCTTCACCCGTTCCGGCCTCAGCTATGAAGCCGGCGCCTGCTCGCCCCTGGCCGGGGTGTTCTCGGCCTTGTGGGTGGCGTTGTTCGCGGTCGCCGGGGCGAAACTGATCGCGCACATCCCGATTCCGGCCATGGCCGGCAGCATCCTGCTGATCGCCTGGGGGCTGGTGGACCACCGTGGTATCCGGGCGTTGTACCGCGTGAGCCGCGCCGAATTCATGGTGATGAGCCTGACCTGCCTGGCCACGTTGCTGCTGGAACTGCAGACCGCCATTTACGCAGGCGTACTGGCTTCGCTGTTCTTCTACCTCAAGCGTACCTCACAGCCGCGGGTGCAGCACTTTCGCGAGGGGGAGGCGGAGATCCTGCGGGTGGGAGGCTCGATCTTTTTCGGCGCCAGCCATTACCTGCAAGTACGCCTGCAACGGTTGCAGGCGCAGCGGGTGGTCATCGATGCCCAGCAGATCAACTTCATCGATTATTCCGGGGTGGAAATGCTCCACCAGGAAGCCCGGCGCCTGCGCGGCCAGGGGCGTGGCCTGACTTTGCGCGGGGCCCGGCCCCAGGTGGTGGAGGAGTTGTTGAAGCTGGAAGGATCGGAGCATTGCCCGATCCATTTTGAGGATTAAAAACTGTAGGGGACTGGAGGCAGATACACACCACAACAGCCTAAAGCCTACAGCGCGAGCTGGCGGCGCAACTCGGCCAGCACCGGCGCGGTGTCCGGACGAACTCCACGCCACAGGAAGAAGGCTTCGCCCGCCTGCTCGGCCAACATGCCCAGGCCATCCATCGCCACCGCCGCCCCGTGCTCACTGGCCCAACGGCAGAATGAAGTCGGTTCCTTGCCATACATCATGTCGTAGCAGACCGTCTTGCCGGGCTCGATCAAGCTGGCGGCAATCGGCGGTACCTCCCCCGACAGGCTCGCGGAGGTGGCGTTGATGATCAGGTCCACCGGCTCTTGCAGCCAATCGAACCCACTGGCCGAGACCGGGCCCAGGTCGGCGAACGACTCGGCCAGCCCTTCGGCTTTTTCCACCGTGCGGTTGGCGATGATCACTGAGGCTGGCGCTTCGGCCAGCAGCGGCTCCAGGGCGCCGCGCACCGCGCCGCCGGCCCCCAGCAACAGGATGCGCTTGCCCTGGAGGCTGAAGCCGGCATTGACGGTCAGGTCCCGGACCAGCCCGGCGCCGTCGGTGTTGTCACCCAACAGGCGGCCGTCGGCCAGTTTGCTCAACGTATTGACCGCCCCGGCCCGCTGGGCCCGCTCGGTCAGGGTGTCGGCCAGGCGAAAGGCGTCTTCCTTGAACGGCACCGTAACGTTCGCCCCACGCCCCTCGCGGAAAAATGCCCGGGCGCAACCGGAGAAATCCTCCAGCGGTGCCAGCAGCGTGCTGTAGTCCAGGGTTTGCCCGGTCTGCTCGGCGAACAGGCGGTGAATCAACGGCGACTTGCTGTGGCCGATCGGGTTACCCATTACAACGTAGCGATCCATGGAATATCCCCGTTCAGGCCGTTGCCAGCCAATCGCGATCCTGCAGGAAGTACTCGGTCAGCCGCGCCTCTTCGCTGCCCGGTTCGGCTTTCCAGTCGTAGCCCCAGCGCACTTGCGGCGGCAGGGACATCAGGATCGACTCGGTACGCCCGCCCGATTGAAGCCCGAACAGGGTGCCGCGGTCGTAAACCAGGTTGAATTCCACGTAGCGCCCACGGCGATATTCCTGGAATTCCCGTTGCTTGGCGGTGAACGCGTCATGCTTGCGCCGGCGCACGATGGGCAGGTAGGCATCGATGTAGGCGTCGCCGATGGCGCGGATGAAGGCGAAGCAGGTGTCGAAACCCCACTCGTTCAGGTCGTCGAAAAACAGGCCGCCGATGCCCCGGGGCTCGTTGCGATGCTTGAGGTGGAAGTAGCTGTCGCACCAGGCCTTGTAGCGCGGATACACCTCGGGGCCGAACGGCGCGCAGGCTTGCTCGGCGATGCGGTGCCAGTGGACGCAGTCCTCTTCGACGCCGTAGTAGGGCGTCAGGTCGAAGCCACCGCCGAACCACCAGACGGCTTCTTCGCCTTCCTTTTCGGCGATGAAGAAACGCACGTTGGCGTGGGAAGTCGGTACGTGGGGGTTGTGCGGGTGGATCACCAGCGACACGCCCAAGGCTTCGAAGCCGCGTCCGGCCAGCTCCGGCCGATGGGCGCTGGCCGAGGGTGGGAGACCGCTGCCAAATACGTGGGAAAAGTTGACGCCGCCCTTTTCGATGACCGTGCCGTTTTCGATCACCCGCGTGCGACCGCCACCCCCGGCCGGCCGGGCCCAGGCATCTTCGACGAAGCGCGTGCCGCCGTCCTCGGTTTCCAGGGCGGCGCAGATTCGGTCTTGCAGGTCGAGCAGATAGGCTTTCACGGCCTCGGTACGAGTGGACATGACGTCACCTTGATCAGGGCTACGCTACGCGGCGTATAGCGGGCCGGTGGCAAATGGGCGCACAGGATACCACCGCACTTGCCCACGCCACAGTTGACGACGGTCAAGCTTAGGAGTCCGATAGCAGGCTTGGTAACCGATACGCGACAAGGAGAAAGTGAAGATGGCCAAACGTATCCAGTTCAGTTCCCACGGCGGTCCCGAAGTGCTCGAGTACGTCGACTATCAGCCGGCCGAGCCGGGCCCGCAGCAGGTACGCGTCAGCAACAAGGCGATCGGCCTGAATTTCATCGACACCTACTACCGCAGCGGTCTCTATCCGCCACCGGCGCTGCCTTCGGGCCTGGGCGCCGAGGGCGCGGGCGTGGTGGAGGCTATCGGTCCGGGCGTCACGCGGTTCAAGGTCGGCGACCGGGTGGCGTACGGCAGCGGGCCGCTGGGGGCCTACAGCGATGTGCATGTATTGCCCGAAGCCAACCTGGTGCATCTGCCCGAATCCATCAGTTTCGAACAGGCCGCCGGCGTGATGCTCAAGGGCCTGACCGTGCAATACCTGTTGCGCCAGACCTACGAACTCAAGGGTGGCGAAACCATCCTGTTCCACGCCGCCGCCGGTGGCGTGGGCTCCTTGGCCTGCCAATGGGCCAAGGCCTTGGGCGTGAAGCTGATTGGTACCGTCAGCTCGCCGGAAAAAGCCGCCATCGCCAAATCCCACGGCGCCTGGGAAACCATCGACTACAGCAAGGAAAACGTCGCACAGCGCGTGCTGGAATTGACTGACGGCAAGAAGGTGCCCGTGGTGTACGACGGCGTTGGCAAGGACACCTGGTTGACCTCCCTGGACTGCGTCGCCCCCCGTGGCCTGGTGGTGAGCTTCGGCAATGCCTCGGGGGCGGTGGACGGTGTGAACCTGGGGATTCTCTCGGCCAAGGGCTCGCTGTACGTCACCCGCCCGACCCTGGCGACGTACGCCAACAATGCCGAAAACCTGCAGCGCATGGCCGATGAACTGTTCGGGATGATCAGTAGCGGCAAGCTCACAGTGGACATCAACCAGCGTTATCCACTGGCGGAAGCGGCCAAGGCCCAGACCGAACTGTCGGCGCGGCGCACGACGGGGTCGACCATTCTCCTGCCTTGAGCTACAGGGACGAAGGTGTCCTGCAGAACCTGTGGGAGCGAGCTTGCTCGCGATAGCGGTGTGTCAGTCAACATCAATGCTGGCTGAGCTGATGCCATCGCGAGCAAGCTCGCTCCCACAAGGGTTTTGCAGTGTCCACAGATCCGGCATTCGCCACAAATCTCCGTGGGAGCGAGCTCGCTCGCGATAGCGGTGTGTCAGTCAACATCAATGCTGGCTGAGCTGATGCCATCGCGAGCAAGCTCGCTCCCACAGTGGTTTTGTGCAAGATGCAGAATTTGTATCCCGGCTCAGTCCGGTCGCACCACTTTGCCGCTGGCCAGGTCGCGAATCACGCTGGGGTTCTTGCGCCCGCCCAGGTTGCCGCCCAGCACCAGATCGATCTGCCCACGGAAATACTGCTCGACGCGAATCCGCGTGCGCGCCGCCGGACGCCCTTGGGGGTTGGCCGAGGTGGACACCAGCGGCCCGACCAACGAGCACAAATCGCGCACGGTGGGATGGTCGCTGACCCGCAACGCGACGGTGTCGTGCACGCCGGTGATCCATTCCGGCAGCAGGTTCTGGTGCGGCACCAGCCAGGTGTTGGGGCCCGGCCAGGTGCTGGCCATGCGGTCCATCCAGGTTTCGGGGAAGTCTTCGAACAGGAAGTCGAACTGGTGGATGTTGTCAGCCACCAGGATCAGGCCTTTGTCGGGCAGCCGCGACTTGATCGCCAGCAGGCGCTCCACCGCCTCCTCGTTCCACGGGTCACAACCCAGGCCCCAGACCGCTTCGGTTGGATAGGCAATCACCGCCCCGGCGCGAATTTCTCGCGCGGCTTGTTGCACACGCCAACTGTTGACCATGAAAGATTCTCCCGCAACGCAAATAAGGCTGTGGGCAGTTTACCGATCTTCCCCATAAAACCTAGCGCGCAAACCAGCGCCCGTTGTCACAGGTGGCGCGTCCTTCCATTTCCAGCTCGGTCAACGCCGCCAACACTTTGGGCAAGCCCCAGCCGCTGGCGTCGGCCAACGCCTCGCTGCTCAACGGCGCGGCGTGCAGCAGGCGCAGCAGCGGATGGGTCACCGGCTCAGGCGTTGCGGCCAGCGGCAACTGCTGCCAACCGCGCAACGCTTCGAGGATGTGCTCGACGGTTTCCACCAGCGCCGCACCGTCGCGGATCAGCTGATGACAGCCCCGGGCGCCGGGGTGATGGATCGATCCAGGAATGGCATACACCTCGCGGCCCTGTTCCGCCGCCAATCGGGCGGTGATCAGCGAGCCGCTGGCGACACTGGCTTCCACCACCAGCACCCCCAGGGACAAGCCGCTGATGATCCGGTTGCGACGCGGAAAGTTACTGGCGTGGGGCGGCGCGTCCAACGGAAACTCCGACAGCACCGCGCTGCCTTGGGCAATCATCGCGTCCGCCAGCCGACGATTGCGCTGTGGATAAAAATTTTCCAGGCCGGTGCCCAGCACGCCGACGGTGCGCCCGCCAACGTCCAGCGCCGCCTGATGGGCCGCCGCATCGATGCCCAGGGCGAGGCCGCTGGTGATGACAAAACCGGCCCCGGCCAGGCTGCGGGAAAACGCCGCCGCGGTGTCCATGCCCGGCCGCGATGCCCGGCGACTGCCGACCATCGCCAGCTGGGGTTTTTCCAGAATGGTGGCGTCGCCAGCGACGAACAGCAGCGGCGGTGCGTCGCTGATCTGTGCCAGCAGCGCCGGGTAGTCGGGTTGGTCCCACATCAGTAAATGCTGGCCCGCACGCTCTAGCCAGGCCAATGCGTGGGCGGCGCCGTCACGCACATCCGGGTTGCGTCGCGCCTCGGCGCAGGCGATGGGCAAGCCCAGCGCCCGCCAGGCGCTGGCCGGTGCACTGATGGCTTTGGAGGCCGAGCCGAAGGCCTCCATCAGGGTCATGAAACGCTTGGGACCGAGTTCCGGCAAGCGGTGAAGGCGTAGCCGAGCCTCCAGTTCCGCAGGGGAAACCGGAGCAGATTCAGGTAATGACATGCGATCATCCTTGACCGTTATAAATCCCGTACAAACGGGAACAAGCTGTGGATAACTCTGTTGGTAACTTGTGAGACCCGTTATGGATTACGGACCTTGTCGAGCACCGACAGCGAGCGCGAGGCGTACAGCACCAAGCCGTAGCTGAGCTTGTCGTAAGTGCGGAACACCATCAGCAGGCCGGCGCGCTCATCGGGGATTTTCACCGGCTCGCCAGTGATGCGGTCGCGCACGGTCTCACCGGTCTTCATCACTGCCAGCACGTTGCCTTCGATCAGCCCATCGCGGCGGCCCTTGTTCAGGGTGACCACGTCCAGCGCGCCGATCTGGGTCACGCCGCGAGGCACGTCCAGGATCAACCCGTTGATGTCCGATTTTGGCGCGCTGGGCATGAAGGTCGAGTTGATCGAGCGCTCTTCGCCGCTGAACAGGCGATCACCCAGGCGCACTTCCTGAGTGGTGCGTTGCAGGGCCAGGGTGGTGACATCGCCCTCGGTGGCGACCACTTCGCCGCCGCCGATGTCGTCGGCGTTGATGCCTAGAAATTCCTTGGTCTCGGGGTCGGTGTAGACCTTGCCCTGGCGGAAGATGCCGTAGGCCGACTGGTTCGAGTCGAATGTGCCACGGGCGAAGACCCGATCCCCCATGCCACTGAGCACCCGCTCGGCATTGCCGGCGACGACGTAGGGCGCCTTGTCGAAATCCTCAGGCGTGTCGACGATGCGGTTGCTCAGCAGGAAGCTGTTGATGGCTTGCAGCGGAATGCTCGGGATGGCGTCGGCCACCGGCGAACTGCGAATGCGTGGCGACAGCTTGATGGTGCCGCGGGAGGCGCCGCGATCGAGGGTCAGGCGTGGCTGGCCGTTGACGTAGACCAGCGACAGGGTATCGCCCGGATAAATCAGGTTGGGGTTTTCGATCTGCGGGTTGGCCTGCCAGAGTTCGGGCCATTTCCACGGCTCGCGCAGGTATTTGCCGGAAATGTCCCACAATGTGTCCCCCGTCACCACCGTGTATTGCTGGGGAAAACCTTCCCGAAGTTGCACTTGCCCGTGCGCGATACCGGCCGAAGCCAGGAGCAGCAGGGCGAGTAGTGATTTCCTCATGCGGTGAATCCCTTTATTATGTGCGTTCGCGTAAAACGCCAGAGCCCCCGTGGCTCGCTGCCCTGCGGAGCTGTTTTCCCCAAGGGCAACGTTTTACAACGGTAGCCTGCATCCCAAGACACGCCAGGCCAGCCACCCGACTTTACCTCACACGTGCATTTATCAAGCTTATGGCCATTTTGAACATTCTCGAATTTCCGGACCCGCGCCTGCGCACTATCGCCAAACCGGTGGCCGTAGTGGACGACGAAGTGCGTCAGTTGGTCGATGACATGTTTGAAACAATGTATGAGGCGCCAGGCATCGGCCTCGCCGCGACCCAGGTCAACGTGCACAAGCGTATCGTCGTGATGGACCTTTCCGAAGACCGCAGCGAGCCGCGGGTGTTCATCAACCCCGAGTTCGAAACCCTGACCGACGAGATGGACCAGTACCAGGAAGGCTGCCTGTCGGTGCCAGGCTTCTATGAAAACGTCGACCGTCCGCAGAAGGTCAAGATCAAGGCCCTGGACCGTGACGGCCAGCCTTATGAACTGATCGCCGAAGGCTTGCTGGCGGTGTGCATCCAGCACGAGTGCGACCACCTCAACGGCAAGCTGTTCGTGGACTACCTGTCTACCCTCAAGCGTGACCGGATCAAGAAAAAACTGGAAAAACTTCATCGCCAGAATGCTTGATGCCCCCCTTCAAAGGCTTGCCGCGGCAAGCCTTTTTCTTTTTGCGACTGCTTTGTAATTGAGAGCTTCCCATGACTGAGCCCCTGCGCATCGTCTTTGCCGGCACTCCCGAATTTGCCGCCGAACACCTCAAGGCCCTGCTGGCCAGCCCCCACGACATCGTCGCGGTCTACACCCAGCCGGACCGGCCGGCCGGTCGCGGGCAAAAACTGATGCCTAGCCCGGTCAAGCAGCTTGCCCTGGAACACGGCATCCAGGTGTTGCAGCCGCCGACCCTGCGGGACGCGCAGGCCCAGGCCGAACTGGCAGCGCTGCAGCCGGACTTGATGGTGGTGGTCGCCTACGGCCTGATCCTGCCCCAAGTGGTGCTGGATATCCCGCGCCTGGGCTGCATCAACAGCCATGCCTCGCTGCTGCCGCGCTGGCGCGGTGCGGCGCCGATCCAGCGCGCCGTGGAAGCCGGCGATGCCGAGAGCGGCGTGACCGTGATGCGCATGGAAGCCGGCCTGGACACCGGGCCGATGCTGCTCAAGGTCAGCACCCCCATCAGTGCCGACGACACCGGCGGTAGCCTGCACGACCGCCTCGCGCTCATCGGCCCGCCGGCCGTGGTCGAGGCCATTGCCGGCCTGGCTGCCGGCACGCTGGAAGGCGAAGTGCAGGATGACAGCCTCGCCACTTACGCACACAAATTGAACAAGGACGAAGCCCGCATCGACTGGAGCCGTCCGGCCGTCGAGCTGGAGCGCCTGGTGCGGGCCTTCAACCCGTGGCCGATCTGCCACAGCACCTTGAACGGCGAAGCCCTGAAAGTGCTGGCGGCCAATTACGCCGAAGGGAAGGGCGCACCGGGTGAAATCCTCAGCGCCAGCAAGGACGGCCTCGTCGTTGCCTGCGGTGAACAGGCGTTGTGCCTGACGCGCCTGCAACTGCCCGGTGGCAAGGCGCTGAATTTCAGCGACCTGTTCAACAGCCGCCGTGAGAAATTTGCCGTCGGCACCGTCCTCGGCCAAGCGACGGACGCCTCATGAACCCGCGTCTGGCCGCCGCCAAGGCCCTTGCCGCGGTACTCAGCGGGAAAGCCTCGCTGAACAGCTCCCTGCCGACTCAACTGGACAAGGTCGACGACCGTGATCGCGGTTTCACCCAGGACTTGGCCTTCGGCACCGCCCGCTGGCAGCCACGGTTGTCGGCCCTGGCGGCCAAGCTGTTGCAGAAGCCGTTCAAGGCCGCCGATGCCGACGTCGAAGCGCTGCTGCTGGTGGGGCTCTATCAACTGCTCTACACCCGCGTCCCGGCCCACGCTGCCATCGGCGAAACCGTGGGCTGCGCCGACAAGCTGAAAAAGCCCTGGGCCAAGGCCCTGCTCAATGCCGTGTTGCGCCGTGCCCAACGGGAAAGCGAAACCCTGCTGGCCGAGTTGGAACACGACCCGGTGGTGCGCACCGCCCACCCGCGCTGGTTGCAGAAATCCCTGAAGGCCTTCTGGCCCGAGCAATGGGAAGCCATCTGCGCGGCCAACAACGCCCACCCGCCGATGATCCTGCGGGTCAATCGCCGCCACCATACCCGCGACGCCTACCTGGCGCTATTGGGCGAGGCGGGCATCCCGGCCATCCCGTGCCAGTACAGCCGCGACGGCATCGTGCTGGAAACCCCCGGCGACGTACGAGCACTGCCAGGCTTCGCCGAAGGCTGGATCAGCGTCCAGGACGAAGCCGCGCAACTGGCCGCCGACCTGCTGGAGCTGGCGCCCGGGCAACGGGTACTGGACGCCTGTTGCGCGCCGGGTGGCAAGACCTGCCACATCCTCGAGGCCGAGCCACAGCTGGCCGGCGTGGTGGCGGTGGACCTGGAAGCCAAGCGCCTGGTGCGGGTGAAGGAAAACCTCGAACGCCTGGGCCTCGACGCTCAACTGATCGCCGCCGACGGCCGCTACACCGCGACCTGGTGGGACGGCAAACCGTTCCAGCGCATCCTGCTGGACGCGCCGTGCTCGGCCACCGGCGTGATCCGTCGTCACCCGGACATCAAGCTCACCCGCCAGCCGGACGACATCGCCGCACTGGCCACGTTGCAGGGCGAATTGCTCGATGCCCTGTGGCAGACCCTGGAAGTGGGTGGCATGTTGCTCTACGCCACCTGTTCGACCTTGCCCACCGAGAACACCGACGTGATCGAGGCCTTCCTCGCCCGCACCCCGGGCGCCCGGGAACGGGACATCGCCAGCCAGGCCGGGCTGAAGCAGCCCCATGGTCGCCAGTTGCTGGCCCAGGAGGGCGGTCACGACGGGTTCTACTACGCCAAGCTGATCAAGATCGCCGCCGCACGCGGTTAAGACCGATTCGATAGGAGTGACTGGATGAAAATCATCATCCTCGGCGCAGGGCAGGTCGGCGGTTCGCTGGCGGAACATCTGGCCAGCGAGGCCAACGACATCACCGTGGTCGACACCGACGGCGAACGCCTGCGCGACCTCGGTGATCGCCTCGACATCCGCACGGTACAAGGCCGGGGCTCCTTGCCTACGGTGCTGCGCCAGGCCGGCGCCGACGATGCCGACATGCTGGTGGCCGTGACCAACAGCGATGAAACCAACATGGTCGCCTGCCAGGTTGCCCACACCCTGTTCCACACCCCGACCAAGATCGCCCGGGTGCGCGAGGCCGCCTACCTGACCCGCGCCGACCTGTTCGACAACGAAGCGATCCCGGTGGACGTGCTGATCAGCCCCGAGCAGGTGGTGACCAACTACATCAAGCGCCTGATCGAGCACCCCGGCGCCCTGCAGGTGATCGGCTTCGCCGAAGGCAAGGCGCAACTGGTGGCGGTCAAGGCCTACTACGGCGGGCCGCTGGTGGGCCAGCAACTGCGCCAATTGCGCGAACATATGCCGAACGTGGAAACCCGGGTCGCGGCGATTTTCCGCCGGGACCGGCCGATCCTGCCCCAGGGCGATACGGTGATCGAAGCCGACGACGAAGTGTTTTTCATCGCCGCCAAGGCGAATATTCGCGCGGTGATGAGCGAAATGCGCCGCCTCGACGAGAACTACAAGCGCATCGTCATCGCCGGCGGCGGGCAGATCGGCGAGCGCCTGGCCGAAGCCATCGAAAGCCGCTACCAGGTCAAGATCATCGAGATGAACCCAGCCCGCTGCCGCTACCTCTCGGACACCCTCGACAGCACCGTCGTGCTGCAAGGCAGCGCCTCGGACCGCGACCTGCTGCTGGAAGAAAACATCGCCGACGCCGACATCTTCCTGGCCCTGACCAACGACGACGAAGCCAACATCATGTCGTCGCTACTGGCCAAGCGCCTGGGGGCGAGGAAAGTGATGACCATCATCAACAACCCGGCCTACGTCGACCTGATCCAGGGCGGCGACATCGACATCGCCATCAGCCCGCAACTGGCAACCATCGGCACCTTGCTCGCCCACGTGCGCCGCGGCGACATCGTCAGCGTCCACTCCCTGCGCCGCGGCGCGGCCGAAGCCATCGAGGCCATTGCCCACGGCGATGCCAAGTCCAGCAAAGTGATCGGCAAAGCCATCCGCGACATCGGCCTGCCCCCCGGCACCACTATCGGCGCGATCATCCGCGACGAAGAAGTCCTGATCGCCCACGACGACACCACGATCAAGACCGGCGACCATGTCATCCTGTTCCTGGTGGACAAGAAGCACATTCGCGACGTCGAGAAGCTGTTTCATGTGGGGTTGAGTTTCTTCTGACCACCACTGATCGTTCCCACGCTCCGCGTGGGAATGCAGCCTGGGACGCTCCGCGTCCCCTCAAGAGCTGAACGCAGAGCGTTCGTGGAGGCATTCCCACGCGGAGCGTGGGAACGATCTTAGTCATGAGGAGTTTTTAAAATGCTCGATTCCCTGGAAAAAATGCTCGCCAAAGGCGTGGACAACGCCTTGCTGCGCTTCGGCCTGGGCAAAGGCTACCTGGACCTCGGTGAATTCCCCCGCGCCGCCGAACACTTCCAACGCTGCGTCGAACTCGACCCCAAGTATTCAGCCGCCTGGAAACTCCTGGGCAAAGCCCACCAAGGCCAAGGCGACCTACCGGCCGCCCGCCAAGCCTGGGAACAAGGCCTTGAAGCCGCCCGCGCTCACGGCGACAAGCAGGCGGAGAAGGAAATGACGGTGTTCCTGAAGAAACTGGATCGCCATTCCTGAATCCACACAACACCGCTTTTCGTGGCGAGGGAGCTTGCTCCCGCTTGAGTGCGAAGCGCTCATATTCAATACCAGCCCCGCCAAGCAACCGACACACAAAACCTGTGGCGAGGGGATTCATCCCCGCCAGGCTGCGATATAGGTAGTCCGTTCCTTGCTCCCCCATACTGATACTCGCTGGAGTCCGGTTGTCGCGAGGAAGGAACATGCACCTGCGAGCTACGAATAGGGCTGCAACGCATCTCGATGATTACTGCTTCACCTTCGAGCCCAGCAGGTGCGCTTGCGCCCTCTAACGAACACTCAGGGAAAGCCGGGCACGGCTCTCTATATCGCCTTCGCTGGACGCAAGCATGCATGTTCCTGCATGTACTTTAGCGTCTGTGGAGGTGTGCAATGCAAACGCTCTTGTCTCAGAAATTCACTGCTTATATCGGAATTGATTGGGCCGATACCAAACATGACGTCTGTTTGCA
>NZ_FOKH01000008.1:0-213242 GCF_900111955.1 Pseudomonas sp. NFIX10 | reverse complement strand
CGTGGGATATCCAGCCGCAGCGGACCATCTCCGGTCAAAACGGTTTTTCCACTCTTGCCATTGCGCTGATTAGTTTCATCCTCCGGGCGCTGCGCGCCCGGGGGATAGCCCAAGTGGTGGCCGAGTTCAGCGGTCAAGGCTCGTTCAATCAGGGCCTTCTTGAACGCTGCCGAGGCGTCCTCGATGGCTTCCGCTGTCATCAGCCCCTCACCAAACTGCTCAAGCAGCTCTTTGGGGATTTTGGGCAGGTCACGCAGGGGTTTCTTTTTGGTTGGCATACATGCACCTCTTACTCATGTTATGCCCGAACACAAAATTTCTGACACTCCCAATTACGGGCGTCTGAGAACGCCCGTTTTTTCTATCCATGATCATGAACGACAGAGAACAACCCACAACGGCCAAGCATTGGTGTGTCGCAGGAGACTATAAATGGCCAAAAAATCTAAGGCTGCAGTCGCCCAGACCGCCGAGCCTGCGAAAGCTCTCGCAGCTAAGCCAAAAGCCCCGGCCAAAGTGACAACAGCTAAAAAACTATCTGCTGCCGCCAAACCGAAGACTCCCCGAGGGGAAGCCGCTGCATCATCAAAACAGATGTACAACTCCCATTCTGACGCAGCTGAACGAATGCTGCAGTTGGCTCAATTCCTTTCTGAAGATCCGGAAGAAGCCAAGGTATTTGCGAAGAAGACAGGGGTGTACACCAAAGCAGGTAATCTTACGGCTACTTATCGATAAATGAAGCGTGAAAAGGGGATTTATTATCAGAAAAATCAAACGAAAAGGAGACAGATGTATTATAAGAAAAAATAAATCGTCCCTTTTTTCTGGTCGTTAGTATCAATACCGTGATTTTTCACTAAATCTAAGTTGAGGATGGAAAATCGATGAGGACCTTCAGCCATTGAGGCACCATGCAGGTCGTGTCACATTTTTCATCAAATCAGAGAGCTGGCGGCGATCCTTGGGCTTAGGTACAGAGGAGATCGACTTAAGAGCCCTCTTGCAGCACGCATTATGCTCGCAAGCGGACAGACTATCCCAGAGAGCGGCCAACCCAACCTCGAGTATGACGAGGCCAACCTGAAATTGACCAGTCAGAGCGCGGGATAGCGATTATCCAAGAAGTAGCTGGGCAGGTATGCCTGCCGGGAGGAAAGAAACAAGTATGAAGGTTGATAAGAATTATCACTAGCAGAAGAAATGCAAGCTACAGTGTCAGGTGTGCCAGTGATCATGTGCCGTGCTGATCGGATAACTACGGTGTTGGTTTGCAAAGGCATATAAATATCAATTTTAAGGAGATATCCACATGAGTATCAAACCTGGACCAAAACCGATAGCTGACTCGACTGGCAAAACAGACCAACGTCGTAGTGTTACTCCCGAGAACAAACCCAAACATCCCGATCTAGACGTACACAAGCACAAAAAAGGTAAGTAACCTGTAAAACCCCTGCCTTACATGACTGGCTTTTTACCTCAACATGCCCAATAGGGAGCGGAACTATTTCAAGCAAATAAATCCGTCCATTTTTCATAAAATCAAACGAAAAGTAGATCCATGGAAGAGCGCTTCGAACGGTGGTTGAAAGTGTCGATTGGCTTAGCAAGGTTTGAAGAGCACCTAGTGAGCTTGATGCAGGATATGGGACAGCTGGATGCACAGCTCTGTGCAGCTGATGCGAGAATTGTCCAAGCCGACTCTGCGCAGTTGAACTCAATTTTTGACTTCGACTCGATTCAGCACCACAGAACTCAGTCTTACCTGTGGGTGCTGGGGGCATACGAAATCTTGCGAACCCTGGCTCAACGCATAAGGGAGGGACAGAGCGACGACCCTCCTGATGTTGGGGCACGAGTTAACCTGGCGCGCGACCGCTTCGCCAGATTGCGGGTACCCCTGGCTAAATTTGAAGCCGCAGGCAGGCACAAAGCGACTGACAATCACGTTGCCTATCCCGGCTTGGACCTCAAGCGCGGCATTGCTTGGCAGTTAAATGAGAGCGAGGTGATATCTAGACAAGAGCTATCAGATGTCTTTTTGGAAGCGCTAGAGTTTCTACGTGCATCAAAGCTAAATAGGGCTCAATAGGACATTGGTATTCAGCCGATTGAGACCTAGAAGGTTCCTGTATTGATCTGTACAAAATTGCCGAGGCGGTGCGCTCAAATAGGACCATGCCTACTCACATTGGTGGTGACTATTGTTAACGTCGCACCCCTTGGTGACTATCAGAGCGGGATGTCCCAGACCTAGAGAAGGAGTTCGAAATGGCTAAGTTGTTCGAGAGGCGATTTGCTGAGCTTGAGACACAGATCTTGGCCCTTGAGGCCACAAAAACGATGAGACACAGCGAGTTAAGTGGGTCATATCCTTACATCGACTCCAATTCCCTTCTCGGGTGGGAGGTGAAGGCAAAATCTCTTCTGGGCAATGTGTGCGGTGAAAAATCTCACCATATGGCTGCGTTCATCGAAGCGGAAAAACCTGTCTCGTTCTCGAATAACTTCGAAGAGCTTGGTCGCGTTAAAGCGGTTTTTTTAGCCGCCAAAGAAGACTACGAGGGCGGCTACCTCAATACCGTCCGTAATCTGGTGCAGGCGGAAGTATTCGGAAGCGAGCTCGAGCAGGCCAGCGAGCTGCTATCAGCGGGATATTCGTCGGCTGCGGCGGTGATTGCTGGGGTGGTGCTGGAAACTACTATTCGTAACCTTTGCACAGAGAACGAGATTGGCCATGCAAAGCTCGACAAGATGAATGCGGACCTGGCGAGAGCTGGCGTTTACAACCTGCTCCAGCAGAAGCGCATCACCGCAATGGCCGGTATCCGTAACGCCGCCGCTCACGGGGACGCAGATAAATTTACCAGCGGAGACGTGAAGGGCATGATCGACGATGTCGAGAGATTCCTGGCGATGAATCTCCAGTGAATTGCTGCCGAGGAGCCTGATAGCAGGCCGGAATAGGCACCCAGAATGCCTCCCCCCAGTGCGAAAAAAGGGAACAGATTTATTATCAAAAAAATAAGTCTGTCCCGTTCTTTGGCGGTGTTTTCACACAGGCTGGGCCAGAAGCAGACAGTCTCCGCCACCCAGCCAAGAACGAAAGGATCGAGGCTAAAGCCTTTCCCACAAGGACATTTGGCTTTCAGTAGAAGCGATTCCAGCCACGAGTTTTAGTGTCGCGATTCAATAGCCTTACGCCGCCTCAACCGGCGCGAACGCCTTGGCAGCGGCCACGGTATCCAGGGATTCGCGCAGCAGCTGAATTTTGCCGTCTTTGGCCACTAGGCGGCCTGCGTACATCTGCCGGTAGATGCGCCCTGTGGCAGGCACCAGGGCCTCTACGCTGTATTCGGCAAACACTTGATCGGGGGTGTCGATCAAAAAGCGCACATTGTGGAATTTGAAATCCGGCACTTTACCGAGCAATGAGCCGATAAAACCCTCGATCGCTGCAGGCCCCTTCACGCAGTGGAATGCCGAGCGACTCCAGGTAGGGCAGCTCCAGCACGCCGTCCTCGGCGAACAGGGCCGCTGCCAAGAATGGCGTCTGGATGGCATCCAAGTACTGTTGAAGTAATTCCACGGCATTTTTCATGACGACTTTCTCCCGAAACGAATAATTGGATGGCACGCTGTGTTGTGCCGACCAAACCACGTTAAGGGATCCACTCGGTTTCAAAAATAGCAGTTAATGAAAGTCATCATTTCATAATTGAAAGAGCTGCCCGCATCGTCTCATGACGGCCATCGCCATACGGGCTCGCTTAAATGCTCGGCGAAGAAGTCCGACAGCGCTTTGATTTTTACCGGCCGTGTGCGGGCCGAGGGGGTGACGAAGTACAGGCCACCACGGGCCATGCTCCATTCCGGTAGCACCACGACCAAGCGCCCATCTGCCAAGTATTCGCTGGCAATAAACTCCGGCAGTTCGGCGATGGCCAGGCCTTCAAGCAACACCGGCAATAACGCATCCGAGTTGGTCACTCTTAACGGGCCGCTGGGCACCACGTCTTCTTCGGTGCCGTCCTTATGGGTGAACCGCCATACTTGGCTGCGGGCTCGGTAGGCATAACTCAGGCACGTGCGGGCCGCCAGTTCGCGGGGATGGCCAGGGTGGCCATGGGCATCTAGATAAGCCGGTGAGGCGACCAGGTATTGGGTGACAGCGCAGAGACGCCGCGCAACCAGCGAGGAGTCCGGCAATACGGCAATGCGTAACGCCGCGTCAAAGCCCTCGGCGATCAGGTCTACCGAGGCGTCTGAAAGGTGCAGGTCAATCGACAGCTCGGGATACTGCCGGATCAACTGCGGCATCAGCGGTGCCACCCAACGCAGGCCAAATGACATGGGGATCGCAAGGCGTACTTGGCCGCGGGGCTGGACCGATAACTCCTGAGCCTCACTTTCCACTTCTTCAGCCTGCCGATAAATCTCCCCCGCCTTGGCCGCCATGCTCGCGCCGAATTCGGTGAGTGCCAGTTGCCGCGAAGTGCGGTTGAACAAGCGCCCGCCCAGGCGTTCCTCCAGGCGCGCGACCGCCCGCGATACCGTTGGCACCGACACGCTCATGACCCGCGCCGCGCCAGCGAACGACCCTTCTTCGGCCACCTTGGCAAACATCGCCAACCCTTCGAAATCTGGAAGCTTGCTCATTTCATTTCTGCAACGATAGGTTTCAGACAATTCTATTTTGAAAGTTTTGCCCCGTCGATAAGCTTCTCCCACACCGCAACTCACTCAATCGAATCGGGAGAAACACCATGGCTAACAAACTCGAAGGCAAAATTGCATTGGTTACCGGCGGCAGTACAGGCATCGGTCTGGCCACTGCCAAACGCTTCGCTCAGGAAGGCGCCCACGTCTATATCACGGGCCGTCGCCAAGCCGAACTGGACACCGCTGTCGCCGCTGTTGGCAACGCCACCGGCGTGCGGGTGGACTCAGCCAACCTCGATCAATTGGACGCGTTGTATCGCCAGATTGGCGCGACCCACGGCCGAATCGATGTGCTGTTCGCCAATGCAGGTGGCGGCTCCATGCTGCCACTCGGTGACATCACGGAACAGCAGTACGACGACACCTTCAATCGCAACGTAAAAGGCGTGCTGTTCACCGTGCAAAAAGCGCTGCCGCTGCTGGCCCAAAAAGCCTCGGTGATTCTCACCGGCTCCACGGCGGGCAGCTCGGGCACCGCCGCCTTTAGTGTGTACGCCGCGTCCAAGGCCGCCGTGCGCTCCTTTGCACGCAACTGGATTCTGGATTTGAAAGACCGCCAGGTGCGTATCAACACCATTAGCCCCGGCGCCACCCGCACTCCTGGCCTGGTGGAGTTGGCCGGTCCCGATGCCGCTCAGCAGCAGGGCTTGCTCGACTACATGGCGTCGCTGATCCCCATGGGGCGTGTCGGTGAAGCGGATGAAATTGCCAGCGCCGCGTTGTTCCTGGCCTCGGATGACGCCAGCTTCGTCAACGGTATCGAGCTGTTTGTTGACGGCGGCCAGGCGCAAATCTGACCACCCAGCGGGTGACTGCCACGGTCGCCCGCCAACCCATCTCAAGAGGAACAGGTTGTGAACCCATTGCAATCGGTATTGCTGGCCGCCAGCTGGTGCTAATTAATATATCTGTCCCGAATGGCACTTTGGCTTATCGCCTGAAGAAAAGCGGCATCCTCGACGACGGTGGCGCCGACTGACTTCTATTAGCCGCCTTCCCGGGCGGGACCCTGTCAATTATGGCCTGCCCGCCACAAGCGCCTCAGCGGCATTGATCAAATCCACACTCATTACAATCGTTTTACTAAATGATCAATGCAGCGCCCTCCGCTAAACGCTGGATTCGGTCTAGGTGGCATCATCAACAAACTTATCCTTTTGAAAAATATAAGCTTTATATAGATATCACGCCGGTGGCATAGGCTTTGCTCAGGTACTGACTCCCAGTCGCCGTGTACATACCAGTACTTACGGCGCGTGTTTGGTTTCCACGAACCGCCAACGGTGGTTAAGAACAGAGAAAGCTTATGATCACAATTTCCCAAATCAAGTCGCTCGCTGCGGCTATTACGCTTACCGCGTCTATTTTAACTGCCACCCCTGTGGCGGCACAGTCGACTAACGAAGCGCAGTCCGCTGCTTCTCTCTCGGTTGTCATGGAATTCCTGGCCAATACTGCGCCCGATAAAGTTGAAGCAGCTGCACAGAGGCTGGCGGCTCCAGACGCAACCTACGTTTCCCTCAACTTCGATAACCCAGAACTCAAAAAAATCCTGCCTTGGACAGGCACCAACAAAGGCCCGAAAGCCTTCAGCTCGTTATTCATGCAAGTCTCGGATTACTGGAAGATCGAAGACTTCACCATCTCTACCAAAATCGCCTCCGGCGAGGATGTCGCGATTTTCGGTAAGTTCACCTACCGCTCCGTAGCGGTCGACCAGGTGTTTACATCACCGTTTTCCATCCATGCCAAGGTTCGTGACGGAAAGATGACTGACTTCCAGTTCATGGAAGATACCTATGCGTCTGCCAGTTCGTTCCGACAGTCCGGTTCGTGGACCGTGAAGACATCAATGAACGCAGCCCCCTTTACGGTAGGGGCAGATTAACGACCTCGATCGAAGGGCTGAACCCTCGCCGACAATCTGCAACAGACAAGGTAGGAGCCCCCCATGAAGATTGATACCCGACACCGGTACAGCTGGTTCGGGATCAAGAAAGAGCCATGCATTCGTAGCTACACCGCCGATATTCATGTCGTGTCACTTGGCAACAATAACTTCGCTGCTTGCTGGCGGGAGAAGAGCGGTTCGACAGTTGCGAATGTACAACTCGTAGGTGCTTAACATGATGAACAGGAATGATCTGCGTCGCGCCGACATCCATCTGCTGGTTGTCTTCGAAACGATGATGTACGAACGAAATGTCAGTCGTGTCGGCGAGAAACTGCTCCTGAGTCAATCGACCATCAGCGCTGCCCTGGGGCGTTTACGACACCTGTTCGATGATCCCTTGTTCATTCGCACGGGGCGAGTGATGGAACCTACCTCGCGCGCCCAGGAGATATTTTCCAATCTGACGCCCGCGCTCGACAGCATCGCTGCCGCGCTGAGTCAGTGTCAGGCGTTCGACCCCACGACCAGTGAAGCCACCTTTCATATCGGCCTTCCCGATGACGTCGAATACGTCTTGTTGCCCTGTTTGCTGCGCCGTATGCGCATTGAAGCACCGAATATAAGGCTTGTGGTTCGCCGCGCCGATCAATGGCAATTACCACAACTGCTCGCCTCCGGGGAGATTTCCCTTGGTATCAGCCATACGTTGCAATTGCCAGCCAATACTCGGTGTAAAGGTTTACGCTCGATTCACCCGATGTTGCTACGGGCTGACTCTAAGCTCGGTGAACTGGACCTGGACGAGTTCTGCCGTCGGCCCCATGCCGTTGTGTCATCCATGGGTAATGTCATTGAGGATGCCGACCGCGCCCTCCACTTGATTGGGCGTCAACGCAAGGTCGTTCTTGCGGTGCCTCAGTTCAGCGCCTTGCCCATGTTACTTGCAGGCAGTGAAATGATTGTCATCGTGCCGGATTACGTAGCCCAAGCAATGTCTGGCACCTGTGGCATGAGAGCGGAAGCGGTGCCCCTTTCGCTGCCTCAGCAAGAGCTATCGATGGTCTGGAGAGGGGCTGCCCACAATGATGCGGGCGAGCGTTGGTTGCGCTCGCGATGCAGTGTTCTGCTGGGGACGCCGTCCGAAGAGCCGGCTCGCCAGAGTGTATTGAGTTCTATGTTGGCCGTAGCCTGAGTCGAGTGACTTACAAGCCCTGCCGCAGACCGGGTGACTCGCATCACCCTGACCGTGGACGGAGGGGCCAGCGCATAGGCTGATGATTCGTCACGCCATGTCGATGACGATTTTGCCGAACGCCCCACGCCCCAAGTGATCGAAGGCGGACAGGACGTCGACCATGGTGTAACGAACATCTATGACAGGCTTCAAACCGATCTGGTCGACGGCGCGTATCAGATTTTCCAGGGCGTGCCGGCTACCGGTGCCGATCCCATGGACAGTAACGTCCTTGAGCATCAGCGGCATGGCCGGTGCGCTGAGGTCGAAGCCGTCGAGTGCGCCGATCTGGCAGATGTGCGCCCCCACGGCAGCCACCTGAACCGACTTGCCGAGATGGTTGCCGCCCACCACTTCCAGGATATGGTCCGCACCGCGATCTGCGGTCATGCTATACACGGCTTCTACCCAGTCATCGCGCTGGCGGTCCACATAATGGTCGGCGCCGAGCGCGCGGGCGCGTGCTTCGTTGTCGGCACGGCCCGAGACAATGACGGTGGCGCCATGGGCCTTGGCGATTTGCAGGCCGAACAAAGCAACTCCACCGGTGCTGGTAATGAGCACCGTATCGCCGGCGCGTACACGGGCACGTTCCACCAGGGCGAACCAAGCGGTCAGGCCTGCGACCGGGAGGGTGGCGGCCTCGGAATGGTTCAGCGTTGCCGGCGCCAGAACCAGCCATGCTTCAGGCATCACGACATATTCGGCCAACACACCTGGGTAGTAGCCGCCCAGGGTGCGGTAGGCAGGCGTACGCGCATTGCCTGGACGCAGACCATCGATCCAATCCGGAGTGAATACCGAGATGACGCGCGCACCCGTGCTGAACCGAGTGGCACCAGGCCCAAGCGCGATCACTTCACCCGCAAGGTCTGAACAGGGGGTGAACGGGAAGCCAAGTGGCAGACCGCGACCACTCTCAACAACCATTTTGTCGCGGTAATTCAACGCGACAGCGCGCACTTTGACCAGTACCTCGCCGGCTTGCGGAACCGGTACGGGTACGGCACGCATCGTCAGCCGTTCACCAATTGCATCGATTTCCCAGCGCTGCATCGTGTTTGTCATAACCATTCCTCTGAAGAAGACCCTCAGTCTGGCAGCGTCGATTGCTGTGATTAATACCCTATAATCGGGATGTGTTGTTGAGCAGAGCGCATGAATATGAAGGGAGCAGAATTTGCCGAACTCTCGGCGTTCGTCGCCGTTGCAACGGAGCGCAGTTTCCGTCGAGCCGCGGATAAACTCGGCGTGTCGCCATCGGCAATCAGCCATACCATTGCCGGTCTTGAGCAGCGTCTGGGCGCACGCCTGCTCAACCGCACGACGCGTAGTGTGGCGCCAACCGAAGCTGGCCTTGCCCTGGTCGAGCGCCTGCGTTTTGTGATGGCCGAAATGGATGAGGCAGTGCGTGCTGTCACGGCATCGCAGAACACTCCGAAGGGTTTGGTGCGGATCAACCTGCCTCGGATTGCGGCTCACTTGCTGATCATCCCGCGCCTGGCGGCGTTCTTTCTGGCCTATCCGGATGTGCGGATCGAACTGGTCATCGATGACAGCATCACGGACGTGATCGCGCGGGGATTCGATGCGGGCATCCGGTCCGGCGACCTAGTCCATCAGGATATGGTGGCAATCAGGATGACACCCGATTTGCGCATGGCCGTGGTTGGCGCGCCGGCATATCTCGCCACGCGGGCCATGCCCGCGACGCCGGACGACCTGCGCGGCCACGCCTGCCTGACGTACCGCTGGAGCGACACGGGCGCTTTGTATCGCTGGCGTTTCACAGGACCTGGAGGGGAAGTCGATGTCGATGTGGTCAGCGTGATGATGGCGAACGACACCGACATGTTGCTGGCGGCGGCGTTGCAAGGAGCGGGGCTGGCATTCGTCCCCGAGAGTTACGTGGCAGCCCACCTGCAAAGTGGTGAACTGGTGCGGATGCTCGATGCGTGGTGCAGACCGTTTGGCGGGTTTTACCTCTACTACCCCAACCGGGCACACATGCCGGCGCCCTTGCGCGCTTTCATCGATTTCTTTAAGCCGGAGCTGCCATCTATAACGGCGATTTAAAGCAGATTGCCATTTACCACTGGGCTAAACGCTTCGTCACGCAGCATGGATGGAACACCCATCCAAGATGTGTATATCCAGGTGCCTATTAGAAAAAAATTATCGCTCTACGGCGACGCATTTGATCTCCACGAGAAGGCCAGGGCGAGCCAGTTCACCGACACCTATGCATGTCCATGCACAAGTGCCCCTGGGAAAGACTTGATCTTTCACGCGCCTGAAAGTTGGCATATGGCGGTGCATATCGACGTGATAAGTGGTCATTTCGACGACATCTTCAAATTCGCAGCCACCGGCTTCCAAGACGAGCCGAAGATTTTCCCATGCTGCCAGAAACTGCTGCTCGGGGTCTTCGATAACTGTTAAGTCCGGCGTCCGGCCTACTTGACCAGCACAGTAAAGAGTTTTTCCCACCTTTACAGCTGGTGCATAACCAGCATGCTCGAAGAGCAATCTCATGCCATCTGGAACAATGATCTGACGATCAGTCATGGTTGCGGAGCCCAAAAATATGAACGGATACGGAAGCTAACCCAGGTGCCAGAGCGGCGTCCACTTGGGTCACGCCTCATTAATCAATCAAATCCGGCAGGTGCGAAAAAGCCGAAAAGTGGGATAAATTTATTATCAGAAAAATATATCCACCCCCTTTTTCCTGGACGGAACTCACTCGATCTCAGTACTCATTGCAATTCCCTTGTACTGCTCCAGCTCAGCCACTCGCTGGCTCAGCGCTGCGTGGACACGTCCATAAGCACCACTGCCTAACAGCAAACGTTTTGGCGCCGGTTCGGCTTCGGCGATCCCCAGCATGGCCTTGGCCATTTTCTGCGGATCGCCTGTCAGGGGGAAAGCGCCACTGGCGATCGCTCTACGCACCTCGCCGGCAGGCGTCTGTTCGTATTCCGCCATCACCGGAGGCCTGACCAAGGCCGCGGCAAAGTTCGTACGAGTCGGGCCTGGCTCTACAAGGGTGAACTGAATGCCAAAGGGTGCAACCTCCTGCGCGACTGATTCGACAAAACCCTCGATGCCCCATTTGCTGGCGTGGTAAAGGCTGAAGTTGGGATAAGCCAGTTGGCCGCCCTCCGACGATACTTGCAGAATTCGACCGCCCCCTTGCCGACGGAGAAAAGGCAGGCAAGCGCGAATCAACTGGATTGAGCCGACCAGGTTAGTTTGCAATTGCTGATCGATTTGTTCGTCACTGCATTCCTCGGCGGCGCCGAATAATGCGTACCCTGCGCTGCTGACCACGACATCAATACGTTCTAGTTCAGTGAATGCACGGCTAACGACATTCCGAATGGCGGATGTATCGTTCACATCCAGTGCCGCTGTCCACAGCCGTTCGCCGTAGCGTTCCTTCAAGTGACTGAGTGCTTGAGGTTCACGCAACGTAGCCGCCACGCGATCCCCTCGTTCCAGCAATTGCTCAACTACCGCCAAGCCAATGCCGGACGAGCTGCCAGTGACTAACCAGGTTTTATTCATCGGTATGTTCTCCTCAGAGCGAGCCGGACAGGCTTGCGAGGGTTTAACGCTACGCGCCTTGGACTGCTGCTACTATCGAGTAGAATGAGGATGACCTGGTGAAAAATAACCATGAATGAATTCCCTCTGTCACTCACCGATGTACGTGCGCTGGCGCTGATCGTTGGTCACCGAAGCTTCCGCAAAGCAGCGGATGAGCTGGGTTTGTCCGCGTCCACGCTGAGCCATTTGATGAGAACCCTCGAGGCAAGGCTCGGGATTCGTTTGCTCAATCGCACAACACGCAGCGTCGCTCCGACGGCGGCAGGGGAACGCCTACTGAGCCGGTTGAGCCCGGTGTTGCGAGAGTTTGCGCTGCTGTAGATGAAGTTAATCAGTATCGGGATCTTCCAAGCGGCACCCTGCGCATCAATGCAAGCGATCAGGCTGCCCGCGTTTTGATGGAGTGTGCCCTGCCGACATTCCTGCAACGTTTCCCGCAGATGTCGGTCGATCTTGTCACCGATGGTCGCCTGGTTGATGTCGTTGCCGACGGCTTCGACGCGGGCATCCGCTTGGGTGAGTCAATACCTCAAGACATGATCGCCGTCCCGATAGGCCCGGATATCCGGTTTATAACCGTCGCGTCCCCGGACTACCTCAAGACTCATTCATACCCATTGACCCCAGATGATCTGCTTCGACATCCGTGCATCGGCATCCGAATGCCAAGTGGTAAGCCTTATCGATGGGAGTTTGAAAAGCATGGGCAGTCATTGGTCATCGATCCCAAAGGACAGCTGACCCTCGATAACCCGGAAATCATGGCTGACGCCGCCATTTCCGGACTCGGCATCGCCTACGTGCCAGAGCGCGTAGCCTCGCGATCTTTGGCTGACGGGCGACTTGTGAAGGTTCTGGAAGACTGGTGCCCGCCAATTCCAGGATTGTTTTTATATTACCCGGGACATCGCCATATCCCCTCTGGGTTGCAGGCATTCATCGAAGTCCTGAGGGAATGCACCACAGCCAATGTTGAAAATAATGAGGCCTAGGGCTTTCTGCCATTGCCTTGTCCGCGCCGAGGGCATGGCGGACATGATCAGCGCTTACGTGATTGCGCTCGACGCCTGCTGAAGCTGCTGATACGCCGTCACCAGTTGCGCTTGATTGAACGCCAGATTGCGACCGCTGGGGTTGGGCAGGATCCATACCTTAGCGCCCCCGAGCGTCTCCTTTTGCAATCCCCATTCAATCGACTTCTTGCCGGATAACCCGGCATACGCAGCCTTGCCGAGAAACGCCACGAAGCGCGGCGCGTAACGGGCGATCTTGCGTTCGAAGCTGGCGGCGGCTGCGGTGAATTCCTCGGCAGACAGTTGATCCGCACTCGCCGTCGGCCGTTCGACCACAGCGGTCAGGCCGCAGTGAAATTGCAGGATCGAGCGGTCGTCTTGCGGGCGCACTTCGTGGGGAGTGAAGCCGGCCTGGTGCAACGTGCGCCAGAAGCGGTTACTGCGTCCGGCAAAGTGATGCCCCTGCTCTGCCGCCAATAACCCCGGATTGATCCCGCAGAACACCACGGACAAGCCTTCCGTGAGGATGTCCTCAAGCCCGTTCAACCGCAGATCACCTTCACCGCATCGCGCGCCTGCCCCGCCAATTCTTCGCGGGATTTACCGGCGCGGGCACGGATCGAGATGCTGTGAAGCTGGGTGAAGCTGGGGACAGACCACGATTTTGAATTCACCTTTGATCGACCCGTTCCATAATCGTGATCTGCCTCATTTTTGTGACTTAGCCATTCGCTAAGCAAGCACGAACTGCTTCAACGCTGCCATCATCGCAATGACCAAAACGGCTAGCCCAATCGCAGACGTCCATTGGGCTGAAGGGCTTACTGAGAACCAGGAGCCTTTAGCGGGGTATTTCCCCAGGGTAAGAGCTTTCATCAAAGGCCAGCCGATAGGGAAGCAAATTGCTTGGAAAATAAATTCAGCCAGTCCATCCAATGGCTCACCTCACAGAGCAGATCCCGCTGAATGACCAGCCTTGAAGCGCAATCATGTGGCTCCAACCTAGCGGTGACAAGAGGAAGCCGATGGGGCAAACGATATCGAGCAAACAACTTGCATATCAGTTGATCTGGCGGAATCACACTCGGTGACTTGGTTGAACGCTTACACAATAACTACAGAGGCCGCAAATGCAGCCTCTCAGAGCGCCTGGCAAAGCCGCCTTTAGCATAATCACGCAACTTGCGAAGGCGCCTCTTTCAATCGTGAGCAACCTCAGAAATCAACAGTAGCCGACACCTTCAGCGTACGCGGTGCACCTTGAGTCAAATAACCACCGTTGGCCGAGGCCCAGTAGCTCTCGTCGGCGACGTTTTCCAGCATCGCGTTGAAGGTCAGCGCGCGGCCTTCCATTTTCGTCCGATAACGCGCGCCCAGGTCGACGCGGGTCCAGGCGGGGATGCTGTAGTCGTTGGCGCTGTCAACGAACTGGCCGCCGGTGCGCAGTAGCAGGCCGTCGAAGGGCTCGCCGAACAGGCTCAGCTCCACGCCGCGATTGCGCTGCTCGGCATCCACTCGGTAGTAGCCATCGCCGCCGAGCACGCCCTGGGGCTGCTCAATGCGGAACAGGCTGAGGCTGCCGCCGAAGGTGCCCCAGCATAAGTCTGTCCTGTTTTCCTTGAGTTGCCCGCAGCAAGTGCCAAAAGTTTCCCTCAAATCCCAGTTCAAGGATCGATGGCATGTGGAGTTGGATCTGCGTAACCTCAAGAATACGCTGGGGCTTGAAGCACTGAGCTGCAAGACGCCGGATATGGCCGTCAAAGAGTTATGGATTTACCTGCTGACGCACAACCTGATACGGATGCTCATGACGCAATCAGCTCTGTTAGCCGACTGCTTGCCTCGCGAACTGAGCTTCAAGCATAGCCTTCAGCTATGCCTTGCGTTGAAGTAATACGGGGCGAAGACGCAGCGGTTCAGTGCGTTCCATGATCGGCGGCCTTGACCTGTCCCCACCCCAATCTGCAGAAGTTAATCGGAATACACGCACTCTCCATCCTGCTTGATGAAGGGTGCATGTTGATCAATCAGCAGGCTTGGGCTGTTTACGATTACAAGTAAAAGAGCCTAGAAAGATCCGCGAGAGCAGCCCGAACCGCGCTTCTCCATCGTTGCTTGACCCCAGAGCAATGCGGGGTTCAACTGACATACCCACCCCCAACCGTTCCAAACCTGGTTGCTCTGCATCCAGCAAGATACGGATCGGGAAGCGACGCACGATCTTGGTGAAGTTTCCTGAGGCGTTGTCCGGTGGTATTACAGCGAACTCAGATCCACTCGCTCCAGAAATGCTCTCCACATATCCGCAGTACGTGTGATCTGGCACGGCATCCACTTTGACTTGTACGCGATCACCCTGGCGCATCCGCGCCAGTTGGGTTTCTCGTAGGTTAGCCTCGATCCACAAATCATTGGTCGGTGTAATCGCCATAAGTCTGGTACCCGCGGTTACATATTCGCCCAAGCGAACATTACGCGCAGCCACAAGCCCCTCACGCGGCGCTTTGATCTGTGTCCAGGACAGATCATTGTTAGCCCGTTGCAGCGTCGCTTGTGCGGAATCAAGCTGAGCGTCGATGACGGTTCGCTCAGCACGCAGTACTTCCATTTGTTGTTGGGCATAAACGACCTGAGACTGGTTTTGCGCCAAGGCCGCACGCGCACGTGTCCAGGCGGCCTTGGACTGATCGTATACCTTCCGGCTGATTGCTCCTTTATCGACCAACGCTTGTGCTCGATTAAAGTCCGCTGACGTTTCGCTTAAGGAAGCTTGAGCAGATATCACGCCGGCTTCTGAAACCTTGATCTGAGCTTGTTGCAGCCGTTGTTCTTGATCCAGTTGCATCAGAGTTGCATTTTGTTGCGCAACGGAGGCCGCTGCCGTTTGGACTGCTACCTGATAGTCCGACGGATCTATACGGATCAGGACATCTCCCGGCACGACTTGGCGGTTGTTTTCCGTTTCGACGGCAGTCACGTAACCACTGACCTTAGGTGAAACGTAGGTTAGATTGCCCTTGATGTAGGCGTTATCGGTACGCTCGAAGTCAACTGTCTTGTGCCATTGCGCATACGAAAACGCCACGGTGACAAAGCACACATTAGCAACCACCGCTGCAATTAGTATTCTGCGACCACTGGCCCAACGCGTAGCAGGCTTCTGTTCATTTTCTGGAATTGCATTCATCGGGTGGTCTCGGGCTTGGCGGGTTGAACGGGAAGAGCAGCCTGGGGTGTCGCAAAAGGGAGCGTGGGCAAAGCCCATACCAGGATGGCGCCCACGAGCATCACCAGCGTGGTTACTAGAAAAGCGTCGCCATAAGCCAATGTATAAGCCTGATTCATTGCGCTGTCGGACAGCTTGCTCAACGCGGTGCCGTGGGTAGCAGCGCCATCGGTGACAAACCGTGTATAGAGTGACTGGCTTTCAGCGATACGCTGGGTCGTCAGGGGATCGGTGCTACCAAGCGCTTCAGCTATACGCGCGTAGTGGTATTTCTCGCGTTCTGTGACCAGATGCCAAAGGCCTCCGAGTCCACCTAAAAGGGCATACATTCTGGCCAGGTTGAAGATAAGGCCGCACGTCGTCCCTTCCTCCTTGCCGACCCCAAACACAGCGTATCGAAGCAAAGCCACCTGAACAAACGCCTGGCCGAAGCCGACCAGCGCAATGGGGGTGCGAAACTCATCGAGAGCCCAGTCGGGGGCCAGGTCACCGCATAGTGCAGCGGCCCAGGCAAACGTCAACAAGCCAATGCAAAGCGCTACGCGGGCGTCCATGCGCCTGACGAGCCAATATGCCAGCACGAAACCCAGTACCGTACCGGGCACCATCACCAGCAACAGTTCTCCTGTCTGCTGCGCTTTGAAGCCGCGCATACGAGCCAGATATTGTGGGGCAATCCAGACTGTAAGCAGCGTGCCAAAGCGGAAGATGAACGACAGAATGATCGCCCAGGCGAAGGTCGGTTTTCTGAAGATCTTCAGGACCAACAGCGGACGCTGTGCGATCCACAATGAGTGTGCACCGTAAGCAAGGCCAACCAGGCTGCTGAGTAATAGGGCAGGAATCCACCATGTTTCCAGCCAGAACCGACGCTCACCTTCTGCCATCACGACCATAAGGCCACTTAGTCCGGCGGCTAGAAAGGCATAGCTCGGCCAGTCCTTGCTGCTGAGGTACTCGAGGTCGCCGCGCTCATCTGGCAGTACTTTGGATGCCAGCAAGGTATAAATGCCACCGACCACTGCTTGTATCCAGAACAGGCCTCGCCAGCCGGATTCGGTAAGCAGATAGCCACCGATGAAAGCCGCTATACCCGAACCGATGGACGTGGCAAGCGCAAACAGGGTCATGCCTTCGAGCTGACCGCGCCCAGGAAACAGGCTGGTCATGACAAGTTGCATCATTAGCACAGGGAGCATTCCCCCGAAGAAGCCATGAATGAAGCGTGCAACCAAGGCCCATTCGTAGAAGGGGGAAACGGCAACGGCGATCGAACTGAGGGTGTAGAACAGCCCGGCGAGCAACATCGCTCGACCTCTGCCCAATGATGCTGCCATCGTCATAACGATGGGCAAACCGCAGATCGCGCCCACGTTGTATAGCGTGTTCAACCATGCAGCGTCATCGCTGCTCACTGACAACCCACCACCAACATCGCCGATGGTGAGGATCGACATCACAGAGAAGGTAGTGCCTGCAACGGCGCCGAGACTGGAAACAAATAGTGCGAAGCGGATCGGCAAAAGATCGGAATACGCCATGGATACTCTCCGCCACGCCATCAATATACGGCTGGCACTTGGCAGTTAAATAAGTGACGCTACTCGAAGTTACTCGGCGCTAAGCTGCTTCGAATGGGTACCAAGCCGTATGAAGGCAATCGAGTCGTTTCATAAGCCGCGAACACGGCGCTCATCTACTCGTCAGGCGTCTTTTTCGGCAAGTAAACTGGCCACCAGCGCTGCATCCTCCACGGTCGTGAGGAAGCCTCGACCGGTCATTGGCGATGACAGATGGGCATCGCACCAGGCGAATGTGATTTGTCGGCGACCAGGTTCGATTGAGCCGTCACGTCCGCGGAGCGTGACTGCAACCAGTCGATATTCATCGACGAAATCTATCCGTAGGCCACCATTCGAGGCCCAGGCAACGGGTTGCTGCAGGCGGTCCCCCGATCAGTCCACGCCATGCCAGATACCCTGCATAGTGAGCGGAGCCTCAAATCTTCGACACCAACGATTTTCATGACTCGCTTACGTTGTAAGCGAGCACGTTAAGGCTCGTCCCAGCGCAGACTTCGACCAGCTCGTGAGTGAGGAAATGCGTCGCGCCCATACATCTTTTGAGCATTCCGAAGGGGGCTCAAACAATGCCATCTCCCTACGGTTGCGACCCCTCGCAGATCAACAGCCCGACGTTGGCTAGGAGGGAAGCGCTCAACCGATGTTCAATGCCTGAACCAATTGGCCACCTTCAGGGGTGCTCCAACTGACCGCCAATTCAGCAATAAGCTGATTAGTGCTTGTCAGGACCACGCCGGCGCGCTCCATGCGGCGCAGCGCTATGTCGTCCGCGATTTTGGTGGGCGACCCGCCAGCATCTGCGACCACCTGTACCTCAAAGCCTTGCCCAACCAGACTCAGCGCCGGATACACCGTGCAGACATCGTTTGTGACCCCAGCCAGGATGAACTTCGTGCGACCTGTCGCTTTGACGGCAGCAGCGAACGCTTCGTCATCCATGGCATTGACGATGCCTGTGCGCTGGATGCGAGCGGCAAATTCATTGGGCAAGATGTCTTCAAATTCGCTCAGTAAAGGGCCCTGGGCAGCGTCTTCCATGCTCGAAGTAAGCACCGTCGGTATTTTTAGGATTTTGGCAGCCTTGGCAAGAATGATTGCGTTCTTCTTCATTTCATCGAAGGTCGTAGACGCTACCCAGCTCATAGTCCCGACTTGGTGGTCAATTAGGAGCAAGGCCGAGCTGTCGCCGGTGAGTCGTTGGAAAGTCATGATGTACTCCTTGTGTGGCTCGATAAATTTGGGGGGAAATCCGTCTAAATCAGAGGTAATTTGTCGTCATGATGGGGGAATCCAATGTGCCGAATTCGCCGTGCTGGTAGGCGGCTATCGCGGATGCCAGAGCGGCGGTCGAAGCCATTGCCATCGGCCCTTGCCAATAGACCGGTTGGCGTAATGGCGATCCACTGAAAAGCACCGCTTTTGCATTACCTTCCGGTGCCGAAAGAATGACTTCATGTACAGTCTGCTGCTCAGGGAACGCTGGCACAGCGAACTTATCGCGCTCGAAAATTTGTCCATTTACCGCCAATGTCCCGTGGATCGGCATCACGAAAGCCGTGTTGCCGGGGATGATCGGCACGCAGAGTTCAGCTCCGTCCTCAAGAGCAATATCAAGGAGAGTCAGTTCGGTCGGGGTCTCCAGGGGAGACTTAGCCCCACCGAAGGTTCCGAGCGGTACTCGCACCTTGGTGCCAGAACCATCTACCACCGGGACATCCGACGGTCCTAAGCTCAATGCAAATGGCGCATTTTGCTGCCGTTCCTCGGAGAGGTTCACAAAGATCTGCAGTGTGTGGACAGTTTTCCCTTTCTCAACAGGGAATTCTTCGTGCACTACCCCGCGGCCGGCGGCGGTCCAATGCAGACCTCCTGGCTGGATTATGTTGTGATTACCCAGTGAGTCACGATTGTCGATGCCGGTTTCCGAATCGAGGAAGAGATAGGACACTGCGGAAAAACCTGCATGCGGATGGGCCGGAAACTGAGGCGCGCTGATCCACGCATGATCAACCCCCAGAATCGGGTCAATAGGTTCGCCACGGGGTCCATCACCGCGCAACGAATAGGCGCGAAAATGGCTGCTCAAGTTCATCGGACGCAGGCGGCAAATTACCGGAGAAACAACAGGTTTTGCTTGCGCAAAGGCCAGCGTATCGAGCTCGTCGTCCAAGTCCTGCCGTCGGCGGTTGAGAAGATAGTTTGTATCGGAGGACGAATCTTGGCTCATGGCTAGTTCCTAGGAATTGCTATAACTCATGATGACCCCGCTCTCTTTTGGGATAAATAGGTGTCTACGGAATTCACTGATCCATTATTGGAGCAAAGGTATGAGCCATCTTGATGACATGGCACTGTTTGTCGAAGTGGTGAAAGCTAAGGGCTTTCGGGGAGCGGCCGACGCCTTGGGCATACCCAACTCGACTTTGTCCAGGCGTATTGGTGCATTGGAGAAAGCGATAGGGTTACGGCTATTGCATCGCACCACACGCAAGGTCGAACCGACGGAGGCAGGACAACTGTATTACGAGCGCAGTAGGCGCATCGTGGAAGAGGCGCGGCTGGTGCATGAGCAGTTGGGCGATATGCTCGCTCAGCCAAGAGGCGTGTTGCGCGCGTCAGTACCGGAAGGTTTTGCGATAGTTTTTTTAGCCCCGCTGATTGCAGAGTTTTCTTTGCTTTATCCAGGAATAACTTTCGAATTCGATTTAACGTCAAGGCTAGCCGATTTGGTCAGTGAGCCCCTAGATGTTGCCATCCGAATGGGATATCCAGCGAATTCAAATCTGATCGCGAGGCGGCTTGCTTCTCTGCCACGATACCTCTATGCGTCGCCTAAGTATCTGGAAATTGCCGGAGAGCCGAGTCATCCTGATGAGCTAAAGGGACATAAGTGCCTCCGTATGCGTGCACCAAGCGAAAGTTCATGGACATTGCAACATGAGGGCGAAACAGCTCAAATTTCTGTTGATAGCAGTCTTACGGTAAACAGCGTAGCAATGACTCAGCGTCTGGCCACTTTGGACATGGGGATCGCAATGCTCGCGGAGCGCGTCGTGGTAGAAGACGTTGCTGCTGGGCGACTTCGTAGAATTTTGCCAGACTGGAAAGCAACGCCGGTACCTGTTTATGCAGTCACCGAAACTCGATTACTTCCGGCCAAGACACAGCGATTTATAGACTTCTTGCATCAGCGTCTATCTGATCTGTAAATGCGAGTCCTGGTGTCATTGATGCAAGCTTTGATTCTTTCCGTTTCAGCCTCACTCATTCCAAATCAGCTCAAGATGCGGGCGAAATTGTGATGAAACAGTGTTCATTTTCTTTTGTAGACGTTTGATGACCGCTATTGGCCGATCCCTGACTAGCGCGCAAGACTCCAATCAAATCAATAACGACGGAGGCCGCAAATGCAGCCTCTCAGAGCGCTTGGCGAAACCGACTTCGCGTGATCACACAGCTTGCGACGGCGCCTCTCTATCGTGAGCGACCTCAGAAATCAACAGTAGCCGACACCTTCAGCGTACGCGGTGCACCTTGAGTCAAATAACCACCGTTGGCCGAGGCCCAGTAGCTCTCGTCGGCGACGTTCTCCAGCATCGCGTTGAAGGTCAGCGCGCGGCCCTCCATTTTCGTCCGATAGCGCGCGCCCAGGTCGACGCGGGTCCAGGCGGGGATGCTGTAGTCGTTGGCGCTGTCAACGAACTGGCCGCCGGTGCGCAGTAGCAGGCCGTTCAGGCTCACCCCGGGCAAGCCGGGCACATCCCAATCGGCGCCCAGATTGAACTGGAATTTCGGCACACCCACTGCCTGGTTGCCATCGTCGCGACCGCCGGTGGTGCCGCTAAGTTCGGCTTTGGTCCAGGTGGCGCCGCTCAACAGGCGCAGGCCGTCCAGGGGCTCGCCGAACAGGCTCAGTTCCACGCCGCGATTGCGCTGCTCGGCATCCACTCGGTAGTAGCCATCGCCGCCGAGCACGCCCTGGGGCTGCTCGATGCGGAACAGGCTGAGGCTGCCGCCGAAGGTACCCCAATCGAGCTTGGCACCCACCTCGGTCTGCTTGGAGCGATAGGGTGCGAACATCTCGCCGTTGTTGAGCGCGGCGGCCGGCGCAGTCGGGCCCTGTTGCAGAGACTCGACGCGGTTGGCATAGAGCGACAGGTACTCGGTGGGCTTGATCACCAGGCCATAGGCCGGCGTGGTGATGCTTTCCTGATAGTTGGAGGTGCGGGCACCGCTGGCCGCGTTCCAGGCGTCGGCACCGATGGACTGGCGGCGCACGCCCAGGGTGAGCAGCACGCGGTCGTCGAGCACGCCCAGGGTGTCGGACACCGCCAGGCTACGGTTCTGCACCTTGGCGGTGGTGTCCGGGTCGTGGATATCGCCGGAGACGCTGGTGGCCGGCGGCTCGGCGACGGGCTGGCCCTGATACAGATTGCCGAAGCCGCGACTGCCCGCCGCGGTGGTCTCGAACGCGTTGCGCTTCTCCTGCCAAATGCCGTTGGCGGCCAGGTTGATGCTGTGGCTGACCGGCCCGGTGGCGAGTTCGCCGCGCAGCCCGGTGACGGCGCTCAGGGTTTCCTGATCCAGCGGCGAATAGAGGCGGCCGATACGGGCGTCGCCATTCGCGCCGTAGACGTAGTTGGAGGCGTAGACACCGTTCTCCCGCGTGTATTTGCCGCCTGCGCTCAGGTAGGCGGTCCAGGTGGGCGACAGGTCGTACTCGGCGCTGAACATGCCATAGGTGTCTTCGAGCTGCGACCAACTCCAGGGTTGCGCGTAGTTGTGGTCGGAGTCGGGTGCCGACGGCGTCTTGCCGTTGAGTGTGCTGGTAGGTCCCGTCGTGGTGAGGTAGACCACCGAGCGCCCCTCATTGACCCGTTGCTTCTGGTAACCGAGGTCCGCGGACAGGCGCAGACGGTCACCGCGGTAGTCCAGACCGAGGGTGGCCAGGCTGAAGCGCGAGTGCTCATCGTCCACCGCGGTCTCGCCCTCGCGCTGGGCCAGGTTCACCCGCACGCCGAAGCGGTTGTCCTCGCCGAAGCGCTGGCCCAGGTCGAGGTGCCCGCCCACTCGGCTGTCGCTGGCGTAGTCCAGGGTGGCGCTGCGCGTGGGGGTGTCTTCGGCACGCTTGGAGACCACGTTGATCGCCCCGCCGACACCGCTGCCCGACGGCGACACGCCATTGACAAAGGCGTTGGCCCCCTTGAACACCTCGACCCGCTCGACCGACTCGGTGGAGATGATCTGGCGCGGCAGAATGCCGTACAGCCCGTTGAAGGCAATGTCGTCGCTGAACAGCTGGAACCCGCGCACGACGAACACCTGGGAGAAGTTGCCGAAGCCGAACGACTGACGCACGCCCGGATCGCTGGCCAGCACATCGGCCAGGGTCTGCGCCTGGCGCTTCTCAATCAGTTCGGAGGTGTAGCTGGAGAAGGCGAAGGGCACATCTTGCATGTCCTGATTGCCCAGTACGCCGATGCGGGCACCCCGCGCCGCCTCCCCACCGGCGTACTCGGCTGGCAGGTCGGCACGGCCTTCGGCGAGCCCGCTGATGGTGGTCGGGCCCAGCTCCAACACGCCCTGCTCGGGCAGTCGCACCAGGGTGATGGTGCCGTCGTTGCCGGTCTGGAAGGTCAGGCCGCTGCCCTCCAACAACCGCTGCAGGCCGTCGACCACCGAATAGTCGCCCTTGAGCGCCGGCACCATGGCGCTGCCACGGGTCAGACCAGCGTCGTAGAGCAGCCGCACATCGGCCTGCTCGGCGAAATCGGTGAGCGCCGCGTCGAGCCGCTGGGCAGGCACGTCGAGCTGGACGGCTTGCGCCTGTGCGGCGGCCATGGCCAGGGGAAGAACGGCTAGCGCCGCGAGGAAGGAGGTCGACCGCATGCTGATGTCCTTGGCTATCAATACGAAGAAGTCGCATTTGCAGGAACGGAAGACGAAGGCGGAGATGATTTCTGAACCATCGCCGCCTAAATATTTTCTTTTTTTGAGGGACAGGCGCGGGTCTCAGCGGCGCGATGTGACCAGGATCAACCCCGGCAGGCGCACCAGACGCACAGGCAAGGTGGTTTCCACAGCACTCAACACCGCCTGTGGGTCGTCAAGGGCGAACACGCCGGTCACCTGTAGCCGGCGAGCGGCTTCGTCGACAAACAGCACCCGCGCAGACTGGCTGCGCTCAAGCTCGGCGAACACTTGCTCCAGCGGTCGGTCGCGGAAGACCAGCTTGCCGCGCTGCCAGCCCAAGCGCTGGCGCGCATCCAATGCCTGCGGCGCCTGCAGCGCCGCGCCGCGCCACTGCACCTGCTGCCCGCCGACCACCGGCAGCGGTTCGCGCCCCTCGCTGGAGGCCAGCACGCGGCCCTCGCTTACCGCGAGGTCGACACCGCCCTCCTCCAGACGCACATCGAAGCGCGTGCCGGTGACGCGAATGCGCGCCTCGCCGGCCCTGACAATGAACGGTCGGGCCGGGTCATGGGCAACCTGGAAATCAGCCTCGCCGCGGTACAACCTGACCTCGCGGCGACCGTCGACAAACTGCCAGTCCAGCGCCGAATCGCCGTTAAGGGTCAACAGCGAACCATCGGCCAGACGCACCTCGCGCACCTCCCCCGGCTGGGTGCTGATGTCGGCATACAGGCCAATCCAGGTGCCCCGCGGTAGCCACAGGGCGAGCAACAGCATCGCGGCGCAGGCCAGCGGAGCCGCCCACAGTCGACGACGACGCAGCACGCGCACCTGAGGCTGCTCGGCCGGACGTTCTATCTGGCCGAGCAACGACCACAGCCCTTCCACCTCACGCAACGCCTGCTCGTGCTCGGGCGCCGCCTGGCGCCAGGCCTGCGCGGCAGCGCGATCGGCAGCGGTGGCGCGGCCAGAATGCAGCAGCACCTGCCATTGCCGGGCCTGGTCGAGAAGCGAAGGATGAGTCACGGCTGCGGGTCCATCTGCTTTTGGCAGTGTTCGAGGGCCTTCAGGATATAGCGTCCGGCCATGCTTTCCGAGACACCCAGGCGCTCGCCGATCTCACGCTGGGTCAGCCCGTCCAGGCGATTCCACAACAACGCCTGACGCTGATGCGGTGGCAAACCCTGGACCACGCCCTGCAGTCGCTCCAGGCGCTGGGCGTCGCTTGCCGCTCGCTCCGGACCCGGCTGGGCACTGACCAATTCGATGGATATCTCCTCCTCGACGGGGCGCGATTTTTGCTGACGGCGGTAGTCGATGATCAGGTTGCGCGCGATGCGATAGAGGAACGCACGAAGATTGCCGATCTCCTTCCCGGACTCGCACCGACGAAAGCGCAGCCAAGTCTCCTGGCGCAGGTCGGCCGCCAGCTCTGCGCACTTCACCTGCCGCGTGAGGAAGCGCAGCAGCTCGCTCGAATGGCTCTCGAACTGGCCGTCGGCGGAATGAGGATCGGATGGCCTGGACACGCAAGCGACTCAAGCGAGGAGGAATCGCGAGAATATATCAAATGATAATGACTTTCAATCACACCAAAAACAAACACACGCGGGTCGCGGCCCTCCCCCGTACGAGGTTGACCGTCAAAGGAGAAGGCCTGCCAGACCTCCTGTTGCCGAGCTTCGAATGTTCAACCTGCCGCGCCTTGGCATCAGGAGATCAAGCCCAGCGTCAGTGCCTTCAGGGTCGCGGCAGCTCGGGTCGAGCATTCCAATTTGCGAAATATGCTCTCCATGTGTGTGCGAACGGTGCTCGGACTGATGTCCAGCAGTCGCGCCACCTGCTTGTTACTGGCGCCACGGCTGATTTCCAGGAGTACATGACACTCCCGTGCGGTGAGTAACGAACCCTTCGGCTGATGAGTCAGACGCTCGCCACGTGCAGCGGCGATAACCGCTTCGCATACAGTCTTGTCGAACAGACCACTGGCGGCATCCTGCTCCAGCAGCTGGGCCGCCTCGGATTCACCGTGGGCCGCCCTCCATGGCCTGGCTTCCCTGAGTGCGACCCAGGCTACGGAAGTGGCGAACAGCCGATGCTCGGCACACAGGGCATCCCCCATCACGCCTCGAAAGTAGCCACTGCCGTTGAGCCGTTCGTAGGCATGGGAGGCAATTTCCGCAGGCACGGCCAGTTCACTGATAGGCCTGAGCGCCTGTTGCGTCCAGTAGGGAACCAGGTGCACCCGCTCCGCGGCGCCATAAGGAAGCGCCCCGGCGGTGTTCCAGAGTTGGTTGGAAACGGCTGCCCGGCCCAGACCGTAGACGAGCGCCGCCTTTCCGAGCGCTGTCAGGGTGGGTTCATCTAGCCCCCACAAGCGTGCAGCCTCCATGGCGACATGCGCCACCCGCCGCGAATGCCCCGCCAGCCAGGGTAGCTTCAAGTCAATCACGTCCCCAACCAAGGTCAGCGAGACGGAGCGTTCGGTGTCCTCATGGGTCGGGGTTTGGGAGGAGCCTTCCAGGTCTGCCAGCCACGCCCTGGCGTTATCCCTGAGCAACGACGCAAGGGCAGCGGGATAGCGCCGATCCGACTGGTCGTGGATCCAGCGCAGCGCCGCGTCCAAGCCATGTGCTCGACTGAGAATATCCAGATCACCTGCAAGCACCACCTGATAGGCGACCTCCGGAATGTGCTCATGGGTCAAGCCCAGCGGCCGGCCAGTCCCGTCGTAGGTTTCGAATACGCGGCACAAGCCTGCCTCGACAGCGGCCCCCAGTTCGAGGGTTTTCGCGACTTGGCCAGAGACCTCGCAGTGCACGACGGCCAGCGGGGTCGCCTGATGCACCGCGTTCATAGCCTCTTTGCTCAGGGTCAGGTCGAGCATCGCACGGCGGCCATCGACGTCATCGCCGAGCAGATCCGCAAACCCTTCGGCGTTGGCGGTGCAGCCGGACCAGCGCAGCAAGGCGACCTGTTCCGCTACCTTCAGGTGCTCGCCATCGCCGTGTGAGGCCTGCGCCAGCCTGCGCGCCAATGCGGCCACCCGTCGGGAATGCCCGAGTGGCTGGCCCATGCTGAGGTCCCCGACCTGACCGATCGCCTGCAGCGCTGCGCTCAATGAGATGTCCAGTTGCAACGCGCTCTCCATGAAAATGCCTTGGGGTCGGATAAATGACCGATGCCCACGAATCAGACCAGTCAGCAGAATTGAGCTCCCACACAGGAGTTCATCCCATGAAAACATTCAGATCAAAAGCCGTCACCCTCGCCTTCGCCCTTGCAAGCACATTGGCCGCAGGTATCAGCCAGGCCCAAGATACAACGCCTTCGGTAGTCATCGTACACGGCGCATTCGCCGACGGCTCCGATTGGGCCAAGGTCGTGCCGCTTCTGCAGGCCAAGGGGGTTGCCGTTTCGGTCGTGCAAAACCCGCTCACCTCGCTTGCCGACGATGTCGCTGCAACGCAAAGAACGCTGAACAATCAGACGGGGCCGGTCGTACTGGTCGGTCATTCCTGGGGCGGCACCGTGATTACCCAGGCCGGCAACGACAAGAAAGTCCGCGCCCTGGTGTACGTCGCCGCTTTCGCCCCCGATGCCGGTCAAACCAGCGGCGAACAAGGCAAAGGCGCGCCCACGCCCCCGGGCATCAGTCAGATCAAGGCTGACGGCAACGGTTTCCTCTACTTGACCCCTGAAGGCATGGCCAAGGACTTCGCCCAGGATCTTCCAGCGGCGCAAACCGCCGTGATGACCGCGACGCAAGGCCCTATCAAGGCATCCGCGTTCGAGGACAAAACGAGCGTCTCTGCCTGGAAGACCAAACCGTCCTGGTATCTGCTCGCCACCGAGGACCGGATGATCCATCCCGATGTCCAGCGTTCCGCCGCCAAGCGTATCGGCGCCACCCTGGCGCAGGTGCACGCCAGCCATGTGCCCCAGCAGTCGCAGCCGGCCGAAGTGGCCAAGGTGATTCTCGAGGCCGTGAAAAGCGTCGGCGAGCAGTGATCGCTGCGACGCGGCCCCCCTGATAACCTTGGACCCAACCACTGCATCGATATGGACGGACGCATGAATCATCGGCGTGATCGGAACTACGACTTCATCGTGTGTGGTGCGGGTACGGCGGGCTGCGTGGTCGCGGCCCGCCTTGCCCAACAGGACAACACACGCGTGTTGTTGATTGAAGCAGGCAACGAATATTCCGGCCCTGAAGTTACAGAGCCGGCGCAATGGCCGCTGAACCTCGGTTCAGAGCGCGATTGGGCATTCGCAGGACAACCCGATCCCCACCTCAACGGGCGTCGTCTTCCCTTGAACATGGGCAAGGGACTCGGAGGTGGCTCCAGCATCAACGTGATGGTCTGGGCACGCGGGCATCGATCGGACTGGGATCACTTCGCCGCCGAGTCCGGCGACTGCGCCTGGGGATACGATTCGGTACTGGATTACTACCGCAGGATCGAGAACTGGCACGGTAGCCCGGATGCCGCACGGCGTGGTTCAGGCGGCCCCGTGCATGTCGAGCAGCCGGCTTCGCCTCAACCCCTCGCCTGGGCAACCCTGGAAGCGGCCAGTCGTTTGGGTATCCCCCGATATGACAGTCCCAACGGAGCGATGATGGAAGGCCCCGGCGGGGCCGCGATCACCGATCTACGCATCAACCAGGGCAGGCGCGAATCCGTTTACGATTCCTATGTCCGGCCACGGCTGCACCAACCGAACCTGACCGTCCTCACCGGCGCGCTGGTGGCCCGTGTCCTGCTTAGCGGCACCAGGGCGGTCGGTGTGGAAGTGATCATCGAAGGGCAACGGCACCGCTTCTTTGCCGAGGCCGAAGTCGTCTTGTCCATGGGCGCGGTGAACACGCCCAAGGTGCTCATGCAGTCAGGCATCGGCCCGGAGGGTGAACTGCGCACCCATGGCATCGTCCCGATCAGTCACCTTCCCGGTGTGGGTCAGAATCTTCAGGATCATATTGCCTTTGGCTGTACCTGGGAGTACCTGCAACCCCAGGCGGTTGGTGGCGGCGGTTGTGAAACCACGTTGTACTGGAAAAGCGACAGTCGCCTGGACGCCCCGGACCTGCTGCATTGTCAGCTTGAATTTGCGGTGCCCTCTCCTGCTGAAGTGGGTATCCAGCCACCGCAACAGGGTTGGACGATGTTCGCAGGGCTGGCCAGGCCTGTCAGTCGAGGGCGCCTGCGTCTATCGGGCGCCGGGCCGTCGGATGCGCCACTCATCGAGCCGAACTCGCTGAGCGCGCCCGAGGACATAGCGGCGGCATTTGCATCGATCGACCTCTGCAGGGCACTCGGGAACAGCGAAACCTTCAACCACTTGGTAAAGCGCGAGGTGGTGCCCGGGCCGAAAGCGCACCGCGCCATGGAGCAGTTCATCCGCAATTCCGCCGTATCCTATTGGCACCCGTCCTGCACCGCGAAAATGGGCCGAGATGAAATGTCTGTGGTCGACCATCAGCTGCGCGTGTATGGCATCGAGAAATTGCGGATCGCGGATGCCTCGATCATGCCGCGAATCACCGTCGGCAACACCATGGCGCCTTGTGTGGTCATTGGCGAGCGGGCAGCGGATCTCGTCCTCGCGGCCCAGGGTGTCGAGGCGTTGGAGAACGGACCTCTTTCAGTCAAAAAAGGAACGACGCCCCCAACTGGAAGATAGCGTCAGCCAGGGAGGCAAAGCGGGACCGCCATGCCGAGGGCACCTTGACTGCCCGCGGGTCCATGAAGATCAACCTGCAATTGTGCCCGTTGTCTGCTCAGCCGGGGTGTTCGCGGCCCGCACAGCACTGGGAGACAAGCCCACCGAACGTTTGAAAGCCCGGCTAAAGGCGGCCAATGAGCCGTACCCCAATTGGCTGGCGACGGTTTCGACAGGTTGATGCTCTCGGCTCAAACTTAGAAAAGCCAAACGCATTCTCAAATCTGTCAGGTATCGAAGTGGAGAAACGCCTGTCGCCAGAAGAAAGCGCTGCGCAAACACCGATCGAGACTGATTGGCTTCGTTCGCAAGCATCGCCACTGTCCAATGTTTACCGGGATGCTTGTGCATCATGACGATAGCCCTGCTCAGTCGGGGATCCCTTAACGCGCTTAACCATCCGGTGGCACTATCGCATCCGCCTGCCACCCAACTTCGTACGATGAGCGCGGCGACCACTTCGGCCAGGCGCGCCAAAATGCCCATGTGCCCAGGTTGTAATGTGAGCGATTCCCGCTCCATTGCCTCAAGCATGGGACGGATTTCGGGTGATCTGTCCAGGAGCGTGCTCACCAGCAGAACCTCCGGCATCGCAGAAACAAGAGGCTGCATCCCGCCAAGCTCCAGTTCCATGCAGCAACTGAAGATAACCGCATCGTCCTGCGCGCTCATCTCATCGCAAGTGCCCTGCTCGCGGCGTTTAACCTCGATGACAGCGTCCAAGGCAAACGGCTTTACATCTGCAACAAGCGTGTCTTCGGTGGACAACACCCCATGGGACCCTCCACGGGGGATGAGCACTGCATCCCCGGTATCGAGCCTATACAGATCTGCGCCGGGGCTGCGCAGCCAGACGGGCCCACGTCCGACGAAATGAAATTGTGCTCGTCCTATTTCGTTGCTGAAGCCAACCCCCAAGGGCTTGGGAATTTCCATTCTGCGAAATTGAACGCCGAAAAGGCGCATGCCCATTAGCAATTCGCTGATCAGCTCACTGGAATTGGTTTGCATAGAGGGAACCTTGGAGTCTGGACGAATGATCAACATGTCCGCACCCTGGATCATAGACCGTCCTGAACCCGCTCTCTAGACTCTCCTCATCAACCTTGAGTCTGGAAGCAATCCCATGAATCACCCTCTCCTCACCCGGCTATTACGTGGCGCCTGGCTTGTCGTTTTGTTAGCTGGCCTCTCGTCAACGAGCATGGCGGCAGACAAGCGCTACACAGTGACGGCACCGGATGGGGTCAAGCTCGCGGTACAAGAGTCAGGAAACCCCGACGGCCCCACCATTATCTTCATTCATGGCTTGCTCGGGAGTCGACTCAATTGGGAGAGGCAGACGAGTAGCCCCGAGCTGCAACGCTACCGGATGGTCACCTATGACCTGCGCGGCCATGGTCTTTCCGATATGCCCACAAACGCGGATGCATACACCGACGGGCGCCGGTATGCCGATGACTTGGCAGCGGTGATCAAGGCTACGGGCAGCGACCATCCGGTATTGGTCGGCTGGTCGTTGGGCGGCGTGGTCATATCCAACTACCTTGCCGCCTATGGTGACGCTGACCTCGGTGGCGTCATGTATGTCGACGGTGTAATCGAACTCAACGCTGCGCTGATTACTGCCCATCCCGATGTGTATAGCGGCCTGGCGTCTGACGATCTGAAGACCCACTTGAACGCTGTACGGACTTTCCTTGCACTCTGCTTCCACACCCAGCCAGATGGATCGACATTCGAATTGCTGTTATCCAATGCCTCCATGGCTTCCTGGACGATGACCCGCGCCACCCCTTCAATGACTGTCTCTATCGCAGAGGGTTTGCCGAAAGCGCGCATACCTGTCCTGATGCTGTATGGCGCAAAGGATGAGCTCGTCCAAGTCCAACCCAGCATCGCCCGTGCCAAACAGCTGAATGCTCACATTCAAACGAAAATTTATGAAAACTCGGGTCATGCCCCATTCCTGGAAGAAGCGCCACGATTCAATCAAGATCTGGCGAAGTTCATGGCGTCGGCTAGCACCGCGACAAAGGGTATAGCGAGGTGACTGATGACTAATCTTACGGGCACAACATCTGCACCGTTCTTTCCTGGATTCCGGCCTCTCGAGGTAATGGCCGGTGGCGTGCAATTCGCTGGAGCCATTGGTGGCGAAGGCCTGCCAGTTCTGCTCCTTCACGGCTACCCGCAGACTCATATCGCTTGGAGGCGGATTGCACCTGAGTTAGCGAAGAATCATACGGTGATTATCCCGGACCTTCCGGGGTATGGCTCGAGTCAGCCTCTGGAGACGACCCCAAGATGGACAAAGCGACGTGTCGGTGATGCGCTGGTAGCCCTTATGGATGCGCTGGGCTACAGGCGATTCGCAGTGGTTGGCCATGATCGGGGAGCACGGGCTGGGTATCGCCTGGTGCTGGACCATCCCGACTCAGTCAACGCCTTCGCCTCCCTTACCGTGGTGCCCACTCTGGACGCGATGGCCTCCATGGACTTCCGCGCCGCCACCAAGGCTTTCCACTGGTTTTTATTTGC
Source organism: Pseudomonas sp. NFIX10 (assembly GCF_900111955.1). Taxonomy (NCBI): domain Bacteria; kingdom Pseudomonadati; phylum Pseudomonadota; class Gammaproteobacteria; order Pseudomonadales; family Pseudomonadaceae; genus Pseudomonas; species Pseudomonas sp. NFIX10. Next base: position 181,777 of record NZ_FOKH01000008.1, on the reverse strand, counting down.
TCAAAAGGCCGATCTGCCGGAACGCTTACTTGCAGCGGACCCGGATGCTTTCATCAATGCTGCTTTGGCGCAAATGACAGAGGGGCGAGACGTTATTGAGGCGACGGCAATGGAGGCCTATAGGGCAGCATTCCGAAAACCCTCGGTGCGTCACGCCATACTTGAAGACTATCGAGCTGCGATGGATGAAGACCTGGCGCAAGACGCCGCTGACTTCGCAGCGGGTCGGAAAATACACTGCCCAGTGCTGGTTCTATGGCCCGACGCAGAACACACGAAAGGCCGACCTACGCCCGCCGATATCTGGCGACGTTGGGCAACCGACGTCAGTGGTACCTCCACTGGCGGTGGGCATTTGCAGCCAGAAGACACTCCAGCGCAAGTATTGGCCGCACTGAAGCCATTCCTTGCCCGGCGTGATGTCTGATACTCAGGGCCTGAGGTCTCGTTGCGATGCAACGATCAAGGGCCCATCAACCAGAGCCTGGATCTCCCTGAAGACATCCGAGGCCAACGTGGCCGGGACGCCCCAATAATCAAATATTCCCCCGTCATCTCGATGTTGGCCGCAAGTGACGAAAACACCCGTTCCAAAGCGCTGTTTGAGTCGAGTCGCCAACCACCCTACAAACCCACTGTTGTCTGCACCCTCTGGAAAATGAAAGCGGAAGACACCGAACAGCTCCTGGTCGACGGCATCGCAAGGGACCAGTTGACTCCATACGTTGTCATCCCGAACGAGCGCCAGCGCGTCAGGACGTACTGCGTCTGGAAAAGATGACAACGGAAATTCTAAAAACGCATACGTGCCGGTAAAGAACCGGACGCGCGCCTGGGCAGTCACGCGTAACAGTCGACGCTCCGCGGCCTCTGTCGTTTCATGCGATATGTTCACCATTCCAGCTCTCCCGACCTATAAGCGCAAGGCGCTACCTTTGATTGACCTAAGGCATGTTAAGCAGGAAGATTTCCAAGATAAACGTTCGATACAGAGCAACATTGACAACCAAAGGTTGTAGATATGGATAAGCTGAAAAGCATGGCGGCTTTCGTTGCCGCCGCCGAATCAAGTTCCTTTTCGGCAGCGGCGGCTGTATTGGGCGTCACCCCGCAACAGATTGCCAAACAGGTCGGCAATCTGGAATCGCAGCTGGGTCTCAAACTGATCACCCGAACCACTCGCCGACAAAGCCTGACCGCCTTGGGAAAAGAATATTATCTGCGCTGCAAGGCCATCCTGAGCGACGTCGAGGACGCCGAAGCGCTGGCACTTGCAGGGAACTCAACACCGCGCGGAAAGATAAGGATCAGCGCACCTTATAATTATGGCTCCCATCGATTAATCCCGTTCCTTACCCAGTATCTGACGCGCTATCCAGAAACCGAAATTGAATTGGAATTGACAGACAGGTTTGTGAATATCGTGGAGGAAGGATACGAAGTGGTTTTCCGGCTAGGAAAACCGCGATTAGCCGACAGTGCAGCGTTGGTACAACGCGGTTTGAAACCTTTCAAGATGTTCGCCTGCGCATCTCCAGGTTACCTGTCGCGCAAAGGGACCCCGCTCCACCCCCAGCAACTCGTGGACCATGACTGTCTGGGCTATCTGTTTTCTGATCGAATGACGGACAAGCTTTGGCGGTTTACGAAAGACAGGCAGACATTTTCGATCCCCATTGCGAGCCGACTGAAAGTCAATAACACCCTGGCCAAGGTAAACGCAGCGTTGTCGGATTTCGGCATCACGCTCTGTGTAGAGGACGTGCTTGCGCCCTACGTGCAACGTGGGGAGCTGGTCGTACTCTTCGAAGACTTCGAAGGACCTACCTACCCCGTGAATCTGATATATCCAGCCGACCGTCGTCCCTCGGCAAAGGTCAGGCGCTTCATAGACGAAGTAGTCGTCGCTCTCGGCGTGCCACAAGCCCGGAGCAGCGAGGGCTGATATTTGGCGTTTTTACACCCAAAGGTCAGCCACTCCGATCAATTGAAAGACGTCCTCTGCCGGGGGCTCGGCGAAGATGATGTCCAGGTTACGGTAACCGGAGTGATCCCCTGCCAGGCTCAACTCGAATCGAGCCCCATTGGCGTCGGCTTCGTAGCTCTTCAAGTAAGTCAGGTTCTTGGCTTCATTGACAACCACGTCCAACGTGCCGTTGTAACCATTTCCCAGCCGGGTAAAGCCCAAGGCGGACAAGTCGATCGTGTCCTCACCCGCGGTATAGTCAAGCAGGCGATCAGTGTGGTTTTCGGTGGCGGTACGGTAGCTGTCGCTCAGTGCGTCGAAGCGGAACACATCGTTATTACCGCCACCCACCAACAGGTCCCGGCCCTCTGCGCCAACCAATACATCATTCCCCAGCGCGCCATAAAGGCGATCATCGCCCGCGAACCCTTCGATGATTTCGCTTCGAGCGTTGCCCTGTAAACGATCGGCTTCTTCGGTGCCCGTTAACCTGGCTTGCTGAAACAGGATGTTGGTTTCATTCAGCGTTTGGCTCAAGTCACCGTCGAAGACCACTTCGAAGCGTTCCCCATCCGCGTTGGCATCGAAACTCTTGAGGTAGGTCCGCGTCCCGCTTTCATTGACTCGTATCGCCAGCGTTCCGTCATGTCCATTGCCCAGCCCGAGCAAGCCCAGGGACGAGAGATCGATCGTATCGGTGCTGGGGTCGAAGTCGGTGATTCGATCGCTATGGGCCGCGGTTGCGGTTCGGTAGCTGTCTGCGACTGACGGGTAACGGAACGTATCGGCACCGGCACCGCCCGTCAGCAGGTCGCGACCTTGTTGGCCATCGAGCAGATCGTTACCGGCCCCGCCAACAATGGCATCGTCGAACGAGGCGGTACCCAGCAAGAAGTCATCATGGGGGCTACCGTCAAGGTGGTAATAGCCGTCATCGGGATTGCCAAAGCTGTGATCCAGGCTACCGTCGGGGTTCAACTGAACCAAGGCGGCCAGATAACCGTCCGCCCTTGTACCCTGGCTTCCGCCAATCAACAGCTTGCCATCAGCCAGCACGACCATGTCGGCTACTGCGAAAGGAGCGTTTTGCGAGCCCCAACTCACCTGCCCCTGATTACCGAACCCAGTGTCAAGCGAGCCGTCGGCGTTGAGGCGCATGACGGTCGCCACACCGCCCGAGGCGCCCGCCAGCAGGATTTTGCCGTCATCCTGGAGCACGAGGGCGTCTGCGTGAACATCCAGGGCCAGGCTGCCGCCGTTGGCAAAGCTGCTATCCAGGCTACCATCCTGGTTGAGACGGGTCAGGGCATCCCGCCCCGTGACCAGTACCTTCCCGTCTCCCTGCAGGGAAACGTCGATCGTGCCGCTGGGTTGAATGCCGACGGATGCTGGCAGGTGCAGGATCCCTCCCTCTGCGAAAGACGAGACCAGGGTCCCCGTCGCGTCGAAGCGGGCGATATAGATTTCCCCGGAGGGATACGCAGCGCTTGCGAAAAAGCTGCCGTCGCGTTGCACAGAGAACGAGGCTTGCTGGCCTAGAGACTCATTCCAGTAGAACGGCACGGTCGCGGTACCGCCATTGCCGAAACTCGTATCGAGGCGGCCGTCGGCCAAGGTACGACTTACGCCCGACACCCAGGCGTCGCCTACTTTCACGTATTGCGCCACCAGGTAGCCCCCTCCCGGCTGCACCGCGGCATTACCGCCGTCCTCGATATCGAGCGAAACAGGCAGGAGGGATTTACCGTCGCCACTGAAGTTGCGGTCCAGGCTGCCGTCGGCATTGAACCGGACCAGACTGCCGGTGAAGCCTGAATCCTCTTCGCCGCCCAGCCCCAGGCGGCTATAAGCGCCAAGCCAGATAGCACCGTCCGGATCGACCGTGATGCCGCCGATCTTGTCCGAGCCCCATAAGGTTGTGGCTACCATGCCCGTGTTCCCCACAGCCGAAGCGGCGGGTGAAGTGCTCTGACCCATGTCCATGCCTCCGATAGCTATCTGTCGCCAAAAACAATAGACACGGCTCAGTCTGGTTGCCACTTTACGAGACGAAGAAAGGTTCTTGGACGACCCTCTACTCTGCTATCGACGCAATCAGTCTCGAGCAATTGCGCCAGGCTGGCTGAAGCCGTATAGCGTCCTGATATCACCCTAGACAGCACCTATCCGCTGGCCGAAGCCTCGGCTGCGCATCGGCGAGCTTCACGCGGCGGTCTCCAGGGTAAGATCGTGCTGATCGTCTGAGTGCGCTCTTATGGCCCGACCTGCTCTTCATACCGCCGCCGAATCCGCTCCAGCTCCCCTGAGCGCCGCAACTGCTCCAAAGCCTTGGTCCATGCCGCGACCACTTCGTCTTCAGAGTCCAAGCTGAATGCGATATACAACGACGAGCGATAAAGCTCGATAGGAATTTTCCGCAGCGTGCCCGGCGCGATGTTCAACTGGCGGCTGTAGTAGGCCACGCCCGCATCGGTATCGCCGGCGATGATGTCGGTGCGTCCGGCAAGCAGCATGCGATAGAGCTGCTTGCTTTCGGTGGCACTTTTGTCCAGGTTGTTAAAGCCCAGGGACAACAGCATCGTCGGCACCAGGCCGGCATGTCGCGTGGTGATCTGCGGGGCGTGCAGCAGTTGTTCCAGGGAATTCACCGGCGGCGCCTTGGCCAGTTGATAGGGGTGAATGGACTCTTCCACGATAGGCCCGACCCATTTGAACAACGACTCGCGCTCCGGCGTGCGAAACAGGGAGTACATGATGGTCTTGGGGCGGTGCTTGAGTATTTGGGTGGCACGCATGCTGGGTTGCAGCAACACCTCGAAATCATCGCCGGTCAGCACCATGATGGCCCGGACGATCTCGGTGGTCATGCCGGTGAGCCGGTTGTTTTCCTGATAGTTGTACGGTGCCCATTCTTCGGTGACGATCTGATACTGCTCGGCCCTGACATCCGTGCCGAGCAAGAGGCAAAGCAGCGCTGCAGCCGATATCGAATGCCTCACGCGTACTCCCTGTGGACCGTTCGGTGTTCGTGCATGGGTGGGCCTGATTCAAGAAGGCAAGGTAAGCATAGACCCAAACACTTGCCTGACAGTTGACGCAGTCCACATTCCGACCCTTAGCAACGGTGTAGGATCAGCGCGAACCGGATACGCGACGCTCCCCTTTCGCCCTCCTCCCGGCGACGCAGCCCACATGAATCCTATCGATCCCCTGTCGTTTCAACGCATCATCACCGCCCATGGCGGCGTCGAAGGGGTGGTCGTGTGGATCTTTGATTCGTTGGGGCCGATGCCCTCTTTTGGCTGAGGGCGACTTCAGGGCGCTTGAACAGTACGTTGTGGCGAGGGCGCAAGCTCCCCCGCTACGAATGATCACGGCAACCGAAGCGAAACGCAGCTATCGGTTTTTCCTATAGTTGTTATCGATGCCCATGCCGTTCTCGTCACCGGCCTCTCTCTTTAATCTGCCCACCAACGCGATCGATGACGATCGCCGCAGATCAAACGACCTTAATGGAGAGAGACACGATGAACACCTTCAACCGCACCCTGGCTGTCGCGACCCTGACATTGGCCACCCTCAACGCCGAGGCCGCGTCGCCAGTCCAGACCGCTGCAAGCGTGTCTGCGGTCGGCAGCGTGGTCCAGTCAGCCAGCTACATCACCACCAAGGATGGCGTACAGCTGTATTACAAGGACTGGGGCCCGCGTGACGGCCAGGTCGTGACCTTCAGCCACGGTTGGCCGCTGGACTCCGACAGTTGGGAAGGCCAGATGATGTTCCTCGCCTCGAAAGGCTATCGGGTGATTGCTCACGACCGTCGCGGCCATGGTCGCTCCAGCCAGCCTTGGGAAGGCAACGACATGGACCACTACGCCGACGACCTGGCGGCGGTGATTGAAGCGCTGGACCTCAAGAACGTGACGCTGGTGGGTTTCTCGACGGGGGGTGGTGAAGTGGCGCGTTACATCGGTCGCCACGGTACCGGTCGGGTGAAGAAAGCCGTGCTGGTTTCTTCGGTGCCACCGTTGATGCTCAAGACAGACACCAACCCCGGCGGCTTGCCTATCGAGGTGTTCGACGGCCTGCGCAAGGCGTCCCTGGAGAACCGTTCGCAGCTGTACCTGGACATCGCCTCGGGCCCGTTCTACGGCTACAACCGCAAGGGTGCCAAACCATCCCAGGGGCTGATCCAATCGTTCTGGATGCAGGGCATGCAGGGTGGCAGCAAGAATACCTATGACTCGATTGCGGCGTTCTCGGCGACGGACTTCCGCGACGACCTGAAGAAATTCGACGTGCCGACCCTGGTCATCCATGGCGATGACGATCAGATCGTACCCATCGACGCTGCAGGCCGGGCCTCGGCGGCGCTGATCAAAGGCGCCCGACTGATCGTCTACCCTGGCGCACCGCACGGCTTGACCGAGACGCACAAGGACCGACTGAACCAGGATCTGCTGACATTCCTCAAGGAATAAAACCTGGATCGGTTGTGAGGGGCCTGCTCGCGAAAGCGGCGGGCCTGCTTGCATGGGTGTTGAATGGGCTGCCGTCATCGCGAGCAAGCTCGCTCCCACAGGGGTCGGTTGTGAATGCGGAATTGGCGTACACCCAAGATCAACGGTGGGAGCGAGCTTGCTCGCGATGACGGTAGAACACATTGCATCTATTCCTCAGACCGCCCCGTACCCTCACGATCATGCGAATAGCCTCGGGTGAGCGGAAACGCCGAATCGGTCCATTGTGCATCTCCTCTACAACTGGACAGACAATTTCACGAAACCGGTCGATCAATGATAGGCGCATGCTGCGCCATCAGCTCCACCACCCAATCGATGAACACCCTCAGCTTGGCATTGACGTGGCGATTCGGCGGGTAAGCTACGTAGAGCGGCATCGGGTCGAGGTGCCAGTCTTCGAACAGCGGCACCAACTCGCCTTGTGCCTGGTGATGCCGGGACATGTACGCCGGCAACCAGAGTACCCCCAGCCCCGCCAGACCGGCGGCGAGGTAGGCGTTGCCGTCGTCGATGGCCAGGGCGTAGCGCCCTTTGACGTGAAGCAGCTCACTGCCACGGCGCATGGCGTAAGGCAGGGATTTACCGGTGCGCGCCCACAGGAAACCCACGGTGCGATGGTGCGAATCTTCCAGTTCGCGCGGATGCGCGGGCCGACCGAACCGTGCCAGGTAACTCGGGGCGGCGAAGACCCCGAGGGCAAGATCGCCGACGCGCCGGGCCACCAGCGACTGATCCATCAGCTCACCGCCGCGCACCACGCAATCGACACGTTCATCGATCATGTCGACGATGCGATCACTGACGCCCATGTCGATCTGGATGTCCGGATAGCGCTCATAGAACGCCGGCAAGGCCGGTACCAGGATCATGACTGCCAGCGGGCTTGGCACGTCCACCCGCAGGCGCCCGCGGGGTAGCGCCTGGGCACTGGAGACGCTGGTCTCGGCGTCGTCCATGTCGGCCAGCAAACGGATCACCCGTTCGTAATAAAGGGCACCGTCGGCGGTGACATTGACCTTGCGCGTGGTGCGGTTGAGCAACTTGACCCGCAACCGTGCTTCGAGCTGCTGCACCAATTGGGTCACGGTGGTCTTGCTCATGTGCAGGGTTTCCGCCGCCTTGGTGAAGCTGCCCGCCTCCACGACTCGCACGAACGCCTGCATTGCATCAAAACGGTCCATTTCTGCCCCGGGTATCGATCCGATTGTTTGGAGTTTACAAACAGTGATCGCCAAGGTTGCTCGTTTATCGCCCGGACACAAGCCCCTAGAGTGAGTTCATCGTTTGGAACCCACTCTTGGATGGAGGTATTTCATGACACAGCGCGATGTAGTTTTCCCGCCCGGACGCCAGGCACTGTATGAGCGCAATCGCTATTCACCCGCGATTCGCTCCAATGGTTTCCTGTTCGTGTCGGGGCAAGTCGGCAGCACCGCCGACGGTTCGCCGGAACCCGACCTGGAAGCTCAGGTGCGGCTGGCGTTCAACAACCTGAAGGCGATCCTCGCCGCGGCCGACTGCAGCTTTGACGATGTGGTGGATGTGACGGTGTTCATGGTCGATCCCGAGTCGACCTTCGAACGGATCTGGAGCGTTGTGCCTGAATTCTGGGGCAGCGCGCCCCATCCGACACTGACGGCGGTGGGCGTGACGTGGTTGTATGGTTTTCAGTTCGAGATCAAGGTGATTGCCAGGTTGCCTGAGGCCACCCAGTGATGAACTGAGCTGAATGTGTCGGCGCCATCGCGAGCGAGCTCGCTCCCACAGGGGATTTGGACAGGCCGAAAAATCGAAGCCACCGACGATCAAGTGTGGGAGCGAGCTTGCTCGCGATGGCGGTGGGTCAGCTTGCATCACTGTTGGCTGTGCCGCCGCCATCACGAGCGAGCTCCCACAAGGAAATGGAAGTGCTGCGCCGGCTAGCCTTTCACCGCCGCTTCGATCGCCGCGATGTCGATCTTGGTCATCGTCATCATGGCCTCGAAGGCACGCTTGGCGATGGCCTTGTCAGGACTGGCGACCGCTTCGAGCAACACACGCGGGCTGATCTGCCACGACAAGCCCCACTTGTCCTTGCACCAGCCACACGCGCTGGCCTGGCCGCCGTTGTCGATGATCGCGTTCCACAAGCGGTCCGTTTCGGCCTGGTCTTCGGTTGCAATCTGGAATGAAAAGGCCTCGCTGTGCTTGAACACCGGGCCGCCGTTGAGGCCGATGCAAGGGATGCCTATCACTGTGAAATCCACCGTGATCACATCCCCCTCCTTGCCCGACGGATAATCGCCCGGGGCCTGATGGACGGCATTCACCGCACTGTCGGGAAACGTTTTGGCGTAAAACTGCGCCGCTTCCTGGGCATCGCCGTCGTACCAGAGGCAGATCCTGTTTTTATTGTTCATTCCGCTTCTCCAAAAGGGACTGGACGATAAAGTCTAGCAGCCCCCGAAAGTTGCAGATGACCGCATCTCAGGTAAACAGATCGACCGCCAGCTGGAACGCGACCCACAACGCCAGGCCCGTGGCAAACATCAGCGCGATGTTCTCGAACAGGTTGTTGCGATATTCCTTGCCCAGCAGGGACTTCTGGTTGGACATGATCAGCAGGCCCAGGGAAATCACCGGCAAGCCGATGATGTTCAGCGCGTTGACGCCAATGGTCAGCGTGACGAAGTCCGGCATGCCGGGGAGCGACCAGATCAGCGGCGTCACGAGAACGAACAGCATGAACCATTTGTGCATCGGATCATGGTGGAACTCCTTGCCGTAACGCTCCCGGCGCTTGGGCCGCACGTGCTGGAAGGCATCGGTGATCAGCATCGGAAACGCCGTGGTCTTGCCGCAGATGCTGGCGAACAGCGTGGCGAACACGCCGACAAAGAACACGTACCAACCGATCGAGCCGAAGAACATTTCCAGGGCCTTGCCCAGATCGCCCAGGGTTTTGACCTCAATGCCGTTGGGTCGCAGGATTTCCGCACCGACGATCCAGATCGCCAGGTTGATGATGATCCCGACAAACACCGCAAACAGCAGGTCGTTACGCTGGATACGCTTGTGTTCAGGCCCCACCCAGCCCTTCTGGCGCATGACATACGGATGGACGAAGTTGGCGATGGAACCGGCCACCGCACCGATCACCGAGACGGCCACCAGCAGCGCGCCGTGCACGCCTTCGTCGGGCGGAATGCTGAAGCCGATGGTGCCTTTGACGATGCCCGCGACATCCGGGCCGGACATCACCGCCAGGGCCAGGAACGCCAGCGTCATGATCGCCAGCAGGCCTTTCATCACGCCTTCGATCATCGAATAGATATTGCGCCCGACGAGCATCCACACCGCCAAGACCACCGCCACCGAACACAGCAGTGGATAGTCGACCTTGAGCAACATGGCCAGGGCTTCGCCAGCCCCCTTGATCATGTAGGCATTCATCAGGTGCCCCATGAGCAGCGCATACACCAGCAGGAACCAGGCGAAAAACGGATTGAGCTGGGCATAGCCTTGCAGGATGGTCATGCCCTGGTTATTGCAGAGCTGGAAGCGCGCGATGATGTTGACGATCAGGTAGCGCAGCAGCAGAGAGACCGCCAGCACCCACATCATGGCGTAGCCGTAGTTCGCTCCGGCCACGGATGAGGTGATCAGGTCGCCGGCGCCCAGCCAGGAAAGGACGGCGATGATGCCGGGACCGAGAAGCTTGAGCAGACGCACGAAACGGCCTTGCACGGGCGCCGCAGCCTTGCCTTCAGCGGAAGGGATGCTCGTCATGGATGGAATCTCCGTTTATTTTTTTTGTGAGAAACGGCCACAGTCGAACATTTAGATACGACGTCGTACAACCATTATTCATGCGTAATTATGTAAAAATGTTTCATGGTATCCGACCCCGATGTACCGCTGTATTCAAGAGCAAATTGCCACTAATCCTTCACCTGCTCGCCGTTATCGACCAACCAGCGCACCATCTTCGCCAACGGCACCCGATGCTGCTGGATGGCGCACCAACTGACGTGGTCATGGCGATACAACTCGACGTAACGGTTGAGCAGCACATGGCGACCATCCTCGGCCAAGCGCAATTCAACTTCACGACAGTGCAATACATCCGGCTCGAGCGAGCGCATTCGCCGATGCAAGACCAACGCCTGGTTATTCATCGGCGGCGGCTCCATCCTGGCACTGCGGGTTGTCCTCCACCACCGCTCCCAACTTGCCCTGCGCGACAAATTCGGCACGCCGCTGCGCCGTGGCATCACGAAGCGCCGCGTAGTAATCCGGTTCGGCCTGCAACGCGTCGGTCAGTGGCAATGCCTCGGCACGGCCATCGACAACGCCGCCGACGGTGTTGATGGTGCCCAGGGTGTCGACGGTGCTGCTGTTGTCGCCGAACGGATCGACGGCAAAACTCAGCACTTCGCCCGTCGCGTCCCTCAGGTTGGCGCTGCCCAGCAGCGGCAGTTCCACGGTGGGCCCGGGGGCGAGGTTCCAGACGCCGAAGGTCTGGCCGAAATCGGCCTTGTGGCGCTCGATGCCCAGCTTGCCCGACACGTCGATCAGCCCGACGATGCCTGCGGTGGTGTTGATCACGAAACGGCCCAGTGTGTTGACCGAGCGTTGGCCATTGCCTTGCAGCAGGTCGTTGATGAACACCTTGGGTTCGCCGAAGTTCGCCACGAAGTTGTGGACGCCGGCCTGGAACATCTCCGGCAGCTTGCGATAACCACGGGCCACCGGGGCCAGCGCATAGTCATCCAGGGTTCGGTTGAACGCGAATATGCCACGGTTGACCGGTTCTGCGGGATCGTAAACGGCGTAGGTCGCGCTTTCACACGAGCCCGGCGTTGCAGCGGGCGTACTGGAGCAACCGCTGGCGAGTGCCGCCAATACAACCACGACGGTGGATCGAACGAACAACGGAGCGGGCTTGGCGATCGGCATACAGGGTGATCTCGGCGAGGAATGGGATGCTGCCTGGGCCGGTCGTAAACCAAACACCGCCCCTGTGGCGAGGGAGCTTGCTCCCGCTTGAGTGCGAAGCGCTCACCGCTTTTTTGGGGCCGCTTCGCGACCCAGCGGGAGCAAGCTCCCTCGCCACAGGGTTCGGTGTTGGTGGGTGGTTTAACTGACCGACATCAAGGCCATCCTGCCGCCGTTTTCTTGCCCGCAGATTTCCGGAATATTGCCCACCGGCAACTTTATTACCGGGTTGAAATATATGACGCGGGCCGTGGATTGACCCTAGTATCCCCTCCTGTATTCATTACCCTGCGTGCCCACCGTGAGCCATTTATTACTGGTGGACGATGACCTCGAAGTCCTCGCCCTCTTGCGCAAGTTCCTCGAACAACATGGCTACAGCGTGGATGTGGCCGCCGACGGCAACGCCCTGTGGCAGGCGGTGGAGCGCCGGGTGCCGGACCTGATCATCCTCGACGTCATGTTGCCGGGCGACAACGGGCTGGTACTGTGCCAGCGGCTGCGGGCCGAGCACACGGTCGGCATCATCATGCTCACCGCCATGGGCGAGTTGAGTGATCGCGTCGTCGGCCTGGAACTGGGGGCGGACGATTACCTGACTAAGCCCTTCGATGCGCGGGAGTTGTTGGCCCGGGTGCGTGCCGTGCTGCGACGCACCGGTGAAGCCAGGGCCGCGTCGAGCGACGCCTCCCGGCCCATCCTGGAGTTCGAAAACTGGCAACTGGACGTCACCCGTCGCGAGCTGCGCTCACCGGACAAGGTCATGATCCCGCTGTCCACCGGCGAGTTCGAACTGCTGCTGGTGTTTGCCGAACACCCGCGCCGGGTGCTGACTCGCCAACAATTGCTGGACCTGGCCCGCGGCGAAACCTTCGAGGCGTTCGACCGCAGCATCGACGTCCAGGTCAGCCGCCTGCGGCGTAAATTGGAGACCGACATTACGGGTGCATCGATGATCCGCACCGTGCGCAACAGCGGCTACCTCTTCAGCCCTCACGTGGTGAAACGATGAAACCCTCGCGCTCGGGCGCTCAATGTCCACGGGACACGGTGGCGCGCTGGATCGCCCTGACCACCATGATCGCCATGCTGACCTTGCTGGCCCTCAACGCACTGTTCAGCCTGCTGGCCGGTGCCTGGGCGCGCCCTCCCCTGATGGAAACCGGCCTGATGGAAAGGGCCGCCGCCATCACCCGCATCATCGACTCCGTCGCCCCCGCACAACGCCCCGCGATTGCCGCGGCCGCCAGCGACCAGGCGTTCGACGCGCACTGGTTGCAGCGGCATGAAGAGGCGCGCTTGCCGGTGATCGACGACCCGGAGTTCAGTGAGGGTTCGGTGCTCCTGCGCCAGCAATTGGGCCGGCCGGACGCCAGGATCGAGGCCTACGAACCGGGCGACTGGCCGGCCGACCAACCGGATGCGCGCTACGCGGTGATCATCGAGCTGACCGACCATTCGTGGGTGATCTTCTCCGTGCCGTCGCGCAGTTGGGGGCTGAGCGAATGGGCGCGCAACGGGATCATCATCGCGCTGATCCTGCTCTCGACCTTGATCGTCGCGCTGATCGCCACCCGGCACCTGGCCGCACCGCTGGAACGCTTCGCCGAAGGCGCCCGACGCTTTGGCGTCGATCACCAGGCGCCACCGATTCCGGTCATCGGCCCCCACGAAATCCGCCAGGCGATCCTCGCGTTCAATGCCATGCAGGCCCAGCTCAAGCACTTCCTGCAGGACCGCACCCAGATGCTCGCCGCCATCTCCCATGACTTGCGCGCGCCGCTGACCCGCATGCGCCTGCGCGGGGAGTTCATCGAGGATGCCGAGCAGCAATCGCGCTTGTTCAGGGACGTGGACGAAATGCAGGCGATGGTCAACTCGGCCCTGGAGTTCTTTCGCGACGATGCCCGGCTTGAACATGCCACCGCATTCGACCTGGCCGAGCTGCTGCACACCCTCGTCGATGATCTCAAGGACGCCGGCATCGAAGTTGGGTTCGAAGGCACCCAGCGCTTGGTGTATGTCGGTCGGCCCATCGGCATCAAGCGCGCCTTGGTCAACCTGATCGACAATGCGATCAAATATGGCGGCGAGCCGACGGTTCGACTCGAAGCCGACGCCCACCGCGTGGACATTCGCATCCTGGACCGAGGGCCGGGCATCGCCGCCCAATACCTTGAGCAAGTCTTCACGCCGTTCTTTCGCATCGAAGGTTCTCGCAACAAGCACACCGGCGGCGTCGGGCTCGGCCTGTCGGCGGCCCGGGCGACGGTGCTGGAGCATGGCGGGACGCTGACCCTGCGCAATCGCAAGGGTGGCGGATTGGAGGCCAGGGTCTCGCTGCCGCTTGGCTGAAGGCCCCGATGTGTCGATCCGCGCTAAACAATCGGCGCCTTCCTCGGTAGGATGTCCGGCTTTTCCGGCCTGTCCCCTGCCCCGGGAAGGCGCTCTTGTTTGTATCGCTCGACCCGGTGCCATCGTTCGCGCCCACGACAGACAAGAATCGACGGAGCCAAACCAAGGAATTCACCGATGATTCTTATCATTTACGCGCACCCCTACCCCGACCAATCGCGGGTCAACCAGCAGATGCTCAAGCGAGCATCGAGCAACCCGGACGTGGTCATACGTTCGCTCTATGCGCTTTACCCCAACTTCGATATCGACGTCGAGGCGGAGCAGCGCGCGGTGGAACAAGCAGAGCTTGTCGTCCTCCAGCACCCGATGTACTGGTACAGCTCCCCGCCCTTGCTGAAACTGTGGATCGATAAAGTCTTCACCCACGGCTGGGCCTATGGCAAAGGCACCACGGTTCTCAAGGACAAGCCCCTGCTGTGGGCCGTGACCACCGGCGGCGATCAGGCGCATTTCCAGATCGGCGACTACCCGGGTTTTGCCGCGCTGGCCCAACCCCTCCAGGCCACGGCCATCTATTGCGGCATGCGCTGGCTGGAGCCGGTCGTCGTGCATGGCGCCTATGCCGCCGAAGCGGATGCCCAGCACGCCCAAATCGAACACTATGCCGCTCGCCTGGCCGCCTGGAAGGAAGATTGAAGTGGAAACTCACAGCCTGATTGAAATGCTCATCTACCTGGCCTCGGCGACGCTGATCGTACCGATTGCCGTGCGATTTGGCCTGGGCCCGGTGTTGGGTTATCTGCTGGCCGGATGCATCATCGGCCCGTGGGGGCTGAAGCTGATTACCGACGTCAAGGCCATCCTGGAGTTCGCTGAAATCGGCGTGGTGCTGATGCTGTTCATCATCGGCCTCGAGCTCGACCCCAAGCGACTCTGGGCCCTGCGCCGGATGGTGTTTGGTGGCGGTGCCCTGCAGATGCTCGCCTGTGGCGCTGCCATTGGCTTGTTCTGCACGGCCTTGGGCCTGAATTGGACGGCAGCGTTGCTGGTCGGCCTGACCCTGAGCCTGTCTTCCACGGCCATCGCCATGCAGGCCATGAGCGAACGCAACCTGACCGCCACCGCGGTCGGGCGCAGCAGTTTTGCCGTGCTGCTGTTCCAGGACATCGCGGCGATTCCCCTGGTGGCGATGATCCCGTTATTGTCGGCCCACGGCGACACACCTTCGGGCACCGCGCTGTTGCTATCGATTGGCAAAATCGTCGCCGCCATCGCCATCGTCGTGCTGTTGGGGCGCTACGTGACGCGACCGCTGCTGCGCTTCGCCGCACGCTCAGGCTTGCGGGAGATTTTCAGTGCCGTCGCGCTTTTTCTGGTGTTCGGCTTCGGCTTTCTGCTGGAGGAAGCCGGCCTGTCGATGGCCATGGGCGCGTTCCTCGCCGGGGTGCTGCTCGCCAGCTCCGAATACCGACATGCCCTGGAGAGCGACATCGAGCCGTTCAAGGGCTTGCTGTTGGGTCTGTTTTTCATCGGCGTCGGCATGTCGATCGATTTCGGCACCCTGGTCAACGCACCGCTGAAAGTCATCACCCTGACCCTGGGTTTCATCCTGATCAAGCTGCTGGTGATCAAGATGGCGGGCCACTTCCTCAACGTCCCCGCCGGCCAGCGCTCCTGGCAGGCGGTGTTGCTGGGCCAGGGCAGCGAGTTCGCCTTCGTGGTCTTTGGCGCGGCGACCGTGGCCGGCATCTTGACCGATCAATGGGGCAAGAGCCTGACCCTGGCGGTGGCCTTGTCCATGTGCCTGACGCCCTTGCTGATCCTGCTGCTGGATCGCTTCGAGTCCGTCACCCGGAAAAACAAACGCGAATCCGACCTCGTCGACCAACAGAACCCACGGGTGATCATCGCCGGGTTCGGCCGCTTCGGGCAGATCGCCGGACGCCTGCTGATGTCCTGCGGCGTCGAGGTGGTGGTACTGGATCACGACCCTGACAACATCGAGACGCTGCGCAAGTTCGGGGTGAAAGTCTTTTATGGCGATGCCACGCGCCTCGATCTGCTGCATGCGGCCGGCGCGGCCCAAGCGGTGGTATTGATCAACGCGATCGACAACCAGGAAGACAACCTGACGCTGACCCGGCTGGCCCAGGAGCACTTCCCCGCGTTGCAACTGATCGTGCGGGCGCGGGACATGGGCCACCTCATCACCCTGCGGCAGATGGGCGTGGAGGCAGCCGAACGGGAAACCTTCGAGAGTGCGCTGGCATTGGGTCGCAGTGCGCTGGAGCACATGGGGGTCGGGGCTTACGAAGCGCGTGAACGGGCGGATCAGTTCCGGCGGCTGAACCTCAAGATGCTGGAGGAGATCGTCGCCCAGCCGGAAGACGACCTCAAGTTCCGCCACGACGCCTACCGACGCGCCAATGCGCTGCTCACGGAGATGTTCAACGAAGACCGTGCCCACCCCGTCGACAACTGGCCGGAACACCATCGCAACGAAACCGACAAGACGCCGGATTGACCGGCGTCATACACGCCCGAACTTGCGCCGATATCCCGCTGGCGTCAGCCCGGTCAGCGCCGTTGCTGGCGAGACGCGGGTTTTTCAGGCCACTAAACCAACGCGTCCAGCTCGGCAATCATCGGCGCTGGGATCTTCAGCTCACTCGCTGAAAGGTTTTCCCGCAGGTGCGCCAGGGACGATGTGCCGGGAATCAGCAGCAGGTTCGGCGCACGTTGCAGCAACCACGCCAGGGCCACGCACAGCGGTGACGCCTGCAAGCGCGCCGCCACGCTGGAAAGGGTTTGCGACTGCAACGGTGTGAAGCCGCCCAGGGGGAAGAACGGCACGTAGGCGATGCCCTGCCGGCCCAGGTCGGCGATGAGGTGTTCGTCGTCGCGATGGGTCAGGTTGTAGTGGTTCTGCACGCAGACCACCTTGGCAATGCCCTGGGCCTGTTTGACCTGCGTGGCCGTGACGTTGCTCAGGCCCAGGTGACGGATAAGGCCCTGGCTCTGCAGCTGCGCCAGTGTCGTGAACGATTCTTCGATGGAGTCTTCCGTGGGCGAATGCATATCGCCCCATACCCGCAGGTTGACCACATCCAGGACCTCCACCCCCAGGTTGCGCAGATTGTCGTGGACCGCCCGGGTCAGCTCGGCGGGGCTGTGGGCCGGGTTCCAGGACGCATCGGCACCGCGCACGGCACCGACCTTGGTCACGATGACCAGGTCCTGGGCATAAGGGTGCAGCGCTTCGCGGATCAGTTGGTTGGTGACATGGGGCCCGTAGAAATCGGCGGTGTCGATGTGGTTGACCCCGCTCGCCAAGGCTTCGCGCAGCACGGCGATGGCGGTCGCCGGGTCTTTGGGCGGCCCGAAGACCTGGGGCCCCGCCAACTGCATCGCGCCATAGCCCATGCGATTGACCGTGCGGTCGCCCAGTAAAAAGCTGCCTGCCTTGCCTGCAATGTTCATCTCGTCGCCCTCGGATCAATGTGAGTGGGCCGACTATAGGCGTTGACCATTCCCTTGATAATCAGGTGCAATCAGCACGGGTTGTACGGTGGAGAGAACAATGGCGACGGACATTCAAGACTTGCTGGCCTTTGTGGCCGTGGTCAATGCGAAGGGCTTTCGTGAAGGCGCGCGGCTGAGCGGCAAGTCTGCGTCGAGCCTCAGCGATGCCGTACGCCGAATGGAAAGCCGGCTCGGCGTACGCCTGCTCAACCGCACCACCCGCAGCGTGGTACCGACCGAGGCCGGCGCCCGGTTGATGGAACGCATCGTCCCAGCCCTGGGCGAGGTCGAGGCGGCGATGGACGTGGTCAACGACTTTCGCGACCGTCCTTCGGGCACCCTCAGGCTGAACGTTCCAGTCAGCGCGGCCCGGCTGGTGTTACCGGCGATCATCACGCCGTTCCTGAAAAGCTATCCCGACATCCGCCTGGAAGTGGTCACCGAAGAAAGCTTCGTCGACATGCTCGCGGCCGGCTGTGACGCGGGCATTCGTTACGACGAACGCCTTGAGCAGGACATGATCGCCATCCCCATCGGCCCCCGCTTCCAGCGCTTCGCCACGGCCGCCGCACCGGCGTACCTCGATGCCCGGGGCAGGCCGGAGCATCCCAGGGACCTGCTGGAACACGCGTGCCTGCGGGGCAAGTTCCCCAGCGGCGCCATGCCGTTGTGGGAGTATGAGCGTGACGGCGAAACCATTAGCGTCGACCCGAGCGGCCCGTTGATCACGCGCATTGGCGGTGCGGTGGACCTGTCGGTGCAAGCCGCTGTAGACGGTCTGGGCATCGTCTACCTGTTCGAAGACTGGCTGCGACCGTACCTGGACAGCGGTGTCCTCGAACCAGTGCTCGAACCCTGGTGGCAACGCTTCACCGGGCCCTTCCTCTACTACCCTGGTCGCCGCTACCTGCCCTCGCCGTTGCGAGCGTTCGTGGACTTCATCAATGCGCAACGGTATGGGAACGAGCTTGCTCGCGATGGTGTCGGCACAGCCAACACCTCCGCAAGCTGATACACCGCTATCGCGAGCAAGCTCGCTCCCACAGGCGGTCGACTGTGTACCTGAAAATCCCGACCCTCCACACATCCGTTGTGGGAGCGAGCTTGCTCGCGATGGTGGTCCCTCATCGTCCGCTCGTCTCCCCGCCGTGAGGATTTTCGAACCAAGCCATTCGCCACGGCTCGGACCTACATGACACCGCTGAAAGCCACGCTGACGCGCTTCGACGTCACGGCTTGAACAGCGGGTATCTCAAGGCTTCTTTGCGGTTCACTGCCGGGAGTTTTCGTTATGTGTGACGGTCTTGTTCAACACGGCTCCTCAAAGGACTCCCTGGCGTATTTCGCCCAGCGAGACACCCACGGCAGCCGTTTCGGTACCCGCGTGACACCCTTGGACCTATACGTAACGACGCCGCCCAAGGCCCAGGAGCGGCACAGCCTGATCAAGCCAAACATGCAGGTCAGCGCCATTCGCCGTCGCCGCGGGCACTTGGAGTGCATCAAGGTTCGCTGGGGCTGGTCGCCGATCTGGTCGGTGGGAACGATGCCGCCGCTGACGCACCTGCCCTTGCATCTGGTCATGCGCTCCAAAGTCTTCGATTCCATCAAGCACGAAGGCCGCGTACTGGTCGCCGTCGAAGGCTGGTATGAGGCGCAAGCCCCCGCCTCGCCCTCCCAGGCGCAACGCCTCATCTACACGACTACCCGGCAGTCGACCCCGATCTTCCTGGCCGCCCTGGCCCAGGCCAGCGAGACGCCGTTTGGCTGTGACGGCCTGGCCCTGGTGACGTATGGCGACATCGCCAACCAGCAGCAGCGAGTACTGGCCTTCAGCGCCGAAGATGCACTCGATTGGCTGGAGCCCGAGCTGGGATGGGAGCAGGCACAACAATTGGCCGCCCGCCTGAACGGCGCGCAACCGGCCCTTGAACCGGCGCTGACAGCCCAACGGCCGGCCCAGGGCGGACTTTGATTCGGGGTTCCGCGGCGGCGCAGTCCTATGGGCGCATGAGCGCCGTCAGCCTCGACAGTGGCTTCGACGTGGCCGACGCGACCCTGTAAGGCACCACGACGCTGGAGGCCGACATCCAGGCGCTGGTGCAAAACGATGGGCTGGGAGCATGCGGATAAAGGAATGCAGAAACGACGCAGCAAGGGACGGTAAACTGCGGCGGTTCTTTTTCTTTTCCAGCATGAGGCTTTGCATGAGCAACCCAGACATCACGTTTATTCCAGATCCGGATGCGGACGCCATTTCCTCCGACGTCGCCGGTTTCGGCGGCCTGCTGGTTTCCACACAAATCCCCACCCACGCCGACGGCAGCCTGGAACTAGGCGACATCACCCGGCAGAGTGAATGCACACTGCAAGCCCTCAAGAAGGCCCTGGAAGGAGCAGGCAGTTCCATGGACCGGGTCCTGCACCTGACCATCTACCTGACCGACATGGCTGACCGCGCCGCGTTCAACGAGGTCTACAAACGCTTCTTCGCCAAGCCTTGGCCGGTTCGTGCGGCGGTGGGTGTGGCGGCGCTGGCGGTTGAAGGCATGAAAGTGGAAGTGACGGCGATGGCGGCGAAGGGCTGAACGAGCACATCGCACGTTTGTAGCGCTGCACCGCTTTTTTGTGGCAAGGGTGCTTGCTCCCTGCCACAAAAGCCTCTCGGGCATGCCCCAAATGCGCGATTGCCACGCAAATCGTCATTTTCGCACCTAGCCCGCTCCCGGCATGGGGTCTAGAGTGCGCCGCTTTCCCTTTTCACGGCCTACTTATGAATCTCTGGTTCCGACTGTTGCTGATGCTGTTCCGCCGCCCCTGGCGCAAGCCCGTAGCGCCCTTGGGCACCACGGTGGTGCGCATGCGGGTATGGCCGCTGGACCTGGACCTCAATCGCCACGTCACCAACGGACGCTACTTCACGTTGGCCGATGTGGGACGCATGGATTACGTGCTGCGCAGCGGCGCCTACAAGGTGGCGCTGCGAAACCGGGCGGTGCCGATCGTGGGGGATGTCTGGGGCAAGTTCAGGCGGGAATTGAAACTGTTCGAGGCGTTCGAGGTGCACACCCGCCTGCTCGGCTGGGACGAAAAATGGACGTTCATGGAGCACCGTTTCATCAGCCAGGGACGTGTGGTCGGGGTGGTGATCATGCGCGGCCTGTTCCGTTCGGCCAAAGGCACGATTGCACCGGCTGAGTTCATCCGCGAACTGGGCCTGGCCGAACAATCGCCCGCCATGCCCGACTGGCTGGTCGCCTGGTCGCAAAGCTGCGATGACTTGAGCCTCGGGCTTCGCCTGGAGGAAGGTGAGCGCTGATCCGCGCTAGCCACAGGTGCTTGGTTAACCCAGCGGATTGCTGGCGAACCGCGCGCTGGACAATGTCGAAGCACACCCGTCGACATAGCGCATCCCCCTGAGCAGGAACACAGGCAAAAAATGTGGGAGCGAGCTTGCTCGCGATAGCGGTGCTTCAGCCAATCACCACGCAACTGACCCACCGCTATCGCGAGCAAGCTCGCTCCCACACTTAATAACCAGAGCCATAAGGTCCCAATCCCCTTCTCCGATCCCCGCCTATACTTTTCTGCCAATCCCCCTTGGGGCCTGCACTTCCAACAATAAAAAGCAGAGGTGGAACATGGTCTGGCAACAAGTCTACGATCCCTTCGGTAATGCGGTGCTGTCCACGCTCCTGGCGGCGGTTCCGGTGGTGGTGATGTTGGCGTCCCTGGCGTTCTTTCATGTCAAGGCACACCTGGCGGCCTTGCTAGCCCTGGCCTCGGCCTTGCTGATCGCGATTTTCGCCTTCGGCATGCCCGCGGGCATGGCCGGGTCTGCGGCGCTGTATGGCGCGGCCAACGGCCTGCTGCCCATCGGCTGGATCGTGCTCAACATCATTTTCCTGCACCGGCTGACCACTGAGAACGGTTCGTTCAAGGTCCTGCAGGACTCCCTCGCGCGCATCACCGACGACCGGCGTCTGCAACTGCTGTTGATCGCCTTTTGCTTCGGCGCGTTTTTCGAGGGCGCGGCGGGCTTCGGCACGCCGGTGGCGGTGACCGGCGCGATCCTGATCGGGCTGGGGTTCTCCCCCCTGGCCGCCTCGGGTCTGGCGCTGATCGCCAACACCGCGCCCGTGGCCTTCGGCGCCCTGGGCACGCCCATCATCACCTTGGCCAAAGTCACCGGGCTGGATGAAATGGAGCTGTCGATGATGGTCGGTCGGCAGTTGCCGTTTTTCTCGGTGCTGGTGCCGTTCTGGTTGATCTGGGCCTTCGCCGGCTGGCGCAAGATGCTGGAAGTCTGGCCGGCGATCCTGGTGGCCGGTGTCAGCTTCGCCATCCCGCAGTTCCTGGTGTCGAACTACCACGGGCCGATGCTGGTGGACGTCATCGCCGCGCTGATTTCCATGGCCTGCCTCACCGGTTTCCTGAAGGTCTGGAAACCGGCCACGGTGCACACCTCCGCCGCGCTGTCCGGGCGGGTCGACAACTCGAAGATCGATGTCAGCGAGGATGAGAAACCCGTCGCCAGCGCGGCGTTTTCCAACGACGCCCGCCCCGCCGTGGGACGGGCCTGGATGCCGTGGATCATCCTCACGGTGTTCGTGTTCGCCTGGGGCACCCAGAGCTTCAAGAACCTGTTCGACACCCGTCCGGCGCTGGACCCACAGACCCAATCAGCCAAGCTTGACCCCCAAGGCAAGCCGATACGCGAGGCCAATCCGATCTTCTCGCCCCTGGTGACCTTCGGCACCATTCACCAGCAGATCGAAAAAGTCCCGCCCGTGGTGCCCCAGCCTAAAACCGAGGAAGCGGTCTACAAGTTCAACTGGTTCACCGCCACGGGCAGCGGCATTTTCCTGGCCGCGATTCTCGGTGGCTTGCTGATGGGCTATTCCATTCCACAACTGCTGCACCACTACCTGCGAACGCTCTGGGTGGTGCGCTACTCGCTGATCACCATCGTGGCGATGTTGGCCCTGGGGTTCCTCACGCGGTATTCGGGCCTGGACGCGACCATGGGCCTGGCCTTCGCCGCCACGGGCATTTTCTACCCCATGTTCGGCACCCTGCTGGGCTGGCTCGGCGTGGCGCTGACCGGCTCGGACACGGCCTCCAACGTGTTGTTTGGCGGCTTGCAACGGGTCACGTCCGAGCAATTGGGCATCAGCCCGGTGTTGATGGCCGCCGCCAACAGTTCCGGTGGAGTGATGGGCAAGATGGTCGACGCCCAGTCGATCGTGGTCGCCTCCACCGCGACCCGTTGGTACGGTCACGAAGGCGAAATCCTGCGCTACGTGTTTTTCCACTCGGTGGTGCTGGCGATTCTGGTGGGCGGGCTGGTGACGTTGCAGGCGTATGTGGCGCCGTTCACGCATATGGTGGTGGGAGGACAGTGACAGAGGATCGGGCATGATTGATCGTTCCCACGCTCCCGCGTGGGAACGCATCCACTGACGCTCTGCGTCACGCTTAACGGAACGCGGAGCGTCCCGGGCGGCATTCCCACGCGGAGCGTGGGAACGATCAAAACAACGGTGTTACTGAACGCTTTTCAGCTTGACCACATCACCGGACACCGAGGTGGTGTAGCCGGTCAGGACCCAGGCCCAGAACCAGTTTTCCTGGACTTGGGTGTTGATCATGGCGTCGCCGCCCTTGGCCTTGATCGCCGCGGTCTGGGCGCGCACGAAACGGTTGTTCTGGCGGATCGGGATCACGCCGAACAGCAGCAGGCCGGTGGCCTTGGCTTCACTGTGGCCGACAACGGTGTATTGGCTGCTGTCGTATTGCTGGGTTTTCATCGGGGTGCCGGTGCAACCCGCCAGGGCCAGGCCAAACAGTGCGCAGGCGACAACTTTGCTGATTTGGTTCATTTGATGCTCCATGGGAAGACGCCCGGGATCCGTCTCTCGGGCGGCGCGCACTTTAACCGATCAGCAACAAATTGACACACGATAATCCGCCCAATTCAGTGCCTGAAAGGCTCATCGCAGAGCCATCCGTCAGGTGCGCCTCCAGCGAAACAGCCCCCCGTCGATAACATGAAAACTGCGCCACGGAAGGCAGTTTCTGTCTTGACGGCCGCCAGGTAACGGCCGGTCCCGTTGGAGGGTTTTATCATGATTGACCTGACTGTCTGGAACATTACCCTGCCCGTACAAACGCCGGCGCAGGTCGTGGCGACCAAAGCCATGCCGACCCTGAAAAACAAGTATTTCGACAATAACGGCCAGCGGATCGTCTTCTGGGCGCCGGTCACCGGTTCCCATACCGGTAAAAGCGAGTACCCGCGCTCCGAGCTGCGGGAAACCGGCAAGGACGGCAAGCTGCGCAACTGGCGCTATAACAGCGGCACCAATACCCTCAAGGGCACCCTGGCGGTGAACCAGGTGCCTTCCGAAGGCCGGGTGGTGGTGGCGCAGATCCACGCCAAGGACGCCCCCACGCCGTTGTTGAAACTGGTGTACCGCTACGCCAAGGGCACCGGCAATATCGACGTGGAATACCGGGTCAAGCCCAAGGACAAGAAGAGCCCGGTGATCTACACCGTACCAAACGTGCCGCTGAACAAAGCCTTCTCCTATTCGCTGCAAATGGACAAGCAAGGCAAGCTCTCGGTGCTGATCGGCAGCACGGGTAAACAGGTGAAGTTGGACCCGTCCTGGTACGGCTATGACTTCTATTTCAAGGCCGGTGTCTACACCTTGGACAACAAGGGTTATTCCAACGAAGGCGGGAAAGTGACCTACACCAAGCTGGACGTCAGTCACAAATGACTGACGCCCAGCCCTGCTTCAAGCTTTTGACGGCGCAACGAGCGCCTGTTGGCCACGGAAGGTAAACAGGAAGCAGACCAACACCAGCAGCGCGAAACCGGCCGGGAACAGCCAGATGCTCTGCCAGTCATGACCGCCCGCCACGACAAAGTGATCGGTCACCTGCCCCGCCACCCAGAAGCCGATCAGCATCCCAACGCCATAGGTCGCCAGGGTAATCAGGCCCTGGGCCGAGCTGCGAAAGCGCTCCGGTGCCTTGGCGTCGGTGTAGATCTGCCCCGAGACAAAAAAGAAGTCGTAGCAGATGCCGTGCAAGGCAATGCCGGTGAACAGCATGAACGCCAGGTCGCCGTTATTGCCGTAGGCGAACAACACGTAGCGCAACGCCCACGCCAACATGCCCACCAACAGTGCCAGCTTGATGCCGAAGCGTTGGATGAACAGCGGCAACAGCAGCATGAATAACACTTCCGAGACCTGCCCGATGGCCATCTTCGCCGTTGGGTTGGTCATCCCGGTTTCGGCCAGGAACGGGTTGGCATTCTGGTAATAGAACGCCAACGGAATGCAGATCAGGATCGAGGCGATGAAGAACACCAGGTAGCCGCGGTCCTTCAACAGACCCAACGCGTCCAGCCCCAGCAGTTGCTTGACGCCACCCGCGCTGGCCTGTTCCTTGAGCGGCGCCGTGGCCGGTAGCGTGAAGCTGTAGAGCCCCAGGACCAGGGACGCGATGGCCGCCATCAGGAACGTATTGCGCAAGCCGCCTGCCGAGATCGCTTCGCGCGAATCCCAAGCGAACACGAAGCTGATCACCACGCCCGCGACGATCCAGCCAAGGGTGCCCCACACCCGGATGCGAGAGAACTCCAGCGCCGGATCGCGCATCTGCCGGAAGGCCACGGAATTGACCAGGGCCAGCGTCGGCATATAGACCACCATGTACACCAGCACGTACGGGTAGAACACGCTGAAATCCGCCGCCGAATACAGCTGGTACAGCAACACCGCGCCGAGCAGGTGCAACACCGCCAGGATCCGTTCGGCGTTGAAGAAGCGGTCGGCGATCAGGCCAATGACGAACGGCGCAATGATCGCTCCCCACGATTGCGTGGAGAACGCCATGCCGATCTGCCCACCGCTGGCGCCCAGGGTGCTGGAGAGGAAGGTGCCGAGGGTGACGAACCAGCCACCCCAGATAAAGAACTGCAGGAACATCATCACGCTGAGGCGTGCATTCATCGTGGTCATGAGCGTCACCGTTTTATTGTTGTTCTTGTGAAAAAAAACCGCACCGCTTTTGTGAGGGAGAATCCCTCTGTGGGGGCAAGCCTTGCTCCCACCATGGATTTCCTCGCCACAGGGTTTTGGGTGGGGCCGGTTACCTCAACAGGCCCAACAACCGCCGATTGGAGTCCTCATCCGCCGTGACGCTGGCGAAATCGTCGAACGCCTTGCCGGTCTTGCTGATCATGTGGCGCTGGATGAACGCCGCCCCTTCTGCGGCGCCCTGTTGTGAATCCTTCAGGCAACATTCCCATTCCAGGACCGCCCAACCGCTGAAATCGTATTGGGTCAGCTTGCTGAAGATCGATTTGAAATCGATCTGGCCATCGCCCAACGAACGGAACCGCCCGGGACGATCGACCCAGCCCTGGTAACCGCCGTACACCCCCGAACGGGCATCGGGGCGGAACTCGGCGTCCTTTACGTGGAACATGCGGATCCGTGCGTGGTAACGGTCGATGAAGCCCAGGTAGTCCATCTGTTGCAGCAGCAGATGACTGGGGTCGTAAAGAATCGCCGCCCGCGGGTGATGATCGACCGCCTCCAGGAAACGTTCGAACGAGGCACCGTCGTGGAGGTCTTCGCCGGGGTGGATTTCGTAACACAGGTCCACCCCCGCCGCGTCGAAGCCATCGAGAATCGGCAACCAGCGCCGGGCCAGTTCGGCGAAACCCTGCTCCACCAGGCCCGTCGGCCGCTGCGGCCAGGGGTAAAGATACGGCCATAGCAGCGCGCCGGAAAACGTCGCATGGGCCTTGAGACCCAGCCGCTGGCTGGCGCGGGCGGCCAACTTGAGCTGCTCGATTGCCCACTCGGTCCGCGCCTGGGGCTGGCCGCGCAAATGGGCCGGGGCGAAGTCATCGAACAGCGCGTCGAACGCCGGGTGCACCGCCACCAACTGGCCTTGCAGGTGCGTCGATAATTCGCTGATCTCGACACCGGCCTGGGCACAGGTGGCCTTGAGTTCATCGCAATAGGCCTGGCTCTCGGCGGCCCGGGCCAGGTCAATGTATTGCGTGCCCGATGTCGGCAGTTGAATGGCCTTGTAGCCTTGTGAAGCGGCCCACTGGGCAATGTTGGCCAAGGTGTCGAACGGGGCTTCGGCGGACATGAACTGCGCCAGGAAAATGCCCGGGCCGCGCAGGCCGCTCGGTGTCTTGTCGAGGGTACTCACAACAGGGATGCTCCGGTTTGCACGGCGGTCCATTTCGCGTCGCCACGGTGATTGAGGATGGCGGCCTCGATGAACGCCATGCCACGCAAGCCGGTCTCGATGCCGGGTACGCCTGGAGCGTCAGGGCCTTCGACATGGCTGCGAATGGCGTGGGCGAAATCACCGTAGAGGTTGGCCATGGCTTCCAGATAGCCCTCGGGATGCCCGGCCGGCAGACGCATGCGCCGCGTGGCCGCCTCGCACAGCCACGGCTGGCCGACGCCGCTACGCAGGATGCGCAACGGCTGGTCGAAGGCACGATGGATCAGGCTCGCCGGTTCTTCCTGGCGCCACTCCAAGGCGCCCTTGTCGCCATAGACGCGAATCTTCAGCGGGTTCTCTTCGCCGGTGCAGACCTGGCTTGCGATCAGCACACCGCTGGCGCCACCGGCCATCTTGAACAGCATCGCCGCATCGTCATCCAGTTGCCGCCCCGGGACGTGGGTGCCCAACGCCGCGCATAGCTGCTGGATCGGTTGGTCCGCGACGAACTCGGCCAGGGAAAACGCATGGGTACCAATGTCGCCGATGCAACCGCCCAGGCCGGACTGGCCGGGATCGTCGCGCCACTCGGCCTGCTTATTGCCTTGGGCGGCGACATCCTGGCTGAGCCAGCCCTGCGGGTATTCGACCAGTACTTTGCGCACGTGGCCGATCACGCCCGAGCGCACCATGTCCCGGGCCTGCCACACCATGGGATAGCCCAGATAGGTGTGGGCCAGGCCATAGAGACAGCGGCTGCCGTGCAGCACCTCGCGCAGGGCCAGCAATTGCTTGAGGTCCAGCGCGGCGGGCTTCTCGCTGAACACATGGAAACCGGCTTTCAAGGCCTCGCTGGCGATGGGCGCATGAAGATGATTGGGGGTGACGATGACCAGCAACTCCATGCGCTGATCGAGCGGCAGCAGCGCTTCGGTGTCGAGCATTTGCTGCCAGTCGTGATAACAACGGGACGCGGCCAGGCCCAGGGCCGTACCCGTCTGCCGAGTGTTGTGCGGGTCGCGGCTGAACGCGCCGCACACCAGTTCGAAACCGCCGTCCAGGCCCGCGGCCTGACGGTGAGCCTGGCCGATGAAAGCGCCCTCTCCACCGCCGACGAAGCCCATTCTTATTTTCGGTGCTACAGGATTCATCGCGATTCTCTTCCCGTCAGGATGCTGATGTAACCGGTTACATCATGGCGAAAATCTAGGCTCAGTTTCCCCGCGTGTCAAACCCACAGGGTTCACCCTGGAATATTTGTGAGACGCTCAACCTGCGGTAAGCTCCGCCACCGTACCCCCTGTTCCCGAGGTGATTTTGTCCAACATTCGTGAGGTGGCCCGGCTGGCGGGTGTTTCGGTGGCCACGGTGTCCAGAACCCTGAAATCGCCCGAGCGGGTACTCCCCGAAACACGGGACAAGGTCAACGCGGCAGTGGAACAGGCCGGCTATCGGCCCAACCTGATGGCGGTGCAGTTTCGCTCCCGCCGGACCGGCAACCTGGTGATCCTGGTGCCGGCCATCGCCAACACGTTTTTCGCCCGGGTCATCAGTGGCGCGCAACAGGCAGCGCAGGCGGCGGGTTATCGATTGCTGTTGTGCGACACCCAGGGTCGGGCGCAGATCGAGCGGGAGTTCGCCGCCCTGGTCTACGCCCACCAGGCCGACGGGGTGATCCAGTTGCGTGCCAGCGATCCTTTCGAATCGATGCCCACTGGCACCGACAGCCTGCCGCTGGTCAACGCCTGCGAAGTGGTCAAAGGTGCCCCCTACCCGACCATCAGCCTCGACAACCGAGCCGCCGCCCAGGCCATGACCGAACACCTGATCGGCCTCGGCCATCGCCGCATCGGCATCATCAAGGGACCACGCAGCAGCCCCCTGACCCTGGACCGCGTGGCCGGCTACCAGGATGCCCTGCACCAGGCCGGCATCGCCGTCGACCCCAGCCTGATCTGCCATGGCGACTTCACCTTGAAGGCCGGTGACGACGGTGCCGGGGCGATGCTGGCGTTGGCCGATCGCCCCAGTGCGCTGTTCTGTGAAAACGACGAAATGGCCATCGGCGCCCTCAGGTGCATCAAGCGAATGGGCCTGCGAGTGCCCGAGGATATTTCCCTGGTGGGCTTTGACGACATCCCGTTCGCCGCCTACTGCGACCCACCCCTGACGACCATTTCGCAGCCTGCCGAGATGTTTGGGCAAAAAGCGGTGCAGATGCTGATTGCCCTTATCGAGAAAAAGCCGATTGCCGAACGGCATGTGGTGTTGCCGTTTGTATTGACGGTGCGGGGCAGTACGGCTCCTTTGGCATGACAAGGAACCTGTGGCGCGGGGATAAATCCCCTCGCCACAATGGTCAACAGGCTGAAGATCAGTTGTTGCATCAGGCAAACGTCGCCCCTCGAGTATTCACGAACAGTGAATACAACGAATGGCTACCGGCCATGAACAACCGATTGCCTTCCCGGCCGCCGAAGCAGACGTTGGGGCAACGCTCCGGCAGGGAGATGTGCCCGATGGCCTTGCCTTCGGGGTTGAACACCCTTACGCCGTCGAGTTTTTCCAGGTCGGCCTTGGGGTCGCCATTGCCGCCCCAGCCGCACCAGAGGTTGCCGCTTTCATCGCACTTGATCCCATCGATCGCCGCGTAATCCAAGCCTTCGATGTGCTTGCGCCGCTCGCCCAGGGTGCCGTCGTCCTTGACGGCGATGGCCCAGATCAAGCGGTTGGGCTTGGCCCGGCCTTCGACCACATAGAGGATTTTTTCGTCCGGGGAAAAACACAACCCGTTCGGCCCCGCCAGGTCGTCGATCACCCGGCTGACCTTGCCGGTTTCGCCGTCGATGCGGTACACCGCGTGGGGCTGGACGGGCGTGACTTTGTGCCCCTCGTAGTTGTTGCCGGTCTGGAACGGCGGGTCGGTGAACCAGACCGAACCGTCCCGCTTGCAGACGATGTCGTTGGGCGAGTTGAAAGGCTTGCCCTCGAAACCGTCCGCCAGCACGGTGAGGGTGCCGTTGTGCTCGGTGCGGGTGATGCGCCGGCCTTCGCTGGAGGTGGTGGAGCCTTCGCACACCAGCAGCCGCCCCTGGCGATCGCGGCACATGCCATTGGAGAAATTGGCATTTTCTCGGTACACCGACAGCCCGCCGGTGATTTCATCCCAGCGCACGATGCGGTTGTTGGGAATGTCACTGACCAGCAGGTAACGCCCGTCACCGACCCACACGGGCCCCTCTGCCCAACGCAGGCCGGTGGCGAGCTTCTCCACGCTGGCGTTGAAGATGCGCAAGTCCATGAAGCTGGGGTCAAGGATATTGATCAGCGGGTCTGGGTAACGCTGGCTCAAGGGCTCGGCCTGGGCGAGCCCGGGCAGGTTGCCAAGGGTGGTGGCGGCCGCCGAGACCACCAGGGATTTTTTCAGGAACACCCGGCGGCCCTGATCGGCGGCGGTTGCAGATTGCGAAACATCCATCGTGCGTCTCCGTTAATTATTATTGGACGGGACGACAGTTTTACTCTGTGATAAGACATCGTACAAGATCACGAACTTGCTCAACCGGACAAACGATCAGTTCGGGTGCAGCGGTATGCGAACGGTAAAAGTCGTTCCGACTCGCACCTTGGAATGCACGTCGATGGTGCCCTTATGGGCCGATACGATCGCTGAAGCGATGTGCAGGCCCAGCCCGAGCCCGGCCGTGGAACCGTACTGCGTTTCACGCAGATTTCGAACCATCGGGTTGAAGATTCTGGCAATGGCATCTTTCTCGATAGGCTTGCCCTGGTTGTTGATCGCGATCACTGCCACATCCTCTTCGGCGCTCAACGAAACGATAATGGGCGTGCCCTCGGTGCCATGCTGCACGGCATTGCCAATCAGGTTGGCGAAGACCTGCTCCATGCGGGCCGGATCAAACAGCCCCTCCAGGGCGCTGGTCGTTTCAAAAAGGATTTCGCGTTCCGGATGATAGGCCCGAGCCTCCTCCACCATGCCTTCACAGGCAGCCACCAGATCGCCGTTGAAGCGCTGCACCGGAATGCCCGAGCCGAGTTGGGTACGGGTGAAATCCAGCAGATCGCCGACGATTTTGTTGGCCCGCTTGACGCTGGTGTAGATGCGCGAAGTGATCTTGGTGGCTTTGGCGGGCAGGTCCCCCGCCCGCAGCAGCACTTCGGAACTCAGCAGGATCGCACCCAAGGGGCTGCGCAGGTCGTGTCCGAGAATCCCGAGAAAGATGTTGCGCGACGCATCCACCGCCCCGGAGTAGCTGACGACAGACTCGGCCAAGGCCTGGTCCACGGCCTCGTTGAATCGAATCAGATCGTCCATGACCTGCTTGTGGTCCAACTGCGTGTGCGGCATCCAGAGCATGAGCACGCTGGTGCGCAGGGCCCGGTATTCGGAGACCATTTGCTCCACGGTAAAACCCGAGGACTGGCGGATGACCGCATGGGTTTCGGCGGCGGTTTCGATATCGGTCGCCGGCGCCTCCCCATGGGATTTGGCAATCGCCTCCTTGCGCGTTTGCGAGGTACGCAGGTCAGCGGCGATGGTGCGCAGCATCTGTTCGGCATGGTCGCGCAGGGCAAGGGCATCCATGCCAATGGACGCGGGGGTGATGGTTTTGGCGAAGTCTTCCCACGCCTGAAGAATCGGCTCGATATTGTCGAGAATGAAATCAGCCAGGCGCATGAGGTGTTCCGCAAGAAGGGCAAGGCTGTAAACGACACAGCGGCAAGATTGTTGTACAGCAAAGCACTGGACAAATGTGCGGATCTTGCAAGGTGACCGTCCACATGCAACAGAGCGTACAGGCCTGCGGACCTTATCTCTTGCACTTCAGAAGGTAAAAACCTCACCATTATACGACAACCTATAACTACACATTGAGCGAGCCAAGGTGCCTGTGGCTGGAACGGTGAATTGAACAGACTCACCCCATTGTGGCGAGGGGATTTATCCCCGCTTGATTGTAGGAGCTGTCGAGCGAAGCGAGGCTGCGGTCTTTCCTCAGACGATTGAGACGCGAGCGAACGTTCAACAGGTCAAGATCAAAAGATCGCAGCCTTCGGCAGCTCCTACGGGGTATTGATAAGTCCAGCGCCCAAACCTTAGGTCTGCCCTGCTCCAGTCCAAACAGTGATATCGGCTACAGGCGGATTTCAGCAGCCGGCATGACATCAATCCGTGACACCGCACTGCTCAGCCGCCCCAGCCGGTTGTTGTGGTTGGCGATGATCTGCTCGGCCGCCATGCTGCCGTTGTCCACCGTGGAGTGGGCATCGATAATCAGCAATGCGGTGTTCATGGCCTTCCCTCTTCAAACAGTGTCGCAGCCGCGCTCCCCCTCAATAACCCAGCGACAACCCGGTGTTGCGACGGGGGTCGTTGGCGCCATAGAAGCGGTTCTTGCCCACCGGCTTGCCGCCCAATGACGGCGCGCCGACCAGGATCGCGGCGATGTGGTTGGGGTCTTGCGGGCCGGCAAATTTGTGTCCCCAGCTCTCCAGCAGCTTCTGGGTATCGGGGCTGGCCGCGAACGTCTCCAGGTTGGTTTCCTCCGGCATCCATTGCTGGTGGAAACGCGGCGCATCGACCGCCTCCTGGAGGTTCATGCCGTAGTCGATCACGTTGAGGATGGTCAGCAGCGTCGCGGTGATGATCCGGCTGCCGCCCGGGGTGCCCACCACCATGACCGTCTTGCCGTCCTTGGTGACGATAGTCGGGCTCATGGATGACAGCGGTGCCTTGCCCGGCGCGATGGCGTTGGCCTCGCCCTGCACCAGGCCATACATGTTGGGCACGCCGACCTTGGCGGTGAAGTCGTCCATCTCATCGTTGAGGATCACCCCGGTCTTGCTCGCCATGACGCCCGCGCCGAACCAGTCGTTCAAGGTGTAGGTGACCGAAACGGCGTTGCCCCACTTGTCGACAATGGAGTAATGGGTGGTGTTGCTGCCCTCATGGGGCGCCACGCCGGGCTTGATTTTCTGCGAGTCGCCGGCTTTTTGCGGCTCGATCGCGGCCCGCAGCTTGGCGGCGTAGGTCTTGTCCAGCAGATGGTCGATGGGGTTCTTCACGAAGTCCGGATCACCCAGGTAGCTGTTGCGGTCCACGTAGGCGTGGCGCATGGCTTCGATCTGATAGTGCATGCCCTGGGCCGAATGGAACCCCAGCTCCTTCATCGGATAGCCGTCGAGGATGTTCATGATCTGGCACAGCACCACCCCGCCGGAACTGGGCGGCGGCGCCGAGATGATGTGGTAGCCACGGTAGTCACACTCCACCGGAGCGAGCTCGCGGGTCTTGTACTTGTCCAGGTCGGCCTGGGTGATGATGCCTTTGTTGGCCTGGCTGGAGGTGACCAGGGCATCGGCGACCCAGCCCTTGTAGAAACCGTCGGCGCCCTTGGCGGAGATTTCCCGCAGGGTCTTGGCGAGGTCTTTTTGCACCAGCTTCTGGCCGACCTGCATGGGCTCGCCGTTGTGCAGGAAGATCGCACCGGAGTCGCGCATGTCCTTCTTGAATACATCGGTGGCGGTTTCCAGCAGATCGACATCACCCTGCTCCAGGGCGAAGCCTTCCTCGGCGAACTTGATGGCCGGGGCGATCAATTCCGCCCGCGGTTTGCTGCCGTACTTGCTCAACGCCAGCTCCATGCCGGAAACGGTGCCGGGCACGCCTACCGCCAGGTGGCCGCGGGTACTGAGTTCGGGCACGACGTTGCCGTCTTTGTCCAGGTACATGTTGGCGGTGGCGGCCAGGGGGGCCTTTTCGCGGAAATCCAGGAACGTCTTGCGACCGTCGGCCAATTGCAGGGTCATGAAACCACCCCCGCCCAAGTTGCCCGCCGCCGGATACACCACCGCCAGGGCATACCCCACCGCCACCGCCGCATCCACGGCATTGCCGCCGTTCTTGAGCACGTCGACGCCGACATGGGTCGCCAGGTGCTGGGCGGTGACCACCATACCGTTCTCGGCCGCCACCGGCGCCTGGGAAGCGGCGTACGTCGATAAACAACCGAGGGTCAATGACGTAGCGATGAGGGTCCGGGCCAAGGATTCGAACTTCATGAGTCGGTCTCTTCTTGTTTTCAGGGATAGGGATCGCTTCAAAAGCATTAGGCAGTATGGCCTGGTTTGCGTAATGCGCCTGTTTCCCCGCCGACCGGGTGACGTCACGACAGCCTTTGGGATAGGCTCCTGCGCTTGATCTTGACTGAATAGGGACATCGCCGATGACGCTACGAATCGAACGCACGGACTCGCCCACCGACGAAGAGCGCCAAGCCATCCTCGCCCCGCTACGCGCCTATAACACCGCCAAGACCGGTGGCAGTGCACCTGAACTGGTGGCCTGGCTGGTGCGGGACGAACAGGGTGAAATTGTCGGTGGGCTCTACGGCCGAGTGTTCTTTCGCTGGCTGTATATCGAGCTGCTAGTGGTGCCGGAACAGGCCCGAGGCCAGAGCACCGGCTCGACTCTGATGCAGATGGCCGAAGCACTGGCCCGGGAGAAAAACTGCGTGGGCATCTGGCTGGACACCTTCGACTTCCAGGCCCCGGCGTTCTACCGCAGACACGGTTTCACCGAGTGCGGCCAGATCGACGACTACCCGCCGGGCCACCAGCGCTTCTTCTTCCAGAAGCGCCTGGACACCTGAAGCACAACCCCTGTGGGAGCGAGCTTGCTCGCGATAGCCATTTAACAGTCAACATTTCTGTCGTCTGACCCGCCGCTATCGCGAGCAAGCTCGCTCCCACATAGGATCCGGGGCGTTAGTGCCAGCTGCTTACAAACAAGTCGCCAACGCCGCCAACCGGCGCTTGGCCACAAAGTCGTCATGCTTGGCGTAATAACTTAACTCGGTGCCCGTCGCTCCGGCGTGCAGATCGACAAACGATTCGGCGGAGCGGGTGTAGACCGTAGAGCCACCTTTCTTGCCCGGTTGCAGGTAGGCGCCGGCATCGACACCGAATACCGCTTCGTCCTGCCAGGAAAACTGCACGCACTGGGCCACGACCTGTTCCGGCTTGTCCGAGGTCAGGGTCTTGTAAGGGGCCTGGGTCCGCGCCTCGTTCATCGCCGAACCCGCGCAGCCGACCAGCAAAATGGCGGCCAGGGCCACCGTCAACATTCGCATTGCGTTCACTCATCGAAAAAAACGGACTGTAGCACTGCGGCCCGAGCCATCGTGCTGCTTTACTGAAATTTACCCGCGACAGCGAGCACCGATTCACGCAATCTGTCGCGCCATCGCCACCAGTCACGCGGAACACCCATGACCCCCAACGCCGAGTTCTACAAGCCCACCCCGGAATATGCCGACAAACTGATCAGCCAGATCGGCAAGACACCTTCGTGGATCGCCAAGCGCATCGGCGTCACCGACAAGCGGATTCGCTACATCCTCGACGGCGAACGCACCGTCAAGGGCGAAACCACACCGATCCAGATGACCTACACCGAACAATTCGCCCTCGAATGCCTGGCGGCTGCGGCCAAGGCCAGCAAGAAGCAGTCTTCGTCTCCCAAGGAGTGACCATGGCGGCAACCGAACAGCAACACGAACGGGCCCTGGCAAAGTTTCTCGACGAGCGCCCCGAACTGCGCCACGAACTGGACCACCTCAACCCGCTGCTGGCCCAGGCCAAGGGCGAGACCACCGAGCAGTACCGCGCCGAACGCTTGCACGAAGCGTTCGAAGCCGAGGCCGAGCGCCTGGGCCTGTTTGCCTGGGAACTGACTTTGCAACTGACCGCCGCCTCGCCCGAGGAGTACCAGGCCCAGCGTCTGGACGTGCACAGGGAAGTGGCGGAGATGGCGGGGATGGCGTGGGCGGAGTATTGCGAGTTGCATGGGCTCAAGCAGTAGCTCGTATGGATTGAGTACCACTGTTTGGACCGGGGACATGGCAGACCACCTGTGGCGAGGGGATTTATCCCCGTTGGGCTGCAAAGCAGCCCCTCGACCCGTCAACGCGGTGTATCAGACAGGCCACGGTGGCTGAAAGAGGGGCCGCTACGCGCCCCAACGGGGATAAATCCCCTCGCCACAAGATAAATCCCCTCGCCACAAAGTATTCAAAGCATGCCCTTGTGTTGAATCTCCTGGCAATCGCCGCACCGCCCATAAAGCTTTATCATGGCCGCAGTTTTGCTGATCGGGTCTGTCATGAAGTTCGCCATTGCACTGTTTTCCGCCGCCCATGCGCCCTCCTCGCGCCGTGCCTTGCTGTTTGCCCAGGCGGCGCTGGCAGGTGGACATGAGATCGTGCGGCTGTTTTTCTATCAGGACGGCGTCTATAACGCCTGCGCCAGTGTCGTCACGCCCCAGGACGAACAGGACCTGCCCCAGCAGTGGCGCGCATTCGTCAGCGACAACCGGCTCGACGGCGTGGTCTGCATCGCGGCGGCGCTGCGTCGTGGCGTGTTGAACGAGGAAGAAGCCCAGCGCTACCAGCGTGCGGCGGCCAGTGTCGAAGCGCCCTGGGCCTTGTCCGGCCTGGGCCAGTTGCACGATGCGATCCAGGACGCCGACCGCTTGATCTGTTTTGGAGGCGCGTGATGGCCAAGTCTTTATTGCTGATCAGCCGCCAGGCCCCCTGGTCCGGCCCCGGCGCCCGTGAAGCCCTGGACATCGTCCTGGCCGGCGGCGCGTTCGACCTGCCCATCGGCCTGCTGTTTCTCGATGACGGCGTGTTCCAGCTCACCGCCGGCCAAAACGCCAAGGCGGTCCAGCAAAAAGACCTGAGCGCCAACCTGCAGGCGTTGCCGATGTTCGGCGTCGAAGACCTGTTCCTCTGCGCCGACAGTGCCGCCGAACGCGGCGTTGCCAGCGCTGCCCTGGCGCTGGGCGAGGTGAAAGTACTGAGCGCGCCGGACATCGCTGCGCTCATCGACCGTTACGACCAGGTGATCACCCTCTGATGTCGACTTTGCATGTGTTGTCTCATTCGCCCTTCGGCGATAACCGCCTCGCCAGTTGCCTGCGAGTGCTGGGCAATCAGGATGCGCTGCTGCTGTGCGGCGACGCGACATACGCGTTGCAACCGGGCAGCCCACCGTTCGAACGGCTGCAGGCCGCCGGCGTGAAGCTGTTCGTGCTCGCCGAAGACCTTCAGGCCCGCGCCCTGGACACACCAGACTGGGCCGAAGCCATCAACTACTCAGGCTTCGTCGAGCTATCGATCGAGCACGACAAGGTCAACACCTGGCTATGAACACGCTGAACGTGGGCGATCGCGCCATCGCGCTGGACAAGGACGGCTACCTGGCCGACCTGGACGACTGGTCGGCCGAAGTCGCCACGGCCCTGGCCAGCGCCGAGGACATCGAGTTGAGTCCCGAACACTGGGAAATCCTTGAACTGCTACGGGGTTTCTACGACGAATTCCAGCTCTCCCCCGCAACCCGGCCGCTGATCAAGTACACGGCACTGAAACTGGGGGCGGACAAAGGCAACAGCCTGCACCTGAACCGATTGTTCAAAGGCACTCCCGCCAAACTCGCCGCCAAGCTGGCGGGCCTGCCCAAACCGACGAATTGCTTATGACCGATTTTCCTGCACTGACCCTTGAGACCCCGGCCGAACACCCGTTCGCCCAGTTCGTGCGCATCCTTGGCAAAGGCAAGCGCGGCGCCCGCAACCTGACCCGCGAAGAAGCCCGCGAGGCCATGGGCATGGTGCTCGATGAAAAGGTCGAAGAGACCCAGCTCGGCGCCTTCCTGATGCTGCTGCGGCACAAGGAAGAAAGCGCCGAGGAAATGGCCGGCTTCACCGAAGCCCTGCGTGAACGCCTGGTGGTCCCGGCGTTGACGGTGGACCTCGACTGGC
Organism: Pseudomonas sp. NFIX10; assembly: GCF_900111955.1. Taxonomy (NCBI): domain Bacteria; kingdom Pseudomonadati; phylum Pseudomonadota; class Gammaproteobacteria; order Pseudomonadales; family Pseudomonadaceae; genus Pseudomonas; species Pseudomonas sp. NFIX10. Next base: position 144,318 of record NZ_FOKH01000008.1, on the reverse strand, counting down.
CGACCTACGCCGGCAAGAAGCGCCATTTGCCGTGGTACCTGCTGGCGGCCAAGTGCCTGGGGCAGAACGGTGTGCGAATTTTCATGCACGGCGGCGGCGCTCACACGGCCGGTCGCCTCTACACCGAACAATTGCTGGGCTTGCTGCAGATCCCGCTGTGCCGGGATTGGCAACAGGTCGGCAGCGCGCTGGACCACGGCGGCCTGGCCTTCATGCCGCTGGTGGACTGGGCGCCGCAAATGCAGCGGATGATCGACCTGCGCAACACCTTGGGCCTGCGCTCGCCGATCCATTCCCTGGCCCGGATTCTCAACCCACTGGCCGCCCGCTGTGGCCTGCAAAGCATCTTCCATCCGGGCTACCAGGCCGTGCATCGCGATGCCAGCGGCTTGCTCGGTGACACCGCCATCGTGATCAAGGGCGACGGCGGCGAAATCGAGATCAACCCGGACGCCGACAGCCACCTGTACGGCACCACCGGCGGCGCCAGTTGGGACGAAGAATGGCCGCGCCTGGCCGAGCAGCGCCATGTCAAACCGGAGAGCCTCGACCCCGAGCATTTGAAGGCGATCTGGCGTGGTGACGTCGAGGACAGCTACCCGCAACTGGCGCTGATCGCCACCATGGCACTGGCCTTGCGCGGCCTGGGCCTGGCTCGCGAAGAAGCGTTCGATAAAGCCCGGCAGTACTGGGACGCGCGGGATCGTTCGATCTAACCGATCATTAACGCCCAACCTTTGCGCTTTTAGTTCGAACCTATGGGAATAGACTCGTCTCCAATGATGATTGAGCGAGGATATCCAGATGGGTTTGTTGGTCGAGGGCCGCTGGCAGGACCAGTGGTATGAAAGCAAGGACGGCACCTTCCAGCGCGAACAGGCGCAGCGCCGTCATTGGGTGACCGCCGATGGCAGCGCCGGCCCCTCGGGCGAGAGCGGCTTTGCCGCCGAGGCCGGGCGCTACCATTTGTATGTCTCCCTGGCCTGCCCCTGGGCCCACCGCACGCTGATCGTGCGCAAGCTCAAGGGCCTGGAGGCGCTGATCGATGTCTCGGTGGTCAGCTACCTGATGCTGGAAAACGGCTGGACCTTCGAGAAGGCCCACGGGTCCACAGGCGACAAACTCGACTCTCTGCAATTCCTGCATCAGCGCTACACCGCCGACACGCCGGACTACACCGGCCGCGTCACCGTGCCAGTGCTGTGGGACAAACGCCAGCAGCGCATCGTCAACAACGAATCGGCGGAAATCATCCGCATGTTCAACAGTGCCTTCGATGGTTTGACGGGCAACGACCTGGACCTGTATCCCGAGCACCTGCGCCGCGATATCGATGCCTTGAACGAGCGGATCTACCCGGCGGTCAACAACGGCGTGTATCGCGCCGGATTCGCCACCACCCAAGCGGCCTACGAAGAAGCGTTCGACGGTTTATTCGCCGAGCTGGACCGGCTGGAGACCCTGCTTGCGACCAAACGCTACTTGGCTGGCGAATACCTGACCGAGGCGGATATCCGCCTGTTCACCACGATCATCCGTTTCGACGCGGTGTATTTCGGTCACTTCAAATGCAATCTGCGGCGCATCGCCGATTATCCAAACCTGTCGAACTGGCTGCGAGAGCTGTACCAGTGGCCGGGCATTGCCGAAACCGTGGACTTCACCCATATCCAGGGCCATTACTACGGCAGCCACAAGACCATCAACCCCAACGGGATCGTGCCCAAGGGGCCGAAGCAGGACTTCACGGTTGCCCATGACCGGGAAAGGTTGAGGGGGAAAGGGATTTGGCGCGGAGCTGGGGACTGATTCTGGACTTTCGCTGTATTCGAGGGCCTCATCGCGAGCAAGCTCGCTCCCACACTGGATCTTCGATGTGCCAAATATCCCTGTGGGAGCGAGCTTGCTCGCGATCGGGGCGACGCGGTCTCTAGACCTGCCCCTGAGCCCCTTCAAACCAGGCCAGTTTCTCGCGCAACTGCACCACTTCCCCAACGATCACCAGCGTCGGCGCATGCACCTCATGCTCGGCCACCAGCCGTGGCAAGTCCGCCAAAGTACCGGTAAAGACCCGCTGGTTCGACGTGGTGCCCTGCTGGATCAACGCCGCCGGCGTATCCGCCGCGCGACCGTGCTTGATCAACTCGTCGCAGATCATCGGCAGGCCGACCAAGCCCATGTAGAACACCAGCGTCTGCGCCGGCGACACCAGGTCGGCCCATGGCAAGTCGCTGGTGCCGTCCTTGAGATGGCCGGTGATGAAACGCACCGATTGGGCGTAGTCGCGGTGGGTCAGCGGGATCCCGGCGTAGGCCGCACAACCACTGGCGGCGGTGATGCCCGGGACGACCTGGAACGGGATGCCATGGGCCGCCAGCTCTTCGATCTCCTCGCCACCACGGCCGAAGATGAATGGATCACCGCCCTTCAACCGCACCACGCGCTTGCCCTGGCGGGCCAGGTCGACCAATTGCTGGTTGATCTGGTCCTGGGGCACGGCGTGTTCGGCGCGGCGCTTGCCAACGTAGATGCGCTCGGCGTCGCGCCGGCACAGTTCGAGGATCGCCGGCGCCACCAGGCGGTCGTACAGCACCACATCCGCCTGCTGCATCAAACGCAAGGCGCGGAAGGTCAACAGGTCCGGATCACCCGGCCCGGCCCCCACCAGATAGACTTCGCCCGGCGCGTTCGGCGCCTGGCCGTCGATCTTTTCCCGCAGCAAGCGCTCGGCTTCACCCCCCTGCCCGGCCAGTTGGCGGTCGGCGATAGGGCCTTGGAACACTTCTTCCCAGAACGCCCGGCGCTGCTGGACATCGGGAAACAGTTGCTTGACCGGATTGCGAAAACGCGCCGCCAGCCCGGCCAACTGCCCATAGGTCGAGGGAATCCAGGTTTCCAGCTTGGCCCGGATCAGTCGCGCCAACACCGGCGCGTCGCCGCCACTGGACACCGCGATCACCAAGGGCGAGCGGTCGACGATCGCCGGGAAGATCACGCTGCACAGGGCCGGCGCGTCCACCACGTTGACCGGCACGCAACGCTTATGGGCGTCGGCCGAGACCTGGGCATTGAGCGGTTCGTCGTCGGTGGCGGCAATGATCAGCCCGCAACCGTCCAGATCCGACTCAAGGTAACCGCGCTGGACACACTCGCCGCCGCTGCCACTGACCAGATCCCGCAACTGTGGTTCGATGTCGGGTGCGACCACCCGCAGCAACGCGCCGGCATCGGCCAGCAGGCGGGACTTGCGCAAGGCAATCTCCCCGCCGCCGACCACCAGCACGCGGCTGCCGCGCAGGTTGTGGAACAGTGGCAAATAGTCCATTTAGCCGATGACCTCGATGCCGCCCATGTAAGGTTTCAATACCTCGGGCACACGGATCGAACCGTCGGCCTGCTGGTAATTCTCCAGCACCGCCACCAGGGTACGCCCCACCGCCAGACCGGAGCCATTGAGGGTATGGACCAGTTCCGGCTTGCCGGTTTCCGGGTTGCGGAAACGCGCTTGCATGCGGCGGGCCTGGAAGTCGCCGCAGTTGGAGCACGACGAAATCTCGCGGTATTTGTCCTGGCTCGGAATCCAGACTTCCAGGTCGTAGGTCTTGACCGCGCTGAAGCCCATATCGCCGGTGCACAGCGCCAGGGTGCGATACGGCAGTTCCAGCAGTTGCAGGACCTTCTCGGCGTTGGCGGTCAGGCTCTCCAGCGCTTCCATGGATTTCGACGGCTCGACAATCTGGACCATCTCGACCTTGTCGAACTGGTGCTGGCGGATCATGCCGCGGGTATCACGGCCCGACGCCCCGGCTTCACTGCGGAAGCACGGCGTGTGGGCGACGAATTTGATCGGCAGTTGCTTGGCGTCGACGATCTCGCCGGCCACGATGTTGGTCAGCGACACTTCGGCGGTCGGGATCAGGTACAAGTCGGCCTCGCCATCGCGGCTGATCTTGAACAGGTCTTCCTCGAACTTCGGCAACTGACCGGTGCCCTGCAGCGCCGGGGCCTGGACCAGGTACGGGGTGTAGGCTTCTTCGTAGCCGTGTTCGGTGACGTGCAGGTTGATCATGAACTGCGCCAGGGCCCGATGCAGACGCGCGATCGGCCCGCGCAGCAAGGCGAAACGGGCGCCCGACAGCTTGGCGGCGGTTTCGAAGTCCAGCCAGCCGAATTTCTCGCCCAGGGCCACGTGGTCCTGCACTGGGAAATCGAAGGATGTCGGCGTGCCCCAACGGCGCACTTCGACGTTGCCGTCTTCGTCTTCACCGACCGGCACCGATTCGTGCGGCAGGTTCGGGATGCCCAGCAGGATCGAATCCAACTCGGTCTGGATCGCGTCCAACTCGACCTTGCCCGCGCTCAATTCACCCGCCATGCGCTCGACATCGGCCATCAGCGGCGCGATGTCTTCGCCACGCTGCTTGGCCTGGCCGATGGACTTGGAGCGCGCGTTACGTTCAGCCTGCAGGGCCTCGGTGCGGGTCTGGACGGTCTTGCGCTGTTCTTCCAGCGCTTCGATGCGCGCGACGTCCAGGGCAAAGCCACGGGAAGCCAGGCGGTCCGCTACGTCCTGGAGGTTGCTACGTAACAGTTTGGAATCGAGCATGTCGGTCTCTCGTTATCAAAGTTTGGTCAAGGACAGGCCGGCCCAGGTGGCGAGCAGCCCGCCGAATACGCTGATGGCCGCATAGCCCAGGGCCAGCGGCACCTGCCCGCTTTCCAGCAGGCGCACCGTATCCAGTGAAAAGGATGAAAAAGTCGTCAGGCCGCCGAGAAAGCCAACCATCAGCCCGGCCCGCACCTCGATGGGCACTTCCGGGCGAATCAAAAACAGACCGTATAGAACGCCGATCAGCAGACAGCCCACGATATTAACGGCCAGCGTCGCGGTATAGAAGTGCCGGGGCCAATTTGCGTTGATCCAGTTGCCCGTGGCGAAACGCAACAACGTGCCGGCGATGCCGCCAGCGGAAACGGCAAGTATCAGGGGGATCAAGATTTTCTCCGCTGTCGTGGACTCAGGCGATCCAGTTGTGCCAGGTGGTTGAGCTTCTCGCCGATCTTCAGTTCAAGGCCCCGCGGTACTGGCTGGTAGAAGCGCTGGGGTTCGAGTTCATCGGGAAAATAATCTTCGCCGGCGGCATAGGCGTCCGGCTCGTCATGGGCATAACGGTATTCTTCGCCATAGCCCAGTTGCTTCATGAGCTTGGTCGGCGCGTTGCGCAGGTGCAGCGGCACTTCGAGGGAGCCGTGCTCGGTGGCGCTGCGCATCGCCGCCTTGAAGCCCATGTACACGGCGTTGCTCTTCGGCGCACAGGCCAGGTACGTGATGGCCTGGGCCACGGCGAGTTCACCTTCTGGGCTGCCGAGGCGCTCCTGCACGTCCCATGCCGCCAGGCACAGGCTCAGGGCCCGGGGATCGGCATTGCCGATGTCTTCGCTGGCCATGCGCACGACGCGCCGCGCCAGGTACAGCGGATCGCAACCGCCGTCGATCATGCGCGCAAACCAGTACAGGGCCGCGTCGGGGTTGGAACCGCGAATGGATTTGTGCAGCGCCGAAATCTGGTCGTAGAACGCTTCGCCGCCCTTATCGAAGCGCCGCCGGGTATCGCCCAGCAGGCTTTGCAGCAGCTCGACGCCAATCTCGCTGTCGTCTTCGGCCAGGTCCGAGGCGTTTTCCAGCAGGTTGAGCAAGCGCCGGCCATCGCCATCGGCGGCTGAAAACAGGATCTGGAAGCCTTCATCGCTGAGGCTCAAATGCCGCTTGCCCAGGCCGCGCTCCTCGGTCAGCGCCCGATGCACCAGCTTGCGCATCGCCGTCTCGTCGAGGCTCTTAAGCACATAGACCCGTGCCCGCGAGAGCAACGCGTTGTTGAGTTCGAACGAAGGGTTTTCGGTGGTGGCACCGATAAAAATCAGCGTGCCGTCTTCCACGTAGGGCAGGAATGCGTCCTGCTGGGACTTGTTGAACCGGTGCACTTCGTCGACGAACAGGATCGTGCGCTTGCCGTACTGCCCAGCCTGCTGCTTGGCCACTTCCACCGCCTGGCGGATTTCCTTGACCCCGGCCAGCACTGCCGACACCGTTTCAAAGTGAGCGTCCGAGACTTCCGCCAGCAGCCGCGCCAGGGTGGTCTTGCCCACGCCCGGCGGCCCCCAGAAGATCATCGAGTGCAGCGCGCCCTGCTCCAGGGCCTCGCGCAGAGGCTTGCCGCGGGCGAGCACATGTTCCTGGCCGACGTACTCATCCAGGTTGGTCGCGCGCAGGCGAGCCGCCAGTGGCTGGGCAATCGGGGCGCTTCGAAACAGGTCCATGATTACTTACAAAACCTCCGCTGGGGGCTGATGCAGATCACCTGGTGGGAGCGGGCTTGCTCGCGAATGCGGTGTGTCAGTCAACACTGATGCTGAATGCGATACCGCATTCGCGAGCAAGCCCGCTCCCACAGGGTAGGCGTCTTATTCCTGGATCACATCGGCACCCTTGGGGATGTCGAATTTGAACTTGGACGCGGCGATCGACTCGTTGGCCTTGACCCCGGTGAACAGGATATTGGTGCGCTGGCCAACACTGTCGATCAGTTGCATGTCGTTGACCAGGCCGTTACGGAACGACAGGCGCAGGCTATCGAACAGGCTGTCCTTGGTCTTGGGCTTGAGGGTGAAGTCGATCACCCCACCGGCTTCCTTGGAGGTGATGTCGAAGCTCTGGCTGATCTTGGAAATGTCACCCGACAGCAGCAAGGCCGGCGTCTGGGTCAGGCGCTGGTCGAGGGTCTTGATGGTCACCTGTTCCAGGTCCGGGTCCCACAGCGAGACTTTCTTGCCATCGGACACCATCAGTTGCTCGGCCGGCGCATCGGTGTGCCAGTAGAACAGGCCCGGACGCTGCAGGGCCATGTCACCGGCGGTTTCCTGCAGTTGGGTGCCGCTGCCATCCAGGGTCAGTTGGGAAAAGCGCGCGGTCAGCGTCTTGGATGTTTCCAACAATTGGGTCAGGCGAGCCACGTCCTTTTCGCCGGCGTGGGCCGACAAGGTAGACAAGGCCAGTACGGGCAACAGCAACATGCGAATCAGGCGCATGGGAGTCCTCATGAAGTCGTGGGGGTTCGAGCGGCGCTTTGGCAGGCCGCCCGGGTCATTAGTCGCGCATCGGGCCCGGCGCCAGCACTTCGCGCGAACCGTTGGTGTTCATGGCCGTCACCACCCCGGCCATTTCCATGGCTTCGATCATGCGGGCGGCGCGGTTGTAGCCAATCTTCAGCTTGCGCTGGACGGCGGAAATGGAGGCCCGGCGGCTCTCCAGGACGAACTGCACCGCTTCGTCATAGAGCGCATCGGTTTCAGCGTCGTCGTCACCGCCGCCACTGCTGCCCTCGAAACCGCTGCCGGCTTCTTCGACACCGTTGAGGATGTCGTCGTTGTATTCAGGGGCGCCACGCAACTTCCAGGCTTCCACCACGCGGTGCACTTCGTCATCGGAAACGAACGCACCGTGCACACGAATCGGCAGGCTGGTGCCCGGCGGCATGTAGAGCATGTCACCATGCCCCAGCAACTGCTCGGCGCCACCCTGGTCGATGATGGTCCGCGAGTCGATCTTGCTCGATACCTGGAACGCCATGCGGGTCGGGATGTTGGCCTTGATCAGGCCGGTGATCACGTCCACCGACGGCCGCTGCGTGGCGAGGATCAGGTGGATACCGGCCGCACGGGCCTTCTGGGCGATACGGGCGATCAGTTCTTCGACCTTCTTGCCGACGATCATCATCATGTCGGCGAATTCGTCCACCACCACCACGATGGTCGGCAGCTTGTGCAGCAGCGGCGCTTCGTCGTGGATGCTCTCGCGGTGATACAACGGGTCGCTCAATGGCGTCCCGGCCTCTTCGGCCTCCTTGACCTTGGCGTTGAAGCCCGAGAGGTTGCGCACGCCCATCTTCGCCATCAGCTTGTAGCGGCGCTCCATCTCGGCGACGCTCCAGCGCAGGGCGTTGGCGGCGTCCTTCATGTCGGTGACCACCGGGCACAGCAAGTGCGGAATGCCCTCGTAGATCGACAGTTCGAGCATTTTCGGGTCGATCATGATCAGCTTGGCGTCTTCCGGGCCGGACTTGAACAGAATCGACAGGATCATCGCGTTCACGCCCACCGACTTACCGGAACCGGTGGTACCGGCCACCAGCAGGTGGGGCATCTTCGCCAGGTCGGTGATGACCGGCTTGCCGCCGATGTCGTGGCCCAGGGCCAGGGTGACCGGCGACTTGTGGTTGTCATACTCAGGCGTCGACAGCACCTCGGAGAAACGCACGATCTGCCGGTCTTCGTTGGGAATCTCGATGCCCACGGTGGTCTTGCCGGGAATCACTTCCACCACCCGCACGCTGGTCACGGCCAGGGAACGCGCCAGATCCTTCGCCAGGTTGGCGATGCGGCTGACCTTCACGCCGGCGGCCGGCTGGATTTCGTAGCGGGTAATCACCGGGCCCGGATGGATCGAATCCACCGACACCTCGACCCCGAACTCCTTGAGCTTGATCTCCAGCAGGTGGCCGACGGCCGCCAGGGATTCGGGGGAATAATTGAGCTGTTTCTTTTCCGCTGGGTCCAGGATCGAGATCGGCGGCAAGGTACCTTCCACCGCACTGTCGACGAACAGCGGCGCCTGTTTCTCTTTCTGCACCCGCTTGCTCTGCTCCGGCGGCTTGGCCGGGGCCATGGTGATGACCGGCGGCACCTGTTTTTCGCGCTCGGACATGTGCTTGCTCAAGGCCTGTTCACGCTCGATCAGGCGTTCCTTGACCTTGGCCTGCTCACGCTTGTCCGGCGTCGTCGGGGCCACCACGTCGTGGACGCGGTCGTCGACTTCACGCAATTGCGCCACCAGCTGCTTGCGCTCGGTGCGCGCCGCCCACCAGCGGTTGACGGCGCCCTGGATCAGTTCGATCAGGTCGAGGGTGATCTTGCCGGTGACGTCCATGACCTTGAACCAGGACAGGTCGGTGAATACCGTCAGGCCAAACAGGAACAGGGCGATGAACAACAATGTACTGCCCTGGATGTTCAGGGCGTTCCTGGCCAGGTCGCCGAGGCTTTCCCCCAGCGCGCCACCCGCCCCGGCCGGCAAACCGGTGGGCGTATGGAAATGGATATGGGCCAGCGCGGCCCCCGACAACACCAGGAACACCAGGCCGATCAGGCGCCAGGAGAACAGCCAGCCGCTCCACTGCCACGGCTCGTGGCGCTGGCGGAAGATCTGGTAGGCCTTGATCGCCAGCAGCAACGGGAAAATGTAGGCGAAATAGCCCAGCACCATGAACAGGATGTCGGCGCTGTAGGAACCGGCCGGACCGCCGAAATTCTGCACGTCCTCGATCTTGCTGTTATGGCTCCAGCCCGGATCGTCCTTGCCGTAGGTCAGCAGGGCCATCATCAGGAACAGGCACAGGGCGCCGATGGCGATCAATGCACCTTCCTTGAGCCGGTAGTGCAGTTGCTGGCGCCAGAGCGGAACGACTGGTTTGGGTGCTGCGGTGGATTTCTTCAAAACGCTTCTTTTCCTGCGCCAATGGCGCGTCCATCTGATGAATGACTATAAAAAACTGCCCATGACGAGCAGGTAAAAAAGTGAATGTGCACAACCGGTACTACTTTTACCACTGTGAGGTGCATCCAGAAAACTGCAGGCGTGGCCGAAAATTTTGATCTTTAGCCCGCCCCGCGTTCAAAACCCAGGCATTGTACGGGTTTGTCTGCGCCAATTGGACCATGCATTCTCTTTTGTGACAAAGGCTTATGAGGTGTTTTTATGAGCGAAGCGAAGCATTCACGCCTGATCATTCTGGGTTCCGGCCCTGCGGGGTACAGCGCGGCTGTCTATGCCGCCCGCGCCAACCTCAAACCCGTTGTCATTACTGGCCTGCAGGCCGGTGGCCAGCTCACCACCACCGTGGAAGTCGATAACTGGCCCGGCGATGTCGAAGGCCTGACCGGCCCGGTACTGATGGAGCGCATGCAACGGCACGCCGAGCGTTTCGACACGCAGATCGTCTACGACCATATCCACACCGCCAAGTTGCAGCAGCGCCCCTTCGAATTGATCGGCGACAGCGGCATCTACACCTGTGATGCGCTGATCATTGCCACCGGCGCTTCGGCCCAGTACCTGGGGCTGCCCTCGGAAGAAAGCTTCGCCGGCAAAGGGGTTTCGGCGTGCGCGACGTGCGATGGCTTTTTCTATCGCAACCAGGTGGTAGCGGTCGTCGGCGGCGGCAATACCGCGGTCGAGGAAGCCCTGTACCTGTCGAACATCGCCAGGGAAGTGCACCTGATCCACCGTCGTGACAAGCTGCGCGCCGAGAAAATCCTCCAGGACAAACTCTTCGAAAAGGCTACCAGCGGCAATATCAAGCTGCACTGGAACCAGAACCTGGATGAAGTCCTGGGCGACGCCAGCGGCGTGACCGGCGCGCGCCTGCGGCACAGCGAGACCGGCGAAACCAGCACCTTGTCCCTCGCCGGGGTATTCATCGCCATCGGCCATAAACCCAATACCGATCTGTTCCAGGGCCAGTTGACGATGCGCGACGGCTACCTGCTCGTGCGCGGCGGCAGCGAAGGCAACGCCACCGCGACCGATATCGAAGGCGTATTCGCCGCAGGCGACGTGGCCGACCATGTCTATCGCCAGGCGATTACCTCCGCCGGCGCCGGCTGCATGGCCGCACTCGACGCGGAGAAGTATCTCGATGACATCCCTGCCGTTTGACGGTTAACCTTCCAGGCGGGTGCTCGCTGACGGGCGAGCCCCGCATCTGCCGCCCTCCCCTTCTACAAAGCCGGACACCCATGCTGACCTGGTTACAACGCAACAGCCTCGAATTTCCGCCACTGGCAAAAGCCATGCGCGATCCCAACGGATTATTGGCCGCCGGTGGCGATCTATCCGCCGACCGGTTGATCCAGGCCTACCGCCACGGCTGCTTCCCATGGTTTTCCGAGGGGCAACCGATCCTGTGGTGGTCGCCGGATCCACGCACGGTGTTGTTCCCCGACGAACTGCACATATCCCGCAGCTTGGGCAAACTGTTGCGCAAGCAGCGCTATGAAGTGACGTTCGATCGGGATTTTGCCGCGGTCATCCAGGCCTGCGCGGCGCCGCGAGACTATGCCGAGGGCACCTGGATCACCGACGCCATGCAAACCGCTTATCGGGAACTGCACCGACGCGGTTTCGCTCATTCGGTCGAAGTCTGGGATCAGGGGAGGCTGGTGGGCGGCCTGTATGGCTTGGCCATGGGCCAGTTGTTTTTTGGCGAGTCCATGTTCAGCCGGGCCGACAATGCGTCGAAATTCGGCTTCGCCACCCTGGTCCAACACCTCAAGGCCGCCGGTTTCGTGCTGATCGACTGTCAGATGCCCACCGAACACCTGCACAGCCTGGGCGCTCGGTCGATTCCACGCAGCGAATTTGCGGGCTATCTAAACGCACATCTGGACCTGCCCAACCAGGCAACATGGGTTTGCTGAGCGACATTCGCGCTCCTGGCTTACAATTAAATCCAAAGCTTATTCCGAGGGCCGATCATGACCGAGTTGGCGCGCTTGAAGTTCTATGCCACTCAGCCCCACTCTTGCAGTTACCTGCCGGAGGAGCAGGCCACGACGCTGTTCCTCGACCCTAGCCAGCCCATGGATGTGCATGTCTACGCAGACCTGTCGGAAATGGGCTTCCGTCGTAGTGGCGATCACCTCTATCGGCCCCATTGCCAGCATTGCAACGCTTGCGTCCCGGCGCGCATTCCCGTGGCGCAATTTTTACCCAATCGCCAGCAGAAACGCATTTTCAAGCGCAACGCCGACCTTCAGGTCCGCCCGGCCAAGCCGCAGTTCACCGAGGAATACTTCGACCTGTACCAACGCTACATCGAACAACGCCATGCCGATGGCGACATGTACCCGCCCAGCCGGGATCAGTTCTCGACCTTCCTGGTGCGTGACCTGCCGTTTTCCCGCTTCTATGAGTTCCGGCTGGAGGGGCGACTGGTCGCCATCGCTGTCACGGACCTGCTGCCCAACGGCCTTTCAGCGGTCTACACCTTCTATGAGCCGCAAGAAGAACGGCGCAGCCTGGGGCGCTTCGCCATTCTCTGGCAAATCAACGAAGCCCGGCGCCTGGGGCTGGAAGCGGTGTACTTGGGCTACTGGATCAAGAACTGCAAGAAAATGAACTACAAGACCCAATATCGGCCTATCGAATTGCTGATTAACCAGCGGTGGGTCGTCCTGAGTTAGAAGCCTTTGGCTTAAAAGCTAGAACCCCTTGGCTTGAACCCCCTTTTTCGGGCACAATGCACGCCGCTTTTGCCTGGCGCAGTTGCACCGGGCCATTCACTGGACACCGAGGGCTTTACTGCATGTCGAAAGAAGACAGCTTCGAAATGGAAGGCACTGTCGTCGACACCCTGCCCAACACCATGTTTCGTGTGGAGTTGGAAAATGGGCACGTCGTAACCGCGCATATCTCCGGCAAGATGCGCAAGAACTACATTCGTATTCTTACCGGTGACAAAGTGCGCGTCGAGCTGACGCCCTATGACTTGAGCAAAGGGCGCATCACTTACCGCGCTCGCTAACAAGTCAATACAAGACGCCCGGCTAGATGCCGGGCGTTTTTGTTTGCCTGCGACTTGCCCAATCTTCAGAAACACACAGCCACCCCTGTGGGAGCGAGCTTGCTCGCGATGGTGGCGGTACATTCGGCATTGATGCAAGCTGATCCGCCGCTATCGCGAGCAAGCTCGCTCCCACAAGGGATTAGCGGTGAAACACAATCTTGTGCCATGCCCACAACAGCCAGTAACAGCAAAAAGGCGCCTTTCGGCGCCTTTTGCTTTGTTGCAGTCACAACGATCAGGCCATTTCGGCCGTGGTTTCGAAGTCGAAGGTCAGTTCGCCATCCTTGATGTCGATGTGAACCACACCGCCATGCTCGGCCAGCTCGCCAAAGAGGATCTCCTCCGCCAGCGGACGCTTGATCTTGTCCTGGATCAAGCGAGCCATCGGCCGCGCGCCCATCGTCACATCGTAACCACCTTCGGCCAGCCAACTGCGGGCCGCATCGGTAACCTCCAGCAACACACGCTTGTCTTCGAGCTGCGCCTGAAGTTCGGTAAGGAACTTGTCCACCACGCTCTTGATGACTTCATGACTGAGGCGACCGAACTGGATAATGGTGTCCAGGCGGTTGCGGAATTCAGGCGTGAAGCTCTTCTTTATCACTTCCATCGCATCGGACGAGTGGTCCTGATGGGTGAAACCGATCGAAGCGCGAGCTGCGGTTTCGGCACCGGCGTTCGTGGTCATGATGAGGATCACGTTGCGGAAGTCCGCCTTGCGCCCGTTGTTATCGGTCAGCGTACCGTGGTCCATCACCTGCAGGAGCAGGTTGAAGACTTCCGGATGCGCTTTCTCGATTTCGTCGAGCAGCAATACGCAGTGCGGTTGCTTGGTGATGGCTTCGGTCAACAGGCCGCCCTGGTCGAAACCGACATAGCCCGGAGGCGCACCGATCAGACGCGATACGGTATGGCGCTCCATGTACTCGGACATGTCGAAGCGCACCAGCTCGATGCCCATCGCCTTGGCCAACTGCCGCGCCGCCTCGGTCTTGCCGACCCCGGTAGGACCGGCGAACAGGAACGAGCCCACCGGCTTGTCCGGTGACTTGAGACCGGCGCGGGACAGTTTGATGGCGGTCGACAGCGAGTCGATGGCCGCATCCTGGCCGAACACCGTCAGCTTCAGGTCACGCTCCAGGTTACGCAGCAGTTCCTTGTCGGAACTGGTGACGTGCTTGGGCGGAATACGCGCGATTTTCGCCACGATGTCCTCGACCTGAGGCACTTCGATGCGCTTGACGCGCTTCTCCACGGGCTGCAGGCGCTGGTAGGCACCCGCTTCATCGATGACGTCGATGGCCTTGTCCGGCATGTGCCGGTCGTTGATGTAGCGCGAGGCCAGTTCAGCCGCCGCGCGCAAGGCTTCATCGCTGTATTCGATGTTGTGGTGCAGCTCGAAACGACCCTTCAGGCCGCGCAGGATGCCAATGGTGTCTTCCACCGAAGGCTCCGACACATCGACCTTCTGGAAACGCCGGGCCAGGGCACGGTCTTTTTCGAAGATCCCGCGAAATTCCTGGAACGTGGTCGAGCCGATGCAACGGATATCGCCCGACGACAGCAGCGGCTTGAGCAGGTTCGACGCATCCATGACCCCGCCCGACGCCGCCCCGGCACCGATAATGGTGTGGATTTCGTCGATGAACAGAATTGCCTGCGGACGTTTTTTCAGTTCGCCGAGCAACGCCTTGAAGCGCTTCTCGAAATCGCCGCGGTATTTGGTGCCGGCCAGCAAGGCACCCAGGTCGAGGGAGTACACCACGCTGTTGGCCAGCAGGTCCGGCACCTGGTTATCGACGATGCGCTTGGCCAGGCCTTCGGCAATCGCGGTCTTGCCCACGCCTGCCTCGCCCACCAGCAATGGGTTGTTCTTGCGCCGCCGGGCCAGGATCTGGGCCACGCGCTCGACTTCCGCCTCGCGCCCGACCAGCGGATCGATCCGGCCCTGGCGCGCCAGTTCGTTCAGGTTGCTGGCATAGGCATCCAATGGGTTGCCTGAAGAAGAAGACTCACCGCCCTCGTCGTCCTGCATATCCTGCTCACCCTCGGAATGATCGCCATGCCCCGGCACCTTGGAGATGCCATGGGCGATGTAGTTGACGACATCGATACGCGCAACGCTCTGCTGCTTGAGCAGGAACACCGCCTGGCTTTCCTGCTCGCTGAAGATGGCAACCAGCACGTTGGCGCCGGTGACTTCACGCTTGCCCGAGCTCTGTACGTGGAAGACAGCACGCTGCAGGACACGCTGGAAGCCCAGGGTTGGCTGGGTTTCACGATCCTCGTCATGCACGGGGATCAATGGCGTGGTGGAGTCGATGAACTCCTGCAGATCATGCTTGAGTTTATCGAGGTTCGCGCCGCAGGCACGCAAAACGGTGGCGGCAGCCTCGTTATCCAATAGGGCCAGCAGCAGGTGCTCGACGGTCATGAATTCATGACGCTTCGAACGAGCCTCCTTGAAGGCAAGATTGAGGGTGACTTCGAGCTCGCGGTTTAACATAGCTTCACCTCATACCCAAGTGGTCGGCGTTAACCGTCCTTCTCGATTTCACAGAGTAGCGGATGCTGGCTTTCCCGGGCGTACTGGTTGACCTGCATGGCCTTCGTCTCGGCGATGTCGCGGGTAAACACTCCACATACTGCCCGCCCCTCTGTATGGACGGCCAGCATGACCTTGGTCGCCAGCTCCCGATTCAGGTTAAAAAACACCTCGAGCACTTCGACGACGAAATCCATCGGTGTGTAGTCATCGTTGAACAAAACCACCTTGTACATCGGTGGCGCCTGTAATGCGGGCTTTGCTTCCTGAACAGCAATGCCTGCGGAATCGTCGTCGTGTAGATCCGGGCGATCCTGATTGAATGTTAGTCGAATCTGGCTGACTGCATGCATGGAAAGAAAGGTTCGTTTAGTTGGCGAATACAGTGATGGGGGCGCTTGTGGGCGATTTCAACCACGACCACCGGAGCCACCTTGACTATCGGGAAAACGGTGTTACAACCAATAGAGCCCATCATGGGTTAAAAAGGTCCGTGGAATCTATCCTGTTAACAAGATTAGCCTGCGGATGGACTGGATGATACTCCAGTGATGGAGTGCGTTGCAGAGGGAAATGGGTTATGTCGGTCGTCAAGATGAAGGGTAAGGTGAAATGGTTCAATAATGCCAAGGGTTACGGTTTCATTCTTGCGGACGGCAAGGATATTGGAGACCTGTTTGCCCATTTTTCGGCGATCGAGATGGACGGCTACAAGACCCTGAAGGCCGGGCAGCCTGTGACATTCAACGTCATCCAGGGACCCAAGGGCCTGCACGCGATCAACATCAAGGTTGTCCTCGCCGAAGACGCGCCCGCCCCTGTCAATGTCACTGTCAGGGTCACCGAGCTCCATTGACCGGCAGTCGCCACCCCGACTGAATGAAAATGCCCGGTTCGATCACTCGAACCGGGCATTCGCGCTGAGCGCCGATTCGCTTACATGTGCGAGATCAGGGCATCACCGAAGCCCGAGGACGATACCAGCTTGGCGCCCTCCATCAGGCGTTCGAAGTCATAGGTCACGGTCTTGGCCGAAATCGCGCCGTTCGTGCCCTTGATGATCAGGTCGGCCGCTTCGGTCCAACCCATGTGGCGCAGCATCATTTCCGCCGACAGAATCAGCGAGCCCGGGTTGACCTGGTCCTTGCCGGCATACTTGGGCGCGGTACCGTGGGTGGCTTCGAACATCGCCACGGTGTCGGACAGGTTGGCGCCCGGCGCGATACCGATACCGCCCACTTCCGCCGCCAGGGCGTCGGACAGGTAGTCACCGTTCAGGTTCAGGGTGGCGATCACGTCATACTCGGCCGGACGCAACAGGATCTGCTGCAACATCGCATCGGCGATGGCGTCCTTGACGATGACGTTCTTGCCGGTCCGCGGGTTCTTGAACTGCATCCACGGCCCGCCGTCGAGCAGGGTCGCGCCGAACTCTTCGGCCGCCACTTCGTAGGCCCATTCCTTGAAGGCACCTTCGGTGAACTTCATGATGTTGCCTTTATGCACGATGGTCAGCGAATCGCGGTCGTTGTCGACCACATATTGCAGGGCCTTGCGAGCCAGGCGCTTGGTGCCCTGCTTGGAAACCGGCTTGACGCCGATGCCGCAATCCTCGTCGAAACGGATCTTGGTCACGCCCATTTCTTCTTTCAGGAACTTGATGACCTTGGTGGCTTCGGGCGAGCCGGCTTTCCACTCGATGCCCGCGTAGATGTCCTCGGAGTTCTCGCGGAAGATCGTCATGTCCACGTCGCCAGGCTTCTTGACCGGGCTTGGCACACCTTCGAACCAGCGCACCGGACGCAGGCAGACATACAGGTCGAGCTGCTGGCGCAGCGCTACGTTCAACGAACGGATACCGCCACCGACCGGCGTGGTCAGCGGGCCCTTGATGGAAACCACGTAGTCCTTGACCGCATCCAGGGTTTCCTGGGGCAGCCAGGTGTCCTGGTCATAGACCTGTGTCGCTTTCTCACCGGCATAGACTTCCATCCAGGAAATCTTGCGCTTGCCGCCATAGGCCTTCTGAACCGCAGCGTCCACAACCTTGATCATGACCGGACTGATATCGACGCCAATGCCGTCGCCTTCGATGAAGGGGATGATCGGGTTGTCGGGAACATTAAGAGAATGGTCTGCATTGACGGTGATTTTGTCACCGACGGCTGGAACCTGAATCTTTTGATACCCCATGCTGAACTCCATTGCTTGGATTGAACATCTGGCTGCGTTCGAGCGTACCCCAGTTGAATCGGCGCGCAAACCCTACGTTAGGCCCATCGGCGGCAAAGCGTTGCACTTCGCCGCGTACAACCCTGAAAACCAAGGGAAAAGCGCCAAACATGAGCATAGTCCGCCCCAGGGGTACTGCGACGTTTAGACCAATGGACGTGTACGGAAGTCTATGAACCATCGGCAGATCGCCAGCTACCTATGTATAATGCCGCCGCTGACCATAGGGTCACGACGGCTGACGGCTCTATCACAGGACTTTCCGCCAATTTAAAAGCCGGACCGTTACCGCGGCCCAACCGCTTGACGCTCGACTGATGCACCCAACATCACCGCGAAGAAACCTCGACATTCGGTTCACGGATGACTTTGAACGAACGCGCTTACCCGGCGCCCCTCGAGTTTCTGCGCATGCTTTAGCAAAGAAGAGAGTTAATCCGAATATGCCCACCCGCTCGAAGATCATCTATACCTTCACCGACGAAGCGCCTGCCCTCGCCACCTATTCGCTGCTGCCGATCGTCGAAGCCTTTACCGCTTCGGCCGATATCGCCGTGGAAACCCGCGATATTTCCCTCGCAGGGCGCATCCTGGCCAGCTTCCCCGAGCAACTGGGTGACAAAGCCGTAGCCGACCACCTCGCCGAACTGGGCGACCTGGCCGTTACGCCTGAAGCCAACATCATCAAGCTGCCGAACATCAGCGCCTCGGTGCCGCAACTGCAGGCCGCGATCAAGGAATTGCAAGCCCAGGGGTACGCACTGCCGGACTACCCGGAAACCGTGACCACCGACGCCGAGAAAGACGCTCGCGCCCGTTACGACAAGGTCAAGGGCAGCGCCGTGAACCCGGTCCTGCGCGAAGGCAACTCCGACCGCCGCGCACCGCTGTCGGTCAAGAACTACGCGCGCAAGCACCCGCACAAAATGGGCGCCTGGGCCGCGGACTCCAAGTCCCACGTAGCCCACATGAGCACCGGCGATTTCTACGGCAGCGAAAAAGCCGCCCTGATCGACGCCGCCGGCAGTGTGAAAATCGAGCTGATCGCCCAGGACGGCACTGCCACTGTCCTGAAGGAAAAAACCACCGTACAAGCCGGTGAGATCCTCGACTGCGCCGTGATGAGCAAAAACGCCCTGCGCGACTTCATCGCCGCTGAAATCGAAGACGCCAAGCAAAAAGGCGTGCTGCTGTCGGTTCACCTCAAGGCCACCATGATGAAGGTCTCCGACCCGATCATGTTCGGCCAGATCGTTGCCGAGTTCTATAAAGACGCCCTGGCCAAGCACGCACAAGTGCTGGAGCAGATCGGCTTCAACCTGAACAACGGCATCGGCGACCTGTACGCCCGCATCAAGGCCCTGCCGGCCGAGCAGCAGGCGCAGATCGAAGCCGACATCCAGGCGGTCTACGCGGCGCGCCCATCCCTGGCGATGGTCAACTCCGACAAAGGCATCACCAACCTGCACGTGCCGAGCGACGTGATCGTCGACGCCTCGATGCCGGCCATGATCCGTGACTCCGGCAAGATGTGGGGCACCGATGGCCAACTGCACGACACCAAGGCGGTGATCCCGGATCGCTGCTACGCCACCATCTACCAGGCGGTGATCGAAGACTGCAAGCAACACGGCGCCTTCGACCCCACCACCATGGGCAGCGTGCCGAACGTCGGCCTGATGGCCAAGAAAGCCGAAGAGTACGGCTCCCACGACAAGACCTTCCAGATCAAGGCCAACGGCGTGGTCCGCGTTTCGGACAGCACCGGTCGTACCTTGCTGGAGCAGAACGTCGAGGCTGGCGACATCTTCCGCATGTGCCAGACCAAGGACGCGCCGATCCAGGATTGGGTCAAACTGGCCGTCAACCGTTCCCGCGCCAGCAGCACCCCGGCGATCTTCTGGCTGGACCCGATGCGCGCCCACGACGGCGTCGTCATCGAGAAAGTCCAGACCTACCTGAAGGACCACGACACCAGCGGCCTGGACATTCGCATCATGTCGCCTGTCGACGCGATGAAGTTCACCCTGGGCCGCACCCGCGAAGGCAAGGACACCATCTCGGTGACCGGCAACGTGCTGCGTGACTACCTGACCGACCTGTTTCCGATCATGGAACTGGGCACCAGCGCCAAGATGCTGTCGATCGTGCCGCTGATGAACGGCGGTGGCCTGTTCGAAACCGGCGCCGGCGGCTCGGCACCCAAGCACGTTCAGCAGTTGCTCGAAGAGAACTTCCTGCGCTGGGATTCCCTGGGCGAGTTCCTGGCCCTGGCCGCGTCCCTCGAACACCTGGGCGTGACCTACAACAACCCGAAAGCCCTGGTGCTGGCCAAGACCCTCGACCAGGCCACCGGTGAGTTCCTGGACCGCAACAAATCGCCTTCGCGCAAGGTCGGCGGCATCGACAACCGCGGCAGCCACTTCTACCTGACCCTGTTCTGGGCCCAGGCACTGGCCGCTCAGAATGACGACGCGGCCCTCAAGGCCCAGTTCGCTTCCCTGGCCAAGACATTGACCGACAACGAAGAAAAGATCGTTGCCGAACTCAATGCCGTGCAAGGCAAGCCCGTGGACATCGGCGGTTACTACTTCGCCAACCCCGAGCTGACCAGCAAGGCCATGCGCCCGAGCGCCACCTTCAACGCGGCGATTGCTGCGCTGGTGTAAGGTTGTAAGGGAACATCACGAACCCCGGCCTTGTGCCGGGGTTTGTGTTTCCGACAAATAATTCCAATGTAAACACGAACCCAATGTGGGAGCGGGCTTGCCCGCGAATGCGGTTTATCATTCAACATCTCTATTGACTGACCCAGCGCTTTCGCGAGCAAGCTCGCTCCCACAGGGTCCGTGTTCAAAATTTGACATTGAGGAAAGCTCCATGGACTGGCAACCCCACATCACCGTCGCCACCATCGTCGAGGACAACGGCCGCTTCCTGATGGTGGAAGAATCCAAGGGCGGACGCGCGGTGCTCAACCAGCCCGCCGGTCACCTGGACCCCGATGAAACGCTGATCGAGGCCGCCGTGCGCGAAACCCTGGAAGAAACCGGCTGGGACGTCGAGCCCACCAGCGTGGTAGGCATTTACCTGTACACCGCCCCCAGCAACGGTGTGACCTACCAACGCGTCTGTTTCGCCGCCAAGGCCTTGCAACACCACCCCGATTATCAATTGGACGACGGCATCCTCGGCGCCAAATGGCTGACCCGCGACGAATTGCTCGAGCGGCGCGAGCACTGGCGCAGCGAGTTGATCATCCGTTGCATCGACGATTATCTGGCCGGCCATTGCCACAGTCTGACGCTGATCCGTCCTTCTCTTTAGCCTTGCGCGCCCGGGCCTGATAGAATCGCGTCCTTTTTCAAGACACTCATTGAATCCCTATGCGTGATCCAGCCCCTTCCGACACACCCAAGAAGCGCGTCATTGTCGGCATGTCCGGCGGCGTGGACTCTTCCGTTTCCGCCCTTCTGCTGATCGAGCAGGGTTACGAGGTGGAAGGCCTGTTCATGAAGAACTGGGAAGAAGACGACGGAACCGAATATTGCACCGCCATGGATGACTTGGCGGACGCCCAGGCCGTGTGCGACAAGATCGGCATCAAGCTGCACACCGCCAACTTCGCCGCCGAGTACTGGGACAACGTGTTCGAGCACTTCCTGGCCGAATACAAGGCCGGTCGCACGCCGAACCCGGACATCCTCTGCAACCGCGAAATCAAGTTCAAGGCGTTCCTCGACTACGCCATGATGCTGGGCGCCGACCTGATCGCCACCGGCCACTACGTGCGCCGCCGCGACATCGACGGCCGCACCGAACTGCTCAAGGGCCTGGACCCGAACAAGGACCAGAGCTACTTCCTGCATGCCGTCGGCGGCGAGCAGATCGCCAAGACCCTGTTCCCGGTAGGCGAACTGGAAAAGCCCGAAGTGCGCGCGATTGCTGAAAAACACCAGCTCGCCACCGCCAAGAAGAAGGACTCCACCGGGATCTGCTTCATTGGCGAGCGCCGCTTCAGCGACTTCCTCAAGCAATACCTGCCAGCCCAGCCGGGCGAGATCAAGACGACCGAAGGCGAAGTCATCGGCCGCCACCATGGCCTGATGTACCACACCATCGGCCAGCGCCAGGGCCTGGGCATCGGTGGGCTGAAAGATGCCGGGGAAGAGCCGTGGTACGTGCTGGTCAAGGACCTGGAGCACAACGAGTTGATCGTCGGCCAGGGCAACGACCATCCCTGGCTGTTTTCCCGCGCCCTGCTCGCCTCCGAGATCTATTGGGTCAACCCGATCGACCTCGGCGAACCACGCCGCCTGACGGCCAAGGTTCGCTACCGCCAGAGCGACCAGCCCTGCACCCTGGAAAAAACCGCCACAGGCTATCGCGCCACCTTCGATGACCCGCAGCGAGCGGTCACACCCGGCCAATCCGTGGTGTTCTACGACGGCGACATCTGCCTGGGCGGCGGCGTGATCGAAGTCGCAGAGCCCTGGAGCAGCCAGGCATGAACCCAATCCAGGAACAACTGACGGCATTGGGTGGCGTGTTTCTCGCCGCCGTGCTGGTGGACAGGATCGCCAAGACCGGCCAGGCCACCGAGGCGGGCGTGGCCTGCATGCTCGGCAGCCTGCTGGTTCGCGACCCCAAGGACACCCTGGAAGTCTATGGCGGCGACGACCTGAACCTGCGCGAAGGCTATCGTGCGCTGATCGGCGCCCTGGAGCGCGACCCCAGCGCCTTGCAACGCGAGCCGCTGCGTTATGCCCTGTCGATGCTGGGCCTCGAGCGCCAGTTAGCCAAGCGCGACGACCTGCTGGAGACCATCGGCAAACGCCTGCCGCAGATCCAGTCCCAGGTCGAGCACTTCGGCCCGGCTCACGAAAACGTCGTCGCGGCCTGCGGTTCGCTGTACCAGGACACCTTGAGCACCTTGCGCCAGCGCATCCAGGTGCATGGCGACATGCGCAACCTGCAACAGCCAAGCAATGCCTCGAAGATCCGCGCCCTGCTGCTGGCCGGGATTCGCTCGGCACGACTTTGGCGGCAGTTGGGTGGCCATCGCTGGCAACTGGTGATTAGCCGCCGCAAATTGCTGAAAGAGCTTTACCCGTTGATGCGCAACGAATAAGTCGCCTCGACCTGCCTTTTTGTGGCGAAGGCGCTTGCTCCCTCGCCACAGGTAATAAACAGTTTTAGCTTGTTACGCGTAGTACGCCGGTCAGTTGGCGACGGACCGGCACCTGTTTTCATGTATGATACGCGCCCCATTTCGTTGCCCGACTGTCCGAGAACACCCCATGCAGCTTTCTTCGCTCACTGCGGTTTCCCCTGTTGACGGCCGCTACGCCGGCAAAACCCAGGCCCTGCGCCCGATTTTCAGCGAGTACGGCCTGATCCGTGCCCGCGTCCTGGTTGAAGTGCGCTGGCTCCAGCGCCTGGCCGCCCACCCTGCCATCGGCGAAGTGCCGGCGTTTTCCGCCGAAGCCAACGCAGTGTTGAACGCACTGGCAGAAAACTTTGTGCTGGAGCACGCCGAGCGCGTCAAAGAAATCGAGCGCACCACCAACCACGACGTCAAGGCCATCGAATACCTGCTCAAGGAGCAGGCGGCCAAGCTGCCGGAGCTGGCCAATGTCAGCGAGTTCATCCACTTTGCCTGCACCAGCGAGGACATCAACAACCTGTCCCACGCCCTGATGCTGCGCGAAGGCCGCGATGAGGTGATGCTGCCCCTGATGCGCCAGACCGCCCAGGCCATCCGCGAACTGGCGATCCGCTTCGCCGACGTGCCAATGCTGTCGCGTACCCACGGTCAACCGGCTTCGCCGACCACCTTGGGCAAGGAGCTGGCAAACGTGGTCTACCGCCTGGAGCGCCAGATCGCCCAAGTGGCCGCCGTGCCGCTGCTGGGCAAGATCAACGGCGCCGTGGGCAACTACAACGCCCACTTGTCGGCCTACCCGGACATCGACTGGGAAGCCAATGCCCGCGCCTTCATCGAAGACGAGCTGGGCCTGAGCTTCAACCCGTACACCACCCAGATCGAACCGCACGACTACATCGCCGAGCTGTTCGATGCGATCGCGCGCTTCAATACCATCCTGATCGACTTCGACCGTGACATCTGGGGCTACATCTCCCTGGGCTACTTCAAGCAGCGCACCATTGCCGGCGAAATCGGTTCTTCGACCATGCCGCACAAGGTCAACCCGATCGATTTCGAAAACTCCGAAGGCAACCTGGGCATCGCCAACGCGCTGTTCCAGCACCTGGCGAGCAAACTGCCGATCTCCCGCTGGCAGCGCGACCTGACCGACTCCACCGTGCTGCGCAACCTGGGCGTGGGCTTTGCCCACAGCGTCATTGCCTACGAAGCCAGCCTCAAGGGCATCAGCAAGCTGGAACTGAACGAGCAGAAGATCGCCGCCGACCTCGACGCTTGCTGGGAAGTCCTGGCCGAGCCGATCCAGACCGTGATGCGTCGCTACAACATCGAAAACCCGTATGAAAAGCTGAAAGAGCTGACCCGTGGCAAGGGCATCAGCCCTGAAGCGCTGCAGACTTTCATCGATGGCCTGGACATGCCTGCCGAGGCCAAGGCAGAGCTGAAGAAGCTCACGCCGGCCAGCTACATCGGCAACGCGGCGGCGCAAGCCAAGCGCATCTGATCCACGGCTTTACCTTTGAGACGCCCGGCCGCGCCGGGCGTTTTTATTCGCGTCTGAAAAGTATATTTTTTCAATAGGTTACACATGAATCCTGATATTCCTCTGCAACTCCTGGGCGGCATCACGGCACGGGAATTCCTGCGCGACTACTGGCAGAAAAAACCCCTGCTGATCCGTCAGGCGATTCCTGACTTCCAAAGCCCGATCGACGCCGACGAACTGGCCGGCCTGGCCCTGGAAGAAGAAGTCGAATCGCGCCTGGTGATCGAACACGGCCAGACCCCTTGGGAAATGCGTCGCGGCCCGTTCGCCGAAGACGAATTCAGCAAGTTGCCGGAGCGCGAGTGGACCCTGCTGGTGCAGGCGGTCGATCAGTTCGTACCGGAAGTCAGCGAACTGCTGGAAAACTTCCGCTTCCTGCCGAGCTGGCGCATCGACGATGTGATGATCAGCTTCGCCGCCCCCGGTGGCAGCGTGGGTCCGCATTTCGACAACTATGACGTGTTCCTGCTGCAAGGCCATGGCCAGCGCAACTGGAAGATCGGCCAGATGTGCGACTCCGAAAGCCCGCTGCTGCAGCACGCCGACCTGCGCATCCTCGCCGACTTCGAAGCCACCGACGAGTGGATCCTGGAACCGGGCGACATGCTCTACCTGCCGCCGCGCCTGGCGCACTGCGGCGTGGCCGTGGACGACTGCATGACCTACTCGGTGGGTTTCCGTGCGCCAAGCGCCGCTGAAGTACTGACCCACTTCACCGACTTCCTGAGCCAGTTCCTGCCGGACGAAGAACGCTACACCGACGCCGACGCGCGCCCGGTGACCGACCCGCACCAGATCCAGCAAGACGCCCTGGACCGCCTCAAGGGCCTGCTGGCCGAGCACATGAGCGACGAGCGCCTGCTGCTGACCTGGTTCGGCCAGTTCATGACCGAGCCGCGCTACCCGGAACTGGTGGTGGGTCCGGAAATGGAAGATGACGAGCTGTTGGCCGGCCTGGAGCAAGGCGCGGTGATCATCCGCAACCCAAGCGCGCGCTTGGCCTGGTCGGAAGTCGACGACGACCTGCTGCTGTTCGCCAGCGGCCAGAGCCGTTACCTGCCGGGCAAGCTGCGCGAACTGCTGAAGATGATCTGCGCCGCCGACGCCCTGCACAGCGAAAACCTCGGCCCATGGCTGGCCGACGAAGACGGTCGCAGCCTGGTCTGCGAGCTGGTCAAGCAAGGCAGCCTGGGGTTCGCCGATGAATAAAATTCACGTTCGTGTCGCAGACTGGCAAAAGGATAACGCCGAGATCCGGCGCATTCGTGAGACCGTGTTCATCGCCGAGCAGTCCGTCCCGCCCGAGCTGGAATGGGATGCCGACGACCAGGGCGCGGTGCATTTCCTGGCGTTTGAAGGCGATTTCCCCATCGGCACCGCGCGCCTGCTGACCGACGGCCACATCGGCCGTGTCTCGGTCCTCAAGGACTGGCGCGGCCTGAAAGTGGGCGATGCGTTGATGCACGCGGTGATCGCGCAAGCCGAGAAACGCGGGCTCAAGCAACAAATGCTCAGCGCCCAGGTGCATGCCACGCCGTTCTACGAGCGGTTGGGGTTTGCAGTGGTCAGTGAGGAGTTCCTGGAAGCCGGGATTCCCCATGTGGACATGGTGCGGCATTCGGCCTGAAACCGCAGCGCGGCCATCGCGAGCAAGCTCGCTCCCACAGGAGGCCGGCGGTGAACCTATGATTCATGTACGCCTGCCTCCCATGTGGGAGCGAGCTTGCTCGCGATGAGGCCCTCAAGCCTTACCAAAAAACGCCCTGGCATCCCCCGATGCCGGGGCGTTTTGCCGTCTACCATTCAACTTGCCCCACCCCGGGCCGACAAACTGGCAATATCAAGCCTTTGTCTCGCGGAGAAATGGACATGCCTCTACGCACCCTCCTGGTCACCCTGCTGCTCGGTTGCAGCCTGTCGGTCATGGCCGATACGCAAATCGTGCCGCTGAACTACCGCACCAGCGCCGACCTGTTGCCGGTGGCGCAGAATTTCATCGGCAAGGACGGCCAGGTCAGTGCCTACGGCAACCAACTGATCGTCAACGCCGAGCCCGGCAAGATCGAAGAACTCCGGCAATTCCTGGCCCTATTGGACACCGCGCCCAAGCGCCTGCTGATCACGGTCGACACCAACGAAAACAACCTACAGGGCGATCAGGGTTACTCGATCAACGGTGCCGCCCCCAGCCAGACCCGCATCATCAACCGCAGCACCGCCAGCCGCGACGGCGGCGTACAGCAGGTGCAGGCCAGCGAAGGCCAGCCGGCGCTGATCCAGGTGGGCCAGAGCGTGCCGTTCACCAGCAGCCAGACCGACAACTATGGCCGGATGCAAAGCCAGACCGAATACCGCAACGTCACCCAGGGTTTCTACGTGACCGCCAGCGTCACCGGCGACACCGTCCACCTGAACATCAGTACCAACCGTGACCGCATGAGCCAGGAACGTCCCGATGTAGTGAACGTTCAGAGTACCGACACAACTGTCAGCGGACGCCTCGGCGAATGGATCACCCTGGCCGGCGTGAATCGCCAGACTCAGGCCGACAAACAGGGCCTGACCCGCAGCTACTCGACACAAGGCCGCGACGACATGATTTTGCGGGTCAAGGTCGACACCCTGAACTGAAGCACCAAAAACTGACTGATGAGTCGTATTAGACCAAAGATGTAGTGCTATAAAAAAAGCACTACAAAACGTTTGACGGGCCAAAAAACCGAAGGCATGATGGCCTCGCTCCCGCTAATCAGGGGCCCTGGCAAGGGCCTTCGGGTCGACGCTTGCAACTACCCTGCGAGCCGATTCGTGTCTGTACCGCCCACAAGGTGTGTTTGACGAGGTTGCGACTGGAACGAAGTTGTCCCGAGGGACGGAAGCGTAACTAGGTAACCCGGCATCACTCTGAGTTCGTATTGAAGGCCCACGACGCCCGAATGCGCCCGCAGTTCGCCCCTACCTGCTCACTTTCCCCTCGAGCCCCTCGTTCATCCCGTCGCCGCCTCGCCTGAACCGACCTGTACGCCAACCCCCCGGTCGGCAGGAGCAGGAATTTTCCACCAAGACCTATGCGACGAGGTTTATCTCCATGGCACTGACACGCGAACAGCAAATTGCAGCCCTTGAAAAAGACTGGGCTGAAAACCCGCGCTGGAAAGGCGTGAAGCGCAATTATTCCGCTGCTGACGTCGTCCGTCTGCGTGGCTCGGTTCAACCTGAGCACACCTTTGCGAAAATGGGCGCCGAGAAGCTGTGGAACCTGGTCACCCAGGGCGCCAAGCCAGCCTTCCGTCCCGAGAAAGATTTCGTCAACTGCATGGGCGCCCTGACCGGCGGCCAGGCTGTGCAGCAAGTCAAGGCGGGCATCCAGGCAATCTACCTGTCGGGCTGGCAAGTGGCTGCGGACAACAACTCCGCCGAGTCGATGTACCCCGACCAGTCGCTGTACCCGGTGGATTCGGTTCCAACCGTGGTCAAGCGCATCAACAACTCGTTCCGTCGCGCCGACCAGATCCAGTGGAAAGCCGGCAAGAACCCGGGCGACGAAGGCTACATCGACTACTTCGCACCGATCGTGGCTGACGCCGAAGCCGGTTTCGGCGGCGTCCTGAACGCCTACGAACTGATGAAGAGCATGATCGAAGCAGGCGCCGCCGGCGTTCACTTCGAAGACCAACTGGCCTCGGTGAAGAAATGCGGCCACATGGGCGGCAAGGTTCTGGTTCCAACCCAGGAAGCCGTGCAGAAGCTGACTGCTGCCCGCCTGGCCGCCGACGTTGCCGGTGTACCGACCATCATCCTGGCCCGTACCGACGCCAACGCCGCTGACCTGCTGACCTCCGACTGCGACCCGTACGACCAGCCGTTCGTGACCGGTACCCGCACCCAGGAAGGCTTCTACAAGGTGCGCGCCGGTCTCGACCAGGCCATCGCCCGTGGCCTGGCCTACGCGCCGTACGCCGACCTGATCTGGTGCGAAACCGCCAAGCCGGACCTGGACGAAGCCCGTCGTTTCGCCGAAGCGATCAAGAAGGAATACCCGGACCAACTGCTGTCGTACAACTGCTCGCCTTCCTTCAACTGGAAGAAAAACCTGGACGACGCGACCATCGCCAAGTTCCAGCGCGAACTGTCCGCCATGGGCTACAAGCACCAGTTCATCACCCTGGCCGGCATTCACAACATGTGGCACAGCATGTTCAACCTGGCGCATGACTACGCCCGCAACGACATGACCGCCTACGTGAAACTGCAAGAGCAGGAGTTCGCCGATGCCGCCAAGGGCTACACCTTCGTGGCTCACCAGCAGGAAGTGGGCACCGGCTACTTCGACGACATGACCACCGTGATCCAGGGTGGCACTTCGTCGGTGACCGCGCTGACCGGCTCCACCGAAGAAGAACAGTTCCACTGATTCACACGCTTGCCTCGAGCAAGCGGCCCTTGCGGACCGGATAAAAACTAACCGCAAAGCCGATGATCTGAAGCCCCGACTGGTTCGGGGCTTTTTTTCGCCGTTTTTTTACACTTTGAAGTGACTGACCAACTGCTGCAACTGGTTACCCAGGCGCGCCAGCTCGATGCTGGACGCTGCGGTTTCTTCGCTGGCCGAGGCGGTCTGTTCGGATACATCGCGCACGCTCAGGATACTGCGGCTGATGTCCTCGGCCACCGAGCTTTGTTGCACCGCAGCAGCGGCAATCTGCTGATTCATGGCCTGAATGCCAGAAACCGCCTGGGTGATGTTGCCCAGGGAGATGCCAGCCTTGCCGGCCAGTTCCACGCTGCTGTCGGTCAATTCGCGGCTGTTTCGCATGATACTCGACACCTGGCGTGTGCCGTTCTGCAAGCCCGCCACCAGGCTCTCAATCTCTTCAGTGGAATGCTGGGTACGCTGGGCCAGCCCACGTACTTCGTCGGCGACCACAGCAAAACCGCGTCCGGCGTCCCCCGCGCGGGCGGCCTCGATGGCGGCATTAAGGGCCAACAAGTTGGTCTGCTCAGCCACCGCCTTGATCACGTCCATGATCTTGCCGATGCGCGCGCTTTCATGTTCCAACTCATCCATGGCTTCGACGGAGCGCCCGACTTCGCCGGCCAAACGCTCGATCTGAACGATGGCCTGCGCGACCACTTGGTCGCCGATACGGGCCTGTGCATCGGCCTCCGATGCGGCAGTGCAAGCCTGTTCGGCATTACGCGCGACTTCATGCACGGTGGCCGACATTTCCTGCATGGCGGTGGCCACCTGGTCGGTCTCGGTCTTCTGGCTATTGACCCCGGCGCTGGTCTGCTCGGTGACGGCCGATAACTCTTCGGCGGCGCTGGCGATTTGGGTGACGCCATCGCGGATGCCACCGATCAGGTCGCGCAACGTGGTGCCCATGCGCTGGATACCTTGCTGCAGGACACCCAGTTCATCACCACGGGTCACGACCATGTCTTGGGTGAGATCGCCTGCCGCAATGCGATTGACCACCGCCAATGTGTCCTGCAATGGCCGCGTAATCTGGCGAGTGATGATCATGGCCGCAAGAATCCCCAACAACATCGCCAAGGCCGTGCAGCTCAGTTGCAGGATGCGGGCCTGGGCGCTGTCTTCGTCACGGGAGACCAGTTGGCTGGCATACATTTCGTCAGACAGGCGGCTGATAGTGTCACCCAAATCGATGGTGTCCTGAACGGCCTTGCCAATGGCCTGGTTACTGGCGGTGAAGTCCTGCACCGAACGGCGGTAAGCAATCAGTGCGGTTTCCAGCTGCTTGATGGTGTCGGCATAGGTCGGGCCGAAAGCGTTGTTGAGGGTTTCGATGCCCTTGAGCGCATTTTCGAGCTGACGGGTGGCGGCTTGTTCGGTGGTGCTGTTGGGGTTGCCGGTGTAGCCACGCACTTCATAACGCACCAGCGCCACGTCCTCCTTGGCCTTGAGAATGATCCTGTACAACTCGAAACGGCGCTCATCCGAGGCAGGCATCGCTTCTACGTCATCGATGACCTTGGCAATCAACCCGGCGCCCTTGACCGCATTGACACCCATCTCCTTGCGCATGGCTGCGTCATTGCGATACGCCTCGCGCATCGTATTCAGTGCCACTTGATACTGCTTGCTGGCCTGCTCGATCAGCGCAAGTTTTTTCAGGTTTTCGGGTTTTCTCAACTCGTTCGCAAGGCTTTTCTGCTTGGCGACAAACTGCTCCAGCGACGCCTGGATCAATGCCCCCTTTTGTTCATCGCCCTTGTCCAACTGGTATTGCAAGCGAGCCCTGCGCAGGTGATCAAGTAGGTCGCCGAGCTCGGTAATGCTGGTCATTCGATCAGTGCGCTCGACTATTTTTTCCAGGCTGAACCAGCCGGTCGCGGCAAGGATAGCGGTCAGAAGCAGCACAACGGCAAAGCCCAAAGCCAACTTGAGCATGACGCTCATATTCGCGAACCAAGAATTCATGACATTCCTTTGGTAATCAGCCGCGAACGATGGGAACTGACGCAGCTATCTATGAAGGGGGCGATTGTCTAATCAATATTGATATAGATGATTAGGTGGGAGAGCGGCAAAGATAGCTATTTGCCATCAATCCTTCAAGGCTCTAGGCCAAGCTCTTACCGATTGTTTGCTGGAAAAGCGGTTTCGCTTAACGCTCCAGTGTCCCAGGCGCAATTGCTGGAGGGGCTGGGCCGAGCGACCTCGATCTGATGGCCGAGGTTTTTCTACCCGTTTTCTCTGAAGCCCCCTACGCTGCAAGAGCAAGCCTGCACCTGTGGGAGCAGTCCCTCATGCAGATCCAACCTCGCCGAGCCCTTCCCTTCGGCGCGCCGATAGAAAAATTGATCGAACGCAGCATTGGACAGTCCGAAAAGGAGTAAAACGTCCGACGCTGACAATTGCAGTAGCGACGATGTAAGACAGCCTTTCAGGCAGGACACTAAGTGCACTGTGGAAAAGGCCGATACAGATAATAATAATTATCATTTGGAAGTCGTTATCATTGTTACATTCCGCACGAAATATTATTGATCAATAGCCGGCCAACGCCCACGGGGCCGGGGCCGCAGGGTTCCGGAGGCAAGCTATGTCCTTATTCCAATAAATAATTTCGCTATAGGAATTTTACTTGCCCGGTGTTTAGCCATAAAATCACCGCGATTGATTGCTGCGACATATCGTCACTGCTTTATTTCATTCAAGCTCAGAGACCTTTGCTCTCTGTTAAGGATTTCCAGCATGTCCGAAGCGACAGGACTCATGGCCCACAATTGGGGCTTTGCCATTTTCCTTCTGGGCGTTGTTGGCCTGTGTGCTTTCATGCTCGGTGTGTCGAGCCTGCTTGGGTCAAAAGCCTGGGGCCGCAGCAAAAATGAACCGTTCGAGTCCGGCATGCTGCCTACCGGTGGCGCCCGCTTGCGGCTCTCAGCCAAATTCTATCTGGTCGCGATGCTGTTCGTGATCTTCGATATCGAAGCCCTCTTTCTCTTTGCATGGTCTGTGTCCGTCCGCGAAAGCGGCTGGACCGGATTCGTCGAAGCGCTCGTTTTCATAGCAATTCTGTTGGCAGGTCTTGTCTACCTTTACCGGGTGGGGGCACTTGATTGGGCTCCGGAAGCTCGGCGCAAGCGGCAAGCGAAGCTGAAACAATGAGGCTTTGGCAATGCAATACAATCTCACCAGGATCGACCCCGATGCTCCTAACGAGCAGTATCCGATTGGCAAGCGGGAAACCGTCGCCGATCCGTTAGAAGATCAAGTCCACAAGAACATCTTCATGGGCAAGCTCGAAGACGTGCTGAACAGCACGGTCAACTGGGGTCGCAAGAACTCCCTGTGGCCGTACAACTTCGGCCTTTCGTGCTGCTACGTGGAAATGACCACCGCCTTCACGGCGCCCCACGACATCGCGCGCTTTGGCGCCGAGGTGATCCGGGCATCGCCACGCCAGGCGGATTTCATGGTTATCGCCGGTACCTGCTTCATCAAGATGGCGCCGATCATCCAGCGTCTCTACGAGCAAATGCTCGAGCCCAAGTGGGTCATCTCCATGGGTTCGTGCGCCAACTCCGGTGGCATGTACGACATCTACTCTGTCGTTCAAGGGGTGGACAAGTTCCTGCCCGTGGACGTCTACGTGCCCGGCTGCCCGCCTCGCCCTGAAGCTTTCCTGCAAGGCTTGATGCTGTTGCAGGAGTCGATTGGCCAGGAGCGTCGCCCACTGTCCTGGGTCGTTGGCGATCAAGGCGTCTATCGCGCCGAGATGCCGTCGCAAAAGGAACAGCGCCGCGAACAGCGTATCGCAGTCACCAACCTGCGCAGCCCCGACGAAGTCTGATCCAGCTCTGCTCTGTACAAGAAACGAGAACCTGGCTTCATTCTTTACGTTGACCGAAAGCGATAAATAACCATGACTACAGGCAGTGCTCTGTACATCCCGCCTTACAAGGCAGACGATCAGGATGTGGTCGTCGAACTGAACAACCGTTTTGGCCCCGAGGCGTTCACCGCCCAGCCGACCCGTACCGGCATGCCGGTGCTTTGGGTCGCCCGCGCCAAACTCGTCGAAGTCCTGACTTTCCTGCGCAACCTGCCCAAGCCGTACGTCATGCTCTATGACCTGCACGGCGTGGATGAGCGCCTGCGCACCAAGCGTCAAGGGCTGCCCGACGGCGTCGATTTCACCGTGTTCTATCACTTGATGTCGATCGAGCGTAATAGTGACGTAATGATCAAGGTCGCCTTGTCCGAGAGCGACCTCAGCGTGCCGACCGTGACCGGCATCTGGCCGAACGCCAACTGGTACGAGCGTGAAGTGTGGGACATGTTCGGGATCGATTTCCCCGGCCACCCGCACCTGTCGCGCATCATGATGCCACCGACCTGGGAAGGTCACCCGCTGCGCAAGGACTTCCCGGCCCGTGCCACCGAGTTCGACCCGTTCAGCCTGTCCCTGGCCAAGCAACAGCTCGAGGAGGAAGCCGCGCGCTTCAAGCCTGAAGACTGGGGCATGAAGCGTTCGGGCGCCAACGAGGACTACATGTTCCTCAACCTGGGTCCGAACCACCCTTCGGCCCACGGTGCGTTCCGCATCATCCTGCAACTGGACGGCGAAGAGATCGTCGACTGCGTGCCGGACATCGGCTACCACCACCGTGGCGCCGAGAAAATGGCCGAGCGCCAGTCCTGGCACAGCTTCATCCCGTACACCGACCGTATCGACTACCTCGGCGGCGTGATGAACAACCTGCCGTACGTACTGTCGGTGGAGAAACTGGCCGGGATCAAGGTCCCGGAGAAGGTCGACGTCATCCGCATCATGATGGCCGAGTTCTTCCGCATCACCAGCCACCTGCTGTTCCTGGGTACCTATATCCAGGACGTGGGGGCGATGACGCCGGTGTTCTTCACCTTCACCGACCGCCAGAAGGCCTACACGGTGATCGAAGCCATCACCGGTTTCCGCCTGCACCCGGCCTGGTACCGCATCGGCGGCGTGGCCCACGACCTGCCGCGCGGCTGGGAAAAGCTGGTCAAGGACTTCGTCGAGTGGATGCCCAAGCGCCTGGACGAATACACCAAGGCCGCCCTGCAGAACAGCATCCTCAAGGGTCGTACCATCGGGGTCGCCGCCTACAACACCAAGGAGGCCCTGGAATGGGGCGTCACCGGTGCCGGCCTGCGTTCCACCGGTTGCGACTTCGACCTGCGCAAGGCGCGCCCCTACTCCGGCTACGAAAACTTCGAGTTCGAAGTACCGCTGGCGGCCAACGGTGACGCCTATGACCGCTGCATGGTTCGCGTCGAGGAAATGCGCCAGAGCATCAAGATCATCGACCAATGCCTGCGCAACATGCCGGAAGGTCCGTACAAGGCGGATCACCCGCTGACCACGCCGCCGCCCAAAGAGCGCACGCTGCAGCACATCGAGACCCTGATCACGCACTTCCTGCAGGTTTCGTGGGGCCCGGTCAT
This sequence comes from Pseudomonas sp. NFIX10, assembly GCF_900111955.1. NCBI lineage: Bacteria > Pseudomonadati > Pseudomonadota > Gammaproteobacteria > Pseudomonadales > Pseudomonadaceae > Pseudomonas > Pseudomonas sp. NFIX10. The sequence continues at coordinate 110,190 of NZ_FOKH01000008.1, read as the reverse complement.
GCCGGCCAACGAATCCTTCCAGATGATCGAAGCGACCAAGGGCATCAACAGTTATTACCTGACGAGCGACGGCGGCACCATGAGCTACCGCACCCGGATTCGCACCCCAAGCTACCCGCACCTGCAGCAGATCCCTTCCGTGATCAAGGGCAGCATGGTCGCGGACTTGATCGCGTACCTGGGTAGTATCGATTTCGTTATGGCCGACGTGGACCGCTAAGCATGAACAGCACGCTTATCCAGACTGACCGTTTCGCCCTGAGCGAAACCGAGCGCTCGGCCATCGAGCACGAGCTGCATCACTACGAAGACCCGCGCGCGGCGTCGATCGAAGCCCTGAAGATCGTCCAGAAGGAACGTGGCTGGGTGCCCGACGGCGCGCTCTACGCCATCGGCGAGATCCTCGGCATCCCGGCCAGCGACGTCGAAGGCGTCGCCACCTTCTATAGCCAGATTTTCCGCCAGCCAGTCGGCCGTCACATCATTCGCGTCTGCGACAGCATGGTCTGCTACATCGGCGGCCACGAATCGGTGGTCGGCGAGCTCCAGAGCAAGCTGGGCATCGGCCTGGGCCAGACCACCGCCGACGGCCGCTTCACCCTGCTGCCGGTGTGCTGCCTGGGCAACTGCGACAAGGCGCCGGCGCTGATGATCGACGACGACACCTTCGGTGACGTCAAACCAGATGGCGTCGCCAAACTGCTGGAGGGCTACGTATGACCCTGACTTCCTTCGGGCCCGCCAACCGCATCCAGCGTTCGGCCGAAACCCATCCCCTGACCTGGCGTCTGCGTGACGACGGCGAAGCGGTGTGGCTGGACGAGTACCAGGCCAAGAACGGCTACGCCGCCGCGCGCAAAGCGTTCGCCGACATGGCCAGCGACGACATCGTCCAGACCGTGAAAGACTCCGGCCTCAAGGGCCGTGGCGGCGCGGGCTTCCCCACGGGCGTGAAGTGGGGCCTGATGCCCAAGGACGAATCCATCAACATCCGTTACCTGCTGTGCAACGCGGATGAAATGGAACCCAACACCTGGAAAGACCGCATGTTGATGGAGCAACTGCCCCATCTGCTGATCGAAGGCATGCTGATCAGCGCCCGTGCGCTGAAGACCTACCGTGGCTACATCTTCCTGCGTGGCGAATACACCACCGCCGCCAAGCACCTGAACCGTGCCGTGGAAGAAGCCAAGGCCGCGGGCCTGCTGGGCAAGAACATCCTGGGCAGCGGCTTCGATTTCGAGCTGTTCGTCCACACCGGTGCCGGGCGCTACATCTGCGGTGAAGAAACCGCGCTGATCAACTCCCTGGAAGGCCGCCGCGCCAACCCGCGCTCCAAGCCGCCCTTCCCTGCCGCCGTGGGCGTGTGGGGCAAGCCGACCTGCGTGAACAACGTCGAGACCCTGTGCAACGTGCCGGCGATCATCGCCGACGGCGTGGACTGGTACAAATCCCTGGCCCGCGACGGCAGCGAAGACATGGGCACCAAGCTCATGGGCTTCTCCGGCAAGGTCAAGAACCCTGGCCTGTGGGAACTGCCGTTCGGCATCACCGGCCGCGAGCTGTTCGAAGACTACGCCGGCGGCATGCGCGACGGCTACACGCTCAAGTGCTGGCAGCCCGGTGGCGCCGGTACCGGTTTCCTGTTGCCGGAACACCTGGACGCACAAATGTACGCCGGCGGCATCGCCAAAGTGGGCACCCGCATGGGTACCGGCCTGGCCATGGCGGTGGACAACAGCGTCAACATGGTGTCGTTGCTGCGCAACATGGAAGAGTTCTTCTCCCGTGAGTCCTGCGGTTTCTGCACCCCTTGCCGCGACGGCCTGCCGTGGAGCGTCAAACTGCTGCGAGCCATTGAAAACGGCGAAGGCCAGGCCGGCGACATCGAGACCCTGCTGGGTCTGGTGGGTTTCCTCGGCCCAGGCAAGACCTTCTGTGCTCACGCACCGGGTGCCGTGGAGCCGTTGGGCAGCGCGATCAAATACTTCCGCCCTGAATTCGAGGCCGGCATCGCGCCAACGCGCGCCGGGGACCTCAATCAGGTGGTCACGCCGACCATGGTCGGCGCGTAACGACGCTTTAAAAGGCGAAGGGTCCGTGCCCTTCGCCTTTCGTCCGATGACGCCTTTCACCCAGGCTGTTTGGATTCGGACGAACAACAAGATTCCATTAGCCACGCCCGCTGACACCGGGCCAACGAAGAACTTTGAACCATGGCCACTATCCACGTAGACGGCAAAGAGCTCGAAGTCGATGGCGCAGACAACCTGTTACAGGCATGTCTGTCCCTGGGCCTCGACATTCCTTATTTCTGCTGGCACCCCGCCCTTGGCAGCGTTGGCGCTTGTCGCCAGTGCGCGGTCAAGCAGTACACCGACGAGAACGACAAGCGTGGTCGGATCGTCATGTCCTGCATGACCCCCGCCACCGACGGCAGCTGGATCTCCATCGACGACGAAGAAGCGAAAGTGTTTCGCGCCAGCGTCGTCGAATGGCTGATGACCAACCACCCTCACGACTGCCCGGTCTGTGAGGAAGGCGGCCACTGCCACCTGCAAGACATGACCGTGATGACCGGCCACAACGAGCGCCGCTATCGCTTCACCAAGCGCACCCACCAGAACCAGGACCTCGGCCCGTTCATCTCCCACGAGATGAACCGCTGCATCGCCTGCTACCGTTGCGTGCGTTTCTACAAGGACTACGCCGGCGGCACCGACCTGGGCGTGTTCGGTGCCCACGACAACGTGTACTTCGGTCGCGTCGAAGACGGCACCCTGGAAAGCGAGTTCTCCGGCAACCTCACCGAGGTCTGCCCGACCGGTGTGTTCACCGACAAGACTCACTCCGAGCGCTACAACCGCAAGTGGGACATGCAGTTCTCGCCGAGCATCTGCCATGGCTGCTCCAGCGGCTGCAACATTTCCCCGGGCGAGCGCTACGGTGAACTGCGGCGCATCGAAAACCGCTTCAACGGCTCGGTCAACCAGTACTTCCTGTGTGACCGTGGCCGTTTCGGTTATGGCTACGTCAACCGCAAGGATCGCCCACGCCAACCGCAACTGGCGGACGGCGCCAAGCTGAGCCTGGACGAAGCGCTGGACAAAGCCGCCGAACTGCTGCGCGGGCGCAACATCGTCGGCATCGGTTCGCCACGGGCCAGCCTGGAAAGCAACTACGCCCTGCGTGAACTGGTCGGCGCCGAGCACTTCTACAGCGGCATCGAAGCCGGCGAGCTGGAACGCATCCGCCTGGTGCTGCAAGTGCTCAAGGACAGCCCGCTGCCGGTGCCGACGATGCGCGACATCGAAGACCACGACGCGGTGTTCGTCCTGGGTGAAGACCTGACCCAGACCGCCGCCCGCATGGCCTTGGCCCTGCGCCAATCGGTCAAGGGCAAGGCCGAGGACATGGCCGACGCCATGCGCGTGCAGCCATGGCTCGACGCCGCCGTGAAGAACATCGGCCAGCACGCGCTGAACCCGCTGTTCATCGCCAGCCTCGCTGAAACCAAGCTCGACGACGTCGCCGAAGAATGCGTCCACGCCGCTCCGGACGACCTGGCCCGCATCGGTTTCGCCGTGGCCCACGCCCTGGACGCCAGCGCCCCGGCCGTCGACGGCCTGGACAGCGAAGCGGCCGCCCTGGCCCAGCGCATCGCCGACGCCCTGCTGGCGGCCAAGCGCCCATTGATCATCGCCGGCACCTCCCTGGGCTCCAAGGCCTTGATCGAAGCCGCCGCCAACATCGCCAAGGCCTTGAAGCTACGCGAGAAGAACGGTTCCATCAGCCTGATCGTGCCGGAAGCCAACAGCCTCGGCCTGGCCATGCTCGGTGGCGAATCGGTGGACGCAGCCCTGCAAGCGGTGATCGACGGCAGTGCCGACGCCATCGTCGTGCTGGAAAACGACCTCTACACCCGCACCGACAAAGCCCGGGTGGACGCCGCCCTGAACGCCGCGAAAGTGGTGATCGTCGCCGACCACCAGAAAACCGCCACCACCGACCGCGCCCACCTGGTGCTGCCGGCGGCGAGCTTCGCCGAAGGCGACGGTACGCTGGTCAGCCAGGAAGGCCGCGCCCAGCGCTTCTTCCAGGTGTTCGACCCGACTTACCTGGACGCCAGCATCCTGGTCCACGAAGGCTGGCGCTGGCTGCATGCCCTGCGCGCCACCCTGCTGAACCAGCCGGTGGACTGGACGCAACTGGACCACGTCACCGCCGCCGTCGCCTCGAGCAGCCCGCAACTGGCTCGCATCGTCGATGCCGCGCCATCGGCTTCGTTCCGCATCAAGGGCCTGAAACTGGCGCGCGAACCGCTGCGCTACTCCGGTCGCACCGCCATGCGCGCCAACATCAGCGTCCACGAGCCACGCACCTCCCAGGATAAGGACACCGCATTCGCGTTCTCCATGGAAGGTTACTCGGGCTCCGCCGAACCGCGCTCGCAAGTGCCGTTCGCCTGGTCGCCGGGCTGGAACTCGCCGCAAGCCTGGAACAAGTTCCAGGACGAAGTCGGTGGTCACCTGCGTGCTGGCGACCCGGGCACCCGCCTGATCGAAAGCCAGGGCGATGGCCTGAGCTGGTTCGCCAGCGTGCCACGCGCCTTCAACCCGGCACCGGGCACCTGGCAGGTCGTGCCGTTCCATCACCTGTTCGGCAGCGAAGAGAACTCTTCCAAGGCCGCACCGGTGCAGGAACGCATCCCGGCCGCCTACGTGGCGCTGGCCAAGTCCGAAGCCGACCGCCTGGGCGTCAATGACGGCGCCCTGCTGAGCCTGAACGTGGCTGGCCAGACCTTGCGTCTGCCGCTGCGCATCAATGAAGAACTGGGCGCCGGCCTGGTGGCCCTGCCGGCCGGCCTGGCGGGTATTCCACCGGCGATATTCGGCAAAACCGTCGACGGTCTGCAGGAGGCAGCGCAATGAGCTGGTTCACCCCTGAAGTGATCGATGTGATCCTGACGGTCCTCAAGGCCATCGTGATCCTGCTGGCCGTGGTGGTCTGCGGGGCACTGCTGAGCTTCGTCGAACGTCGCCTGCTGGGCTGGTGGCAGGACCGCTACGGTCCGAACCGCGTCGGCCCGTTCGGCATGTTCCAGATCGCCGCCGACATGGTGAAAATGTTCTTCAAGGAAGACTGGACGCCACCGTTCGCCGACAAGGTGATCTTCACCCTGGCCCCGGTCGTGGCCATGAGCGCCTTGTTGATCGCCTTCGCGATCATCCCGATCACCCCGACCTGGGGCGTGGCGGACCTGAACATCGGCCTGCTGTTCTTCTTCGCCATGGCCGGCCTGTCGGTGTACGCGGTGCTGTTCGCCGGCTGGTCGAGCAACAACAAGTTCGCCCTGCTGGGCAGCCTGCGGGCCTCGGCCCAGACCGTGTCCTACGAAGTGTTCATGGGCCTGGCGCTCATGGGCATCGTGATCCAGGCCGGCTCGTTCAACATGCGCGACATCGTCGAGTACCAGGCCCAGAACCTGTGGTTCATCATTCCGCAGTTCTTCGGTTTCTGTACCTTCTTCATCGCTGGCGTGGCCGTGACTCACCGTCACCCCTTCGACCAGCCGGAAGCGGAGCAGGAACTGGCCGACGGTTACCACATTGAATATGCCGGCATGAAATGGGGCATGTTCTTCGTCGGTGAATACATCGGCATCATCCTGATCTCGGCACTGCTGGTGACGCTGTTCTTCGGTGGCTGGCACGGTCCGTTCGGCATCCTGCCGCAACTGTCCTTCGTCTGGTTCGCCCTGAAGACCGCGTTCTTCATCATGCTGTTCGTCCTGCTGCGCGCCTCGATCCCGCGCCCACGCTACGACCAGGTGATGGATTTCAGCTGGAAATTCTGCCTGCCGCTGACCCTGATCAACATGCTGGTGACCGCTGCGATCGTTTTGATGAACGCGCCCGCGGCCGCGGTTCAGTGAGGATTTGACCCATGTTCAAATATATTGGCGACATCGTTAAGGGTACCGGTACCCAACTGCGAAGCCTGGTCATGATCTTCGGCCATGGCTTTCGCAAGCGCGACACCCTGCAATACCCGGAAGAACCGGTCTACCTGGCCCCCCGCTACCGTGGCCGCATCGTCCTGACCCGCGACCCCGACGGCGAAGAGCGCTGCGTGGCCTGCAACCTGTGCGCCGTGGCGTGCCCGGTGGGTTGCATCTCGCTGCAGAAAGCTGAAACCGAAGACGGTCGCTGGTACCCGGACTTCTTCCGCATCAACTTCTCGCGCTGCATTTTCTGCGGCCTCTGCGAGGAAGCCTGCCCGACCACCGCGATCCAGCTCACGCCGGATTTCGAAATGGCCGAGTTCAAACGTCAGGACCTGGTGTACGAGAAAGAAGATCTGCTGATTTCCGGTCCCGGTAAAAACCCTGATTACAACTTCTATCGTGTTGCAGGTATGGCCATTGCCGGTAAGCCAAAGGGCGCCGCGCAGAACGAAGCCGAACCGATCAACGTGAAGAGCTTGCTGCCTTAAGGAAGAAAGATGGAATTCGCTTTCTATTTCGCATCGGGTATCGCGGTGGTGTCCACGCTTCGTGTGGTCACCAACACCAACCCCGTGCACGCCCTGCTCTACCTGATCATTTCGCTGATCGCCGTGGCCATGACCTTCTTCGCCCTCGGCGCGCCGTTCGCCGGTGCCCTGGAAGTGATCGCCTACGCCGGCGCCATCATGGTGCTGTTCGTGTTCGTGGTGATGATGCTCAACCTCGGCCCGGCCGCGGTCCAGCAGGAACGCTCCTGGCTCAAGCCCGGCATCTGGGCGGGACCTGTGATCCTGTCCGCCCTGCTGCTGGGTGAACTGCTGTATGTGCTGTTCGCTCACCAGAGCGGCCAGGCCATCGGCCACACCACCGTAGGCGCCAAGGCCGTGGGCATCAGCCTGTTCGGTCCGTACCTGCTGGTGGTCGAACTCGCCTCGATGCTGCTGCTTGCCGCAGCCGTCACGGCGTTCCATTTGGGCCGTAACGAGGCGAAGGAGTAATCACATGCCTGCTATCCCTCTCGAACATGGCCTGGCGGTTGCCGGCATCCTGTTCTGTCTCGGTCTGGTCGGCCTGATGGTCCGCCGCAACATCCTGTTCGTGTTGATGAGCCTGGAGGTCATGATGAATGCCTCCGCCCTGGCCTTCATCGTCGCGGGCGCTCGCTGGGCGCAGCCGGATGGACAGATCATGTTCATCCTGGTGATCAGCCTGGCAGCCGCCGAGGCCAGTATCGGCCTGGCGATCCTGTTGCAGCTGTATCGCCGCTTCCACACTCTCGATATTGACGCTGCCAGCGAGATGCGCGGATGAACCTTCTCTTCCTGACTTTCATATTTCCTCTTGTCGGTTTCCTGCTGCTGTCGTTCTCCCGTGGACGCTGGTCGGAAAACCTGTCGGCGCTGGTTGGCGTGGGCTCCATCGGCCTGTCTGCCATCGTCACGGCCTACGTGATCTGGCAATTCAACGTCGCCCCGCCGGAAGGTGGCCGTTACGTGCAAGTGCTGTGGCAGTGGATGGCGGTGGAAGGCTTCACGCCGAACTTCGCCCTGTACCTGGACGGCCTGTCGGTCACCATGCTCGGCGTGGTGGTCGGCGTGGGTTTCCTGATCCACCTGTTCGCGTCCTGGTACATGCGCGGTGAAGCCGGTTATTCGCGCTTCTTCGCCTACACCAACCTGTTCATCGCCAGCATGCTGTTCCTGGTCCTCGGCGATAACCTGTTGTTCCTGTACTTCGGCTGGGAAGGCGTGGGCCTGTGCTCGTACCTGTTGATCGGTTTCTACTACAGCAACCGCAACAACGGCAACGCCGCACTCAAGGCGTTCATCGTGACCCGGATCGGCGACGTGTTCATGGCCATCGGCCTGTTCATCCTGTTCCAGCAACTGGGCACGCTGAACATCCAGGAACTGCTGGTCAAGGCACCCGAGCACTTCAAGGTCGGTGACTTCTGGATCGTTCTGGCGACCCTGATGCTGCTGGGTGGTGCCGTCGGTAAATCCGCGCAACTGCCGCTGCAGACCTGGCTGGCGGATGCGATGGCCGGCCCTACCCCGGTCTCGGCCCTGATCCACGCCGCGACCATGGTGACCGCCGGTGTCTACCTGATCGCCCGTACCCACGGCCTGTTCGCCCTGGCGCCGGACATCCTGCACCTGGTGGGCATTGTCGGCGGTGTGACCCTGGTGCTAGCCGGTTTTGCCGCCCTGGTGCAGACCGACATCAAGCGCATCCTCGCCTACTCGACCATGAGCCAGATCGGCTACATGTTCCTGGCCCTGGGCGTCGGTGCCTGGGAAGGCGCGATCTTCCACCTGATGACCCACGCCTTCTTCAAGGCCCTGCTGTTCCTGGCGTCCGGTGCGGTGATCGTGGCCTGCCACCACGAGCAGAACATCTTCAAGATGGGCGGCCTGTGGAAGAAGCTGCCGCTGGCCTACGCCAGTTTCATCGTCGGCGGCGCGGCCCTGGCGGCCCTGCCACTGGTGACCGCCGGTTTCTACTCCAAGGACGAGATCCTCTGGGAAGCGTTCGCCAGCGGTAACCAGGGCCTGCTCTATGCCGGCCTGGTGGGTGCGTTCATGACCTCGCTGTACACCTTCCGCCTGATCTTCATCGCGTTCCACGGTGAAGCCAAGACCGAAGCCCACGCCGGCCACGGCATTGCCCACTGGCTGCCACTGTCGGTGCTGATCGTGCTGTCGACCTTCGTCGGCGCCCTGATCACCCCACCCCTGGCCGATGTGCTGCCACAAAGCGTCGGCCATGCCGGCGGCGAAGCCAAGCACAGCCTGGAAATCGCCTCCGGCGCCATCGCCCTGGCCGGTATCCTGCTGGCCGCCCTGCTGTTCCTGGGCAAGCGTCGTTTCGTCACGGCGGTCGCCAACAGCGGCATCGGGCGACTCCTTTCGACCTGGTGGTTCGCCGCCTGGGGCTTCGACTGGATCTACGACAAACTGTTCGTCAAGCCATACCTTGCGATCAGCCACATTCTGCGCAAAGACCCGCTCGACCAGACCATCGGCCTGATCCCGCGCATGGCCAAGGGCGGCCACACCGCCCTGAGCCGTACCGAGACCGGTCAATTGCGTTGGTATGCGGCTTCCATGGCGGCTGGCGCCGTGCTGGTTATCGGCGCCATCGTGCTGGTAGCGGTCTGATATGAACCTTGCGAACTTGCGAAAGGAAACGAGCCCGTCATGATTCTGCCCTGGCTAATCCTGATCCCCTTCATCGGCGGCCTGCTGTGCTGGATCGCGGAGCGTTCCAGCTCCACGCTCCCGCGCTGGATTGCGCTGCTGACCATGTCCCTGGAACTCGCGCTCGGCCTCTGGCTGTGGGCGACCGGCGACTATTCATTCGCTCCGGCCCCTGGCGCCGATCCGACCTGGGCACTTGAGTTCAAGCACGCCTGGATCGCGCGCTTCGGCATCAGCGTGCACCTGGCCCTCGACGGCCTGTCGTTGCTGATGATCCTGCTGACCGGCCTGTTGGGTATTCTCTCGGTCCTCTGCTCCTGGAAAGAGATCCAGCGTCACGTCGGTTTCTTCCACCTGAACCTGATGTGGATCCTGGGCGGTGTCGTCGGCGTGTTCCTGGCGCTGGACCTGTTCATGTTCTTCTTCTTCTGGGAAATGATGCTGGTGCCGATGTACTTCCTCATCGCGCTCTGGGGTCACAGTTCTTCGGACGGCAAGAAAACCCGGATCTACGCGGCGACCAAGTTCTTCATCTTCACCCAGGCTTCCGGCCTGATCATGTTGGTGGCGATCCTTGGCCTGGTGCTGGTCAACTTCAACAACACCGGCGTGATTACCTTCAACTACGCCGACCTGTTGAAAGTGCAGATGTCGCGCACCACCGAGTACGTGCTGATGCTGGGCTTCTTCATCGCGTTCGCGGTGAAGCTGCCGGTGGTGCCGTTTCACTCCTGGCTGCCGGACGCCCACGCCCAGGCGCCGACCGCCGGTTCCGTGGACCTGGCGGGTATCCTGCTGAAGACCGCGGCCTACGGCCTGCTGCGCTTTGCCTTGCCGCTGTTCCCCAATGCCTCGGCGGAGTTCGCGCCGATTGCCATGACCCTGGGCCTGATCGGGATTTTCTACGGTGCGTTCCTGGCGTTCGCCCAGACCGACATCAAGCGCCTGATCGCGTTCTCCAGCGTTTCGCACATGGGCTTCGTGCTGATCGGGATCTATTCCGGCAGCCAACTGGCCCTGCAAGGCGCGGTGATCCAGATGCTCGCCCACGGTCTGTCGGCCGCCGCACTGTTTATCCTCAGCGGTCAGTTGTACGAACGCCTGCACACCCGGGACATGCGTGAGATGGGTGGCGTCTGGTCGCGCATCGCCTACCTGCCGGCCATCAGCCTGTTCTTCGCGGCCGCGTCCCTGGGCCTGCCGGGCACCGGCAACTTCGTCGGCGAGTTCCTGATCCTGATCGGCTCGTTCGTCAGTGCGCCTTGGATCACGGCGATTGCCACCTCTGGCCTGGTGTTCGGTTCGGTCTACTCGCTGATCATGATCCACCGCGCCTACTTCGGTCCGGCCAAGTCGGACGAAGTGTTGCGTGGCATGGACGGTCGCGAACTGACCATGGTGCTCGGCCTTGCGGTGCTGCTGGTTTACCTCGGTGTGTATCCGCAACCGTTCCTCGACACCTCTGCCGCCACGATGCATGGCGTGCAGCAGTGGCTCGGCACCGCCTTCTCTCAACTCGCTTCGGCCCGGTAAGAGCGCTATGGAATTCACGATTCAACACTTTATCGCGCTTGCGCCGCTGTTGATCACCAGCGCCACGATCATCGTGGTGATGCTGGCGATCGCCTGGCGGCGCAATCACTCGCAGACCTTCCTGCTGTCGGTGGCGGGGCTGAACCTGGCCTTGCTGTCGATTTTGCCGGCCCTGAAAGTCGCGCCACTGGCGGTCACGCCATTGATACAGATCGACAGCTTCGCCTGCCTCTACATGGCGTTGATCTTGGTCGCCACCCTGGCCTGCGTCACCCTCGCCCACGCCTACCTCGGCGATGGCGGCTCGGGTTACCCGGGCAACCGCGAAGAACTGTACCTGCTGATCCTGATGGCCGCCGCCGGTGGCCTGGTGCTGGTCAGCGCGCAGCACCTGGCCAGCCTGTTCATCGGCCTGGAGCTGCTGTCGGTACCGGTCTACGGCCTGGTGGCCTACGCCTTCTTCAACAAGCGTTCCCTGGAAGCCGGCATCAAGTACATGGTGCTGTCGGCGGCCGGTTCCGCGTTCCTGTTGTTCGGCATGGCCCTGCTCTACGCCGAAGCCGGCACCCTGAGCTTCGTCGGCATCGGCCAGGCCCTGGCGGCCACCGGCCTGCCTAGCCCGATCGCACAACTGGGCCTGGGCATGATGCTGATCGGCCTGGCGTTCAAGCTGTCGCTGGTACCGTTCCACCTCTGGACCCCGGACGTCTACGAAGGCGCCCCGGCGCCAGTGGCGGCGTTCCTGGCCACCGCGTCGAAAGTGGCGGTGTTCGCGGTCATGGTGCGGCTGTTCCAGATCTCGCCCGTGGCTAGCAGCGGTGTACTGAGCAACGTGCTGACCATCATCGCCATCGCGTCGATCCTGTTCGGTAACCTGCTGGCACTGACCCAGAGCAACCTCAAGCGTCTGCTGGGTTACTCGTCCATCGCCCACTTCGGCTACCTGCTGATCGCCCTGATCGCCAGCAAGGGCCTGGCCGTGGAAGCCATCGGCGTGTACCTGGTCACCTACGTCATCACCAGCCTCGGCGCCTTCGGCGTGATCACCCTGATGTCCTCGCCGTACAACGGTCGCGACGCCGACGCCCTGTACGAATACCGCGGCCTGTTCTGGCGCCGTCCGTACCTGACCGCCGTGCTGACCGTGATGATGCTGTCCCTGGCCGGCATCCCGCTGACCGCCGGCTTCATCGGCAAGTTCTACATCATCGCCACCGGCGTCGAGGCTCACCAATGGTGGCTGGTCGGCTCCCTGGTGCTGGGCAGTGCCATCGGCGTGTTCTACTACCTGCGCGTGATGGTCACCCTGTACCTGATGGAACCGAACCTGCGTCGTCACGATGCCGAGCTGCACTGGGAACAGAAGGCAGGCGGCGTGATGCTGCTGGCCATCGCCGTGTTGGCGTTCTTCCTTGGCGTGTACCCGCAGCCGTTGCTGACTTTGGTCCAGCAGGCGGGCTTGACGGGTTGATCGTCTAAGCGTCGTAACCACTGAAAATGCCCGTATCGCGAGATACGGGCATTTTTTTTGGCTCTCGTTCGCGAAGAATGATACGAGATAAGCGCGGACTGATTCAGGTCCTTGACGCTGCCACCTTATTCAATATGATTAACTTTGAATCAGATTGCTGTACAACGATACAAAATAAATCGCTAATCATCGGCCTGGAAGCGGTTGTTTGAGAAGGCTGGCTATTCCCGCCCATTGATAAGGGGTCATCCATCATGGCTACCACCACGAAAACTCGCTCTGTCACCGCCCACGTCCCAGTGCAACTGGCCGAAAAAGTCGACCTGATGGCTGAGCGCCTTGAGCGCTCCAGGAACTGGATCGTCAAACAGGCTCTATCTGCTTGGATAGATCAGGAAGAGGAGCGCAGTCGTCTGACCCACGAGGCCCTGGCCGATGTTGACGCTGGCCGTGTAATTGATCACCAGGCGGTCCAGGCTTGGGCCGATAGTCTCAACACCGACACTCCGTTACCGGTCCCGCGCTGATGGAGTTGAAGTGGACCAGTAAGGCACTGTCCGACATAGCCCGACTCTACGAGTTTCTGGCATCGGTGAACCAACCCGCCGCCGCACGAACAGTACAACAGCTCACGACTGCACCGACCTCATTGCTGGTCAACCCGCGCATGGGTGAACGTCTGGAAGAGTTCGAACCTCGGGATGTGCGCAGAATTCAGGTCGGCCACTACGAGATGCGTTACGAAATAGTAGGTTCCACCCTGTACCTGCTGCGCCTGTGGCACACACGTGAGGAACGATAACCTCGACTCGGCCAGCCTGGTCGCGATGACAGCGGCACCTTCAACATCGATGCAAGCTGACCTACCGCTTTCGCGAGCAAGCCCGCTCCCACAGACACTCAGCGCGCCTGCCAGTCAAAGTGCAAGACCCTTTCTCCCGCCCTCTTGCAGCTTGCACGAACATGAAAAACCACCTTAATACAACCAATTGTTTTTAAACGTTTTTTTAAGACGCTTCGGCTGGCACGGCTGATGCAATTCATTTCATACGCGGCGTTGGCGCTTGAAGCCGGCCCGTAACCGTGAATTGCCTGGAGCTACTTATGAACGCCATCGATCTGTTGAAAGCCGACCATGAACGCGTCAAAGCCATCCTGACTCAACTGAGCGAGTCGACCGAACGCGCCGTGAAAAAACGCACCGACCTGTTGGCGAAACTGGAAATGGAAATTTCCATCCATACCCGTCTGGAAGAAGAGATTCTCTATCCGGCTTTCAAGCAGGCGGGCGGCAAGGATGAGGCGGAAATGTATTACGAAGCCAAGGAAGAACACCGCACCGTCGATTCACTGGTGCTGCCGGACTTGAAAACCACCGACCCAACCCAGCCAGAATTTGCCGGTCGCGTGAAAGTGGTCAAGGAACTGCTTGAGCACCACATCGAAGAAGAAGAGAAAGAGATGTTCCCTCAAGCGAAAAAGCTGCTGGGCAAAGCCAAACTCGATGCCCTGGGTGAGGAAATGGAAACCATGAAAGCGCAGTACAAAAAAGAGCTGAGCAGCGCCAACCTCGCCGCCTGACTCTCAACGCCGTAATGCTTTAGCCCGTCCGTGACGGCTGAATGCATTGCGGCGTTTTACTGCATCTGTTCGCGCAGAAACTCCACCAGCGCCTGTACCGGGCGTGAGCCCTGGCGGTGTTGCGGGTAGACCGCCGACAGCGCCAGGGGCTCGGTTTCGAACCCCTCCAACACCTTGATCAACCGACCATCCTTCAAGGCATCGCCGAGGATGAAGGTAGGCAAGTAGGTGACCCCCATGGCGGCGATGGCCGCGTCCCTGAGCACATCGCCGTTGTTGGCGCGCATGCGCCCCGTGACCTCCAGGGTCAACGGTTTGCCGGCCCCCGCAAAACGCCACTGCACCTGGCGGCTGTGCCCATAGGGCAGACAGTCATGATGGCGCAGGTCTTCCGGTCGCGTGGGTGTGCCTTTCTGCGCCAAGTAGGCGGGACTGGCGCAGTACACCCGCTCAATGGTCGCGATGCGCCGGGCAATCAGCGTCGAGTCCTCCAGCACGCCGATGCGCAGCGCCAGGTCATAGCCCTCCCCCAGCAGGTCCACCGAACGGTCGCTCAGGTCCACTTCGACGCTGACGCCCGGATGGCGCTGCAGGAACTGCGGCAACAGGCTGCCCAGATGCGCCATGGCAAAGGACAGCGGTGCGCTGAGCCGAATCGTGCCACGGGGCTCAGTGTTCTGGCCGCTGATCCCCTGCTCCACCTGTTCGACGTCATTGAGCAGGCGCAGCGACGCTTCGTAATAGCGCTGGCCCAACGGGGTGACGTCCAGCCGGCGGGTCGAGCGATTGAGCAGGCGTACGCCCAGGCGCTGTTCCAATGCCATGAGCTTGCGGCTGACGAACTGCTTGGACAGCCCCAGCTTGTCCGCCGCAGCGGTGAAACTGCCTGACTCCATGACCTGGGCAAAGATGCGCATTTCTTCGAAGGGGTTCATTGTCATTCCTGGGGTGGACAGTCAGGGGGATGAGTTGGGCATTGTGGATGGAGCAAGGCAGGTTGGAAAGATGTTGGATGGGCTGACGCTATCGCGAGCAAGCTCGCTCCCACATGGGTTCCCAGTGATTACAGAGCCTGAATACACCCCAAACCCTGTGGGAGCGAGCTTGCTCGCGATAGCGGCGGATCCGCTCGCAAGACCCTGATACCAGCCACAAAAACGCCCGCACAAAGGCGGGCGTCATTGAGCATGAACCGCTTACTTGGCCGTCAACGCCGAGTAGCTGTTCATCAGGTTGCGGTAGTTCGGAATGCGCTGGGACAGCAGGTTGCCCAGGCCTTCGATGTCGTTGCGCCAGTCGCGATGCAGCTCACAGGCCACCGAGAACCAGTTCATCATCTGCGCACCGGCGGCGGTCATGCGGACCCAGGCGGCCTGTTGCACGGTCTCGTTGAACGTACCCGAGGCATCGGTCACGACGAACACGTCGAAACCTTCCGCCAGCGCCGACAGGGTCGGGAATGCCACGCAGACATCGGTCACCACGCCGGCAATGATCAGTTGCTTGCGGCCGGTGGCCTTGATCGCCTTGACGAAATCTTCGTTGTCCCAGGCATTGATCTGGCCTGGACGCGGGATGTAGGGCGCGTCCGGGAACATTTCCTTGAGCTCTGGCACGATCGGGCCGTTGGGGCCTTGTTCGAAGCTGGTGGTCAGGATGGTCGGCAGTTCGAAGAACTTCGCCAGGTCGGCCAAGGCCAGCACGTTGTTCTTGAACTCGTTGGGCGAGAAGTCCTGGACCAGGGAAATCAGGCCGGTTTGGTGATCGACCAGCAGGACCACCGCGTCGTCTTTGTTCAGACGGTTGTAGGCGGGAACGTTGCTCATGGGATGACTCCTTTGGGATGAAAAATAGGGAACCTGTGGGAGCGAGCTTGCTCGCGATGGCGGAGTGTCAGGCGACGGCAGTGCTGAATGTTCAACCGCTATCGCGAGCAAGCTCGCTCCCACAAAGGGCTTGATGGATCAGTTAAAAGGCAAAGCAGGAACAGCCAAACGCGCCCCAGAAGCCTTGGAAATCGCTGACCGGGACGTTCGACAGTCGTGCGCGTTCATGGCTGTGGGCGTGCACCGTGCACGGGCCGCTGCACTGGTGGACCTGAGCCTGCAACGGTGAAGTCGGGCGCCAATGGCCCGGCACCTTGACCACCGGCGACCAATCGGGCAGCACCGGAACGCTGGCCGGGCCGAGTTTTTCGAAGTCACCGGCGGCGTACACCACCTTGCCGTCGACCACCGTCAGCACCGACTCGATCCACTTGATGGCCTCTTCCTCGACGCTGAAGAAGTCAGCGCTCAGGGCCGCCAGGTCCGCCAGTTGGCCGACCTTGATCTGGCCCTTCTTGCCCTGCTCCGAGGAGAACCAGGCGCTGCCATGGGTAAACAGTTCCAACGCGGTCAGGCGCGGCAGACCCTCTTCGTGCAACGAAAGACCGCCGACCGTGCGGCCGCTGACCATCCAGTACAACGACGTCCAGGGGTTGTAGCTGGAGACGCGGGTGGCATCGGTGCCGGCGCCCACCGGTACGCCTTCGGCCAACATGCGCTTGATCGGCGGCGTGGCTTCGGCGGCCTTGGCACCGTAGCGGTCGACGAAGTATTCGCCCTGGAAGGCCATGCGATCCTGGATCGCAATGCCGCCGCCCAGTGCCCGCACACGTTCGATGTTCTTCGGCGTGATGGTCTCGGCGTGGTCGAAGAACCATGGCAGGCCGTTGAACGGAATATCGCGGTTGACCTTCTCGAACACATCGAGCATGCGGCTGATGGACTCGTCATACGTGGCGTGCAAGCGGAATGGCCAGCGTTGCTCCACCAGGTGCCGGACCACCGGTTCCAGGTCCTGCTCCATGCCCGGCGGCAGGTCCGGACGCGGCTCCAGGAAGTCCTCGAAATCCGCCGCCGAGAACACCAGCATTTCCCCGGCGCCGTTGTGCCGCAGGAAATCGTCGCCCTGGTGCAGCTTGACGCTGCCGGTCCAGTTCTTGAAGTCGCTGAGTTCTTCCTTGGGCTTCTGTGTGAACAGGTTGTAGGCGATGCGCACCGTCAACTGCTGCTCGCGGGCCAACTGCTCGATCACCGCGTAGTCGTCCGGGTAGTTCTGGAAACCGCCGCCGGCATCGATGGCGCTGGTCAGGCCCAGGCGATTGAGTTCCCGCATGAACTGGCGAGTGGAGTTGACCTGGTATTCCAGCGGCAGCTTCGGCCCTTTCGCCAGCGTCGAGTAAAGGATCATCGCGTTGGGCCGCGCCACCAGCATGCCGGTGGGCTCGCCCTTGCTGTCACGCACGATCTCGCCACCCGGCGGGTTCGGCGTGTCACGGGTGTAGCCGGCGACCCGCAGCGCGGCGCGGTTGAGCAAGGCGCGGTCATACAGGTGCAACACGAATACCGGCGTATCGGGGGCCGCCTGGTTGAGTTCTTCCAGGGTCGGCATGCGCTTTTCGGCGAACTGGAATTCGTTCCAGCCGCCCACCACGCGCACCCATTGTGGCGTTGGCGTGCGGTCGGCCTGGTCCTTGAGCATGCGCAAGGCATCGGCCAGGGACGGCACGCCTTCCCAGCGCAGTTCCAGGTTGTAGTTCAGACCGCCACGGATCAGGTGCAAGTGCGAGTCGTTGAGGCCGGGGATAACGGTACGGCCCTTGAGGTCGATGACCTGGGTGCCGCTGCCCCGCAGGGCCATGGCCTCGGCATCGGTGCCTACCGCGACGAAGCGGCCCTGGCTGATGGCGACTGCGCTGGCCCGAGGTTTCTCGCGGTCGACGGTATGGAATTGACCGTTGAATAGAATCAGATCGGCGTTCATAGGGTTACCTTTGACGATAAGAGTGAATACGGTCCGTGGCGAGGGAGCTTGCTCCCGCTCGGCTGCGTAGCAGCCGCAAAAAGCCAGGGGCCGCTTCGCAGCCCAGCGGGAGCAAGCTCCCTCGCCACAACTATGTTTGTCATAACCGCTCAGCGATGCTCGGGCTCCAGGTGCTCATGGGTCCTGGGTTGCAGCCAAGGCGCGAACAGGCGTGTCGCCAAAGGCATGCACACGTAGACCACCGAGAGCACGATGGTCAGGGTGATCAGGAACGTGGCCACCACGTAGTTGGAAAGGAAGGCATCGAGTTGCAGCACCGGCCCCCAGATCAGCGGCACCAGCAGCGTGTGGGGCAGGATCACCAGCAGCGTCACCACGGCCTGTTTCCAGCGCGGCGGCGGCATGGCGGCGTCGGCCAGCGGGGCGAACCAGAATTCCTTGTGCGACCCGACTTCGGTCTGGTCGCCGTCGGCCAGCATGGGAGTGGCTTGCGCGACCAGCTCACGGCGTTCGGGGGAGTCCAGCCAGCGTTGCATGGTCTCGGTGGAGCAAAAACGCAGCACGCAGGTGAACAGCGACAACCCGCCCTGCTTGCCCCGCACCACATCCACGCCCAGGTGGCCGGGCCACTGACCGGCCAGGCCCACGATGCGGCGCAGCCAGGCCTCGTAGGCCGCGTCCTGGCCGGCCTTGATCCGGTGCTTGACCACCAGGGTCACGATTTCATCGAGGCCGGGTTTGGCCGGGCTCCCAGGAGAGTCGATGGTTTGAGATTCAGACATGGCGAAGCACTCCAACAAAACGCGCGTTCAGCGCCAGGCGCCCGGGCCCGGCGATCAATACGCTGGTAAATATGATCAACAGCAACCAACCGAACTGCCCTTCTTCCAGGCTCCATTGCGGATGCACCACCAGCAGCGCCACCGCCAGCAGAAACAGGATGGGCAAGCACGCCAGGCGCACCAGCACACCGGCCATGATCAGCAGCGGACACAGCACCTCGGCGAAAATCGCCAGGATCAGGGTTGGCGCCGCCCCCAGGTGAAAGGGGTCTTCGATGCGGGTCAGCTCGACGCTGTAGTGCAACAGCTTCGGCAGCCCATGGACCCACAGCAGGAACAACCCGCCGCTCAGGCGCAGGAACAACAAACCCAGGTCCTGCCACGGGCGCTCATCGGTCATGTTCATCGGTGGGCTCCGTCCGGAGCGGCCGAGGCAGCGGCCGGCAATGGTTGGGACATGTGGCTGGCAATGCGCGAGCGCAGCCAGCGCTCGGCCGGGTCGTTGTCATGCACGCCGCTCCAGACCATCGACAGTTCAGCCGCATTGATCTCGAATGGCGGGTCCTCGGCACGCAGCGCGCAGCCTTCCACCAGCGCGCAGGCGGCATAGTCAGGCACGGTGGCGATCAGCTCGGTACCCGCCAGCAAGGCTCGCAGCCCGCTGAATTGCGGCACCGCCAGCACCACTTTGCGGGTCCGGCCGATGCGGGCCAGGTCCAGGTCGATGTTGCCGCTCAAGTCGCCCGAAAACGAAACCATGGCGTGGGGCCGCGAGCAGTACTCGTCCAGGGTCAGCGGCCCCGGGCGCTTGTCGCCACGCAAGACCTTGCAAGGAATGTCCCGCAGTTTCTTACGTTTGGCATTGGCCGGCAGATCGGTGGTGTAGCTCACGCCGACGCTGATTTCACCGCTGGCCAGCAGCGATGACATCAGCAGGAAATTGGCCCGGCGCACCACCACGATGATCCCCGGCGCCTCTTCGCGCAGTTGGCTCAGCAATGGCGGAAACAGGCCGAACTCAGCATCGTCGGACAGCCCGATGCGAAACACATCGCAACTGGTGGACGGGTCGAACGCCTTGGCCCGGCTGACCGCGCCGGAGATGGTGTCCATGGCCGGTTGCAGCTCTCGCAGGATCGCCAGGGCTCGCGGGGTCGGTTCCATGCCACGACCGTGACGGATCAGCAACGGGTCATCGAACAGATCCCGCAGCCGCCCCAGCGCCGCGCTCACCGCCGGCTGGCCCATGAACAGCTTTTCGGCGACGCGGGTCAGGTTTTTCTCGAACATCAGCGCCTCGAAGATCACCAGCAGGTTCATGTCGAGACGGCGTAAATCGTTGCGGTTCATCGGTTTTTGGTCCTGTTGAATGCCAAGGGTTGGTGGAGTCCCTGTGGGAGCGGGCTTGCTCGCGAAGGCGCACCGACATTCAACATCTTCGTCGACTGACACACCGCTTTCGCGAGCAAGCCCGCTCCCACATGAACGCTGTGCTTGCCTCATAGCACCAGGGCAAGCCCCGCCCCCCCCTCAGCCCTGGATAAACGCCAGCAGGTCCGCGTTCAGCCGATCCTTGTGGGTATCGGTCAGGCCATGGGGCGCGCCCGGGTACACCAGCAACTGCGAGTTCTTCAGCAACTTGGCGGCGGCGATGCCGGCGGTCTCGATGGGGACCATCTGGTCGTCATCGCCATGGACCACCAGGGTCGGCACGTCGATGTTGCGCAGGTCTTCGGAAAGATCGGTCTCCGAGAACGCCTTGATGCAGTCGTAGGTGTTCTTGTGGCCGGCGAGCATGCCCTGCATCCAGAACCAGTCGATCATGCCTTGGGAGACTTTGGCGCCCGGCCGGTTGGCGCCGAAAAACGCGCTGGCCACATCTTTGTATAGCTGAGAACGATCGGCCAGGGAGGCCTGGCGGAAACCGTCGAAGACTTCGATGGGCAAGCCGCCAGGATTGGCCGCGGTCCTGACCATCAGCGGCGTCACCGCCGAGATCAGGCCGAGCTTGGCGACCCGGGCGGCACCATGGCGACCGATGTAGCGCGCCACTTCCCCACCGCCAGTGGAGAAGCCGAGCAGCACCGCGTTCTTCAAGTCCAGGCGTTCGATCAGCTCGGCCAGGTCATCGGCGTAGGTGTCCATGTCGTTGCCGTCCCAGGGCTGGCTGGAACGCCCGTGTCCACGGCGGTCATGGGCGATCACCCGATACCCGTTGGACGCCAGGAACATCATCTGCCCCTCCCAACTGTCCGAGTTCAACGGCCAGCCGTGGCTGAAGACCACCGGTTGACCACTGCCCCAATCCTTGTAGTAAATCTCGGTGCCGTCGCGGGTGATGAAGGTGCTCATGACATGACTCCTTGGGATGGGTGGATCGCTTTATGGTCTGGTCAGAGGGGGCATGGGCGTGAGTTAAACGTTGTTAATTTTTTCGGGACTGAAGTGTTAAAAACCCGGATTAAGACTGCTTTTGTGGCGAGGGGATTTATCCCCGCTGGGCTGCGCAGCAGCCCCAAAAGCGACATATCGGTGTGTCAGGCTGACTGGAGTTTGGGTTGTGGGGGCCGCTTCGCAGCCCAACGGGGATAAATCCCCTCGCCACAGGGATCTGTGCCTGGCAGGGAAGCCCGCGCCGTTGCGCTTGAAACCAAACCTGAGGAATATGCTCGGGTAAAGCCCAGGCATCGGGCCCAGAACATTGAGAGCACCATGAGCCAATACCTCAGCCTGCCCGTCGAACAGACGGTGCATTTCGGCCCTTATCGGGTCCATCCGCGCCAGCGCCTGGTACTGGAGGGCGAGCAACCGTTGCGCCTGGGACGGCGGGCCGTGGAGATCCTGCTGGTGTTGCTCGAACATGCAGGCGAAGTGGTGAGCAAGCAGCAACTGATCGCCCGGGTCTGGCCCAGGAGCGTGGTGGAAGACACCAACCTGCGCGTACACGTCGCGGCACTGCGCAAGGCCCTCGGGGACGGCCAGGCCGGGCAGCGCTACATCGTCACCGTGGCGCAGCGCGGCTACAGCTTTGTCGCGCCGGTGTCATTCGGATCCCTCGACCCATTGGCGCGCATTCCTCATCCGTCCTTGGCGCGCAACCTGCCGCTGCAGCGCACGCGCCTGATCGGACGCCAGGCCCTGGTGGAAAACCTGGTGACCCAGTTGCCCCGAAAGCGTTTCATTACCCTGGTCGGCACCGGCGGCATCGGCAAGACCACCGTCGCCCTGCGGGTCGCTGAACGGCTGATCGGCCACTACCGTGACGGCACCCATCTGCTGGACCTGGCATCGCTCAACGATGCGGCCATGATCGTCCCCAACCTGTGCGCATTGCTCGACCTGCCGCTGCAGGACGGTGATTCGCTGGACACTGTCGCCCGACAGCTCAAAGAGCGGCATCTGCTGCTGGTGATCGACAACTGCGAGCATCTGATCGATGCCATCGCCAAGCTCAGCGAAACCTTGCTGCGCGGTGCCCCTCACCTGCACATCCTGGCCACCAGCCGCGAAGGCTTGCGCGCCGAAGGCGAATACGTGCAGCGCCTGGATGCCCTGGCATGCCCGCCCCGGGAAACGCCCATCGAGGGTTATCCCGCCCTGAAGTACCCGGCGCTGCAACTGTTTGCCGAACGTGCGATGGCCAGCCGTGACGACTTCGAACTGACCGACCGCGAGGTGCCGTTGATCGTCGACATCTGCCAGCGGCTGGACGGGATTCCCCTGGCTATCGAGCTGGCCGCCGGACAACTCGGCCGCTTCAGCCTCGAAACACTGCACCGGCAATTGCAAGACAACGTCGCCCTGCTCCACAACGACACCGGCGCCGCACCGCGCCAGCAAACTCTGCGCGCCACGCTGGACTGGAGCTTCGCGCTGCTCACGGCTTGCGAGCAGACCTGCCTGCGGCGGCTGGCGGTGTTCATGGGCAGTTTCAACCTGGCCTCGGCCGCGGCGGTGATCGTCGGCCAGCATGTCACACCCGACCAGGTGCTGGTGTCGGTCAGCCAGTTGGTCGCCAAGTCGTTGCTCAACGTCGAGATCGGCGATGAAGAAGTGCGCTATCGCCTGCTGGACACCACCCGCCGTTATGCCTTGGAAAAACTGACCGAAGCCGGGGAACTGGCGGCCAGCCATGAGCGCCATGCCGAACGCTGCCTGGCGCTCATGGGGCAAGCGGAAAACGATTGGGAGAACACCCCTACCCGACTGTGGATCGCCCGCTACGCCGACTATCGCGACGACATCCGCGCGGCGCTCGACCGCGGCTTGGGCCCACAGGGTTCACACGCCGTGGCGATCCGCCTGACTGCCCGCACCCTGCCCCTCTGGCAAGAGCTGTCGCTGCTCAAGGAGCACGGCCTCTACGTCAACAAGGCGCTGCAATTGTTGCGGGCCAGCCCCACACCATGCCCACGCCTGACCCTGGCCCTGGAGCTGGCCCACGCCAGTTTCAACTACCACACCGAGGGCGGCACGCCGGCCACGGTCCGTGCCTTCGCCACCGCCCGGCAACTGGCCCGGCAATGCCAGGACCTGGCCAGCGAACTGCGGGCCGTGTCCGGGCAAATGACCGTGGACCTCAGCTGCGGCAACTACCCACAGGCCCTGGCACACAGCCTGGATTTCGACCGGCTCGGTTTGCAGGGCGACCCGATCCTGTCCTTGAGCACCCAACGCCTGCGGGTGCTGGCGCTGCATTTCACCGGCGACCAGGGCGCGGCGCGGCGTGAGGCCGAACAGGTGATCCAGCGCCTGGCCCAGAGCGGCCGCCTCAGCCGCTTCAGCCACGGCTTCGGCGTGCAATACGACCAGAGCGTGGCCGCGCTGACGATTCTGGCGCGCATCCTCTGGCTGCAAGGTTTTGCCGAGAAAGCCCAGCGTACCGCCAACCTGGCGCTGCAGATCGCCTTGCAGATCAATCATGGCATTTCGATCTGCTACACCTTGGCGCTGGCCGGTTGCGTGATCGCCCACTACGCCGGCGATCATCCGACTGCCCGGGAAAGGCTCGACCTGTTGAAGCAGCAGGCCAAGAAACATTCGGTGATGCTGTTCCATGACTGGGCCTGTCATTACGACAGCGTATTCAACGACCAACCCCTGGAGACGAGCCCGACAAACGGACTGATCCAGGACATCGCCGTCACCCTGCGCCCTGGCGTTGTCAGCCCGACGCAACTGGAACGCGCCCGCAGTGGTGCCGCGGGCTGGTGTTCGGCGGAGCTCCTGCGGGCCGGCGCCGAGACCTGGCTGGCGCGGAACGAGCCCTCCTTGGAAGGCCCCGCCGAAACGCAACTGCTGGCCGCCCTGGCCGTCGCCCGTCGTCATCATGCCCTGGCGTGGGAATTGCGCTGCGCCACGTCCCTGGCCCGCTTGTGGCAACGCCGCGGGCAAGTCCAAGCCGCGCAGGAACTGCTCGGGCCGGTCTACCGGCGCTTCAGCGAAGGGTTCAACACTCCCGACCTATTGGAAGCCGGCGCGCTGCTCCAGGGGCTGACTCGCCGGTTGGGGTCTTGAATGGCGCACGCCCCAAGCGCCTTGCAGCACATAACGCCGATGAAACACGGGCCACTGACCACTGCGCCGCAATTTGTCCAGGGCATAGGCGCGCGTGGTGTGCAGCAGTCGAAAACACCCTCCATCGGCCAGCGGCTCGACCATCAGCAATGACACGCTCGCCAGGCGCAATAGCAACGAAGGCAATCGCCCGACACTCAGCTCAGCGCAACTGATCACTGCCAGCGCCGCCCTGAGCGTAAACGGCCCCTCGAACACCGCCAGGCGCTGAAACACGGTTTGTTCGTCAGCACTCAAACGCTCGACACTCGAATCCAGCACGGCCTCCAGGCTTCGATGCCGGGCCACCGCCGTACGCCGCCCGAGGCTCAAGAGTGACAAGCCGTAATCCAATTGTTCGAGGACCCCGGCCAGCCCCAAGGCGTCGACCTGGGCCGCCGCCAGTTCCAACGCCAGCGGCAAGCCGTCCAGGCGCTGGCAGATCCGGGCCAGGATCACCCCATCGCGGCCAACGGGCTGGAAACCCTGTTGCCGGGCGCCCACCCGCTCGATGAGCAACTGCACCGCCGGGCACGCCACGATCTGGTGCTCGGGTTCCAGGGGCGACGCCACGGCCAGGCCCGGCAGCGGCACGATTTTTTCGCCCGGCAGGGCCAGGGGCTCGCGACTGCTGCACAACAACGACACCCCGGGCGCCGTCGTAGCCAGTGCCTGGGCCAATTCCCGACAGGCATCGAGCACGTGCTCGCAACCGTCGAGCACCAGCAACAGGCGGCGGGACTCAAGGCCCCGGCCCAAAGAACCGGGCGCCAGGCCCAGCGTGCCGGCCACCCGCGCCCTCACCTGTGAAGAATCGCTGACGTCCGCCAGGTCAACGAACCAGGCCCCGTCGTCAAAGTGCTCAAGGAGCAGCTCCGCCACCCGCAACACCACGGTGGTCTTGCCGACTCCACCCGGGCCGCTCACGGTGGTCAGGGCTTGACGGGGCACTTGCGCCAGCAGCCGCCCCAGGACTCTGTCGCGGCCGATTACCGGGCTCAAGCGCGTGGGCAGGTTGTGTCGCTCGGCCCTGGGACTCAAAGGCGACTCAACGCCTTCTGGCACCACCAGGGGCATTGCCAGGCAATAGCCTTGTCGCGGATGGTTGAGGATATAGCGAGCACCATCCCGCCCGTCGCCGAAGGCCCGCCGCAGCGCCGCGATGTGCACCCGCAGGTTGATGGCTTCCACGACGCTGTCAGGCCAGACGTGGGCGATGAGGGTTTGCTTGCTGACGTAATGGCCGGCGTGTTCCACCAGTACCTGCAGAACATCCAGGGCCCGGCCACCCAGCGCGAGGGGCTGGCCGTCACGGGTGACCAGCCGTTGCTGCCGGTAGAAGGCGAACGGACCGAAGCCCACCGCCGGCTCGCTATCGGGTTTGACGAAACTGTTCATGGGCGATCCAGCGCGGGATAACCGGTGCAGGCATCAGCGTACGGATCACCGAACACGTCTGCTCCGGGCTCCTGCGCATCCTTTTCAAAGGGCTCGCCGTAATCTTGGCAGGCGCAGGTCTCAGGACAATGCTGGCACTGGGAGCGTCACGGACATCACGGTGCCCTGGACGGACACGACGCCTCAACTGAACTGCTGACGATATTGCACCGGGGTCAGGCCGAGCTTTTCACCGAACAAAAAGCGCATGTGCCGCACACTGCCGAAGCCGCTGCGAAACGCCACGGTCTTGAGCGGCAGGTCCGTGGTTTCCAGCAGCTGACGCGCCCGGTCGATGCGCGCGCCCTGCAGGAACTCCATGGGCGTCATCTTCACCTCACGGGCAAAGACCCGGGCGAAATGCCGTGCGCTCATGGAGGCCAGGGCGGCCATGCGCTCGATGGTGAAGGGTTCTTCCAGGTGCTCCATCACATGATTCTGCACCCGGGTAATGGCCGATTCCTGCGTCGACACCGCCGCCACCGAGGGGCTGAACTGTGCCTGGCCGCCCTGGCGCTTCATCACCACCAGCAACACCTTGGCCACGTCCAACGCGACTTTGCGGCCGTGGTCCTGGGCCACGATGGACAAGGCCAGGTCGATCCCGGCGGTGACACCGCCCGAGGTGATCAGGCGGCGGTCCTGCAGGAAGATCTTGTCGGTTTCCACCTGGGCCTTGGGGAAACGTTGTATCAGGCGTTCGGTGTAATGCCAGTGGGTAGTGACGCGATAACCGTCGAGCAAGCCCGCCTCACCGAGCACGAAGGCACCGGTGCAGATGGAGCCGTAGCGCGTAGCCCGTTGCGCCGCGGCCCGCAGCCAGGTGTGCAGCCCCGGATGCCGGTCGTTATAGGCCCCCGGCCCGCCCGGTACCAGCAACACGTCATACGCCGCCCATGCCTGGTCGATATGGATATCGGCCTGCACCGCCACGCCGTTGGACGCTCGCAACGGCCCGCGCTCGGTCCCCAGGGTCAACAGTTGATAACGCAGGTCCCCTTGGAGGTAACGATTGGCGATGGAAAACACTTCCAGAGGCCCGGCCATGTCGAGCAGCAAAAAATCCGGGAACAGCACCATTGCAACGGTTTTCATCAAGAAAGACGCCAAAAAATCCAGAAACTATGAATGCCCCCTGTGGGAGCGAGCTTGCTCGCGATAGCGGTGTGTCAGTTACATCAATTCCAACTGATCCGACGCTTCGCGAGCAAGCTCGCTCCCACAGGGTTTCTCGTCAGCATTATGGCGAAGCCAGGCATCCGCCGGTAGGCATTCTCGATTGTCCACTAATAACGGACAGTCTTTCGTTTTCCGCCTGCTTATTGAACTTCAGCATAACCATTAACCTTCTTCTGAACCCGGCGAACGGCCCCAGCCGCCGCCCACAGACATCAGGAGAATCATCATGCTGACCCTTCGCAAAGCTTCGGACCGCGGCATTGCCCGCCACGGCTGGCTGACCTCGTTCCACACCTTCTCGTTCGCCAGCTACCGCAACCTCAACGAACAGGGCTTCTCCGACCTGCTGGTCATCAACGACGACCGGGTCGCCGCGGCCAAGGGTTTCGGCCAGCATCCCCACCGGGACATGGAGATCTTTTCCTACGTGCTTGAAGGGGCGCTGGAACACAAGGACACCCTGGGCACGGGCTCGGTCATTCGCCCCGGTGACGTGCAGTTGATGAGCGCCGGCAGCGGCGTGGCCCACAGCGAGTTCAACCACAGTGCGAACGAGCCGGTGCATTTCCTGCAAATCTGGATCGTGCCCAACGTCAGTGGCGCCACGCCACGCTATCAACAGGAGCACTTCAGCCGCGAGCAGAAACGCGGTCGCCTGCAATTGATCATCTCCCCGGACGGCGCCGGCGGCTCGCTCCAGGTGCGCCAGGATGCACGGGTCTACGCCGGGCTGTTCGATGGCGAACAAAGCGCCACCCTGACCCTGGCCCCGGATCGCTATGCCTACGTGCATATGGCCCGAGGCGCTGTCGAGCTCAATGGCGTGCAATTACAGGAAGGTGATGGTGTGCGGGTGCGCGAGGAGCAGGTCCTGACCTTGAGTCATGGCCAGGATGCCGAGGTGCTCGTGTTCGATCTGCGGCCACAGGAACTGCCACAGATGCCATGAAACACCCTTTAGGCCCTGTAGGAGAAATTGTCACGGAGGCTATGAAACACCCATTGTGGGAGCGAGCTTGCTCGCGATGGCGGAGTGTCAGCCACATGAGGATCGGCTGACCTGACGCCATCGCGAGCAAGCTCGCTCCCACAGGGTCTACAGGGTGTTTCGTAATGGAGCCTCCACATTCCCCCGACGCTTCAATCATTCTCCTGTGCAAACACCTCGACAATCTCATCGATCACCGCCCGCACCCGTGCGGTATGGCGCAGGTCCGCGTGGGTGACCAGCCAGACCTCGTAAGGCAGCGCACGCGTGCGCTCCGGCCAGATCCTCAGCAACCCGTCACGCGCGCCCATGTACAGCGGAATTTCTCCGACACCCAGGCCTGCGGCAATCGACCGGCGCACCAACAGGCTCGAACTCAGGCTGGCCACGATCCGTCCGCGATTGATCGGCTCCGAGACCAGGGTGAAATCCTTGCTGCCCTGCCAGTACGGCTGATAAACCACCAAGTCATGCCCCTCGAACTCGCTGCCGGGCGACGGTACGCCACGGGCTTCGACATAGGCTTGGGACGCAAACAATCCTACCGGCCAACGGGCGATTCGCCGAGCGATCAGGTCAGGGTTGTCGGGCCGGGTGTTGCGCACGGCGATGTCCGCTTCGCGCTTGACCAGGCTGAGGATCTGCGTGGACGCGTCCAGTTGCACGCGCACATCGGGATGGCGCCCATGCAGGCTGGCAATGGCCGGAATCAAGAAGTCGATGGCCAATGAGTCGGTGGTGGCGACCCGGACATTGCCGAGCAGGCGATCATCCAGGCCCTGAATCCGGCGCTCCAACTCAAGCGCCGAATGCTCCATCTTCTCCACCGCCTTGAGCGCAGCCTCGCCGACGGCCGTCAGTGCGTAACCGTCTGAAGTACGCAGGAACAACGCGGCATCCAAGGACTTCTCCAACGCCGTAACGCGCCGCCCCACAGTCGCCTGATCCACCCCCAATACCCGCGCGGCACCGCGCAAGGTCGACGCTCGGCAGACGGCCAGAAACACCCGTGCATCATCCCAATTCACTCGCCCTCCTCCGATGCACATATGCATCACTCTGACGCTAAATCGCTGCGCAAACGCAGCGACGATAGCCGATATGCTGGAGGCTATAAACCTTTCACAGGAAACGCCGTCATGTCTTCCTCATCCGCTACGCTCGAATCACCTCCCACAAGCATCTGGCTGCCCATTTTCGCCGGCCTCTGCGCCAGCCTCGTCAGCATCGGCCTGGCGCGTTTCGCCTATACGCCACTGATTCCGGCATTGATCGAGGCCCGTTGGTTTTCCGCCAACGACGTGGTCTACCTGGGGGCGGCGAACCTGGTCGGTTACCTGATCGGCGCCCTGCTCGGCCGTCCCATGGCCCACCGACTGACCAACCGGAACGCGTTGCGGCTGATGATGATCGTCGTGACCGGCGCATTTTTCGCCTGTGCCTTCCCGGTGTCGGTGACCTGGTATTTCGCCTGGCGACTACTGTCGGGGATCGCCGGCGGCGCGATCATGGTGCTGGTGGCGGCGACTGTATTGCCCCATGTACCGGCGGCACGCAAAGGCTTGGCCAGTGGCGCGATTTTCCTTGGCATCGGCCTTGGCATCGCCGGTTCAGGCACGATTGTGCCGCCGCTGTTGAGCCTGGGCCTGCCGGCCACCTGGCTGGGGCTTGGCGCCCTGTCGCTGGCATTGACCGGGTTGAGCTGGTTTGGCTGGCCCCGGGACACGATGCAGGTAACAGCCAGCGCTGCGCCCGACGAGCCCATGCCCCCTGTGGTTTTCCAATTGTTCGCCCAGTATGCGTTCATGGCCGCGGGGCTCGTGCCTGCGATGGTCTTTTTGGTCGACTACGTGGCGCGTGGCCTCGGGGCCGGGGCACATGTCGGGGCAATGGTCTGGGTAATGTATGGCCTTGGGGCGATCATCGGGCCGGTGAGCTATGGTTTTCTCGCCGATCACCTCGGCGCGCGCAAGAGCATCCGACTGGTCCTGGCCGTGCAAGCGATTGCTCTCGGCTTGCTGGCGGTTTCACACACCTTCATGGCACTGGCGCTGTTAGCCGTGATCATCGGTTCGTTTCCGCCGGGCATCGTGCCCTTGGCCCTGGCCCGAGTGCATGAACTGCTCCCGGACCATCATCGTCAACAACTGGCCTGGAGCCGGGCCACTGTTTCGTTCGCCACCTTCCAGGCACTGGCCGGGTTTGCCTACTCGGCCCTGTTCAATGCCAGTGGCGGACACCACGGATTGCTTTTCCTGATCTCCGCCGGGGCGATTCTTTTTGCATTGATGCTCGATTTCCCTTTCGGCGCAGAAAAAAGCTCGAAAATCCTGAAACCGTGATTATCGATGCAGCTCAGACGAAAAACGTCAGCGCAAGGCTTGCTTGCGCTCCGATTTCGAACGGTAACTGCCAGGCGGCACACCAAAGAAATCCCGGAAACGACGCTGGAAGTGCGGGGAGCTGACAAAGCCTGTCGCCACGGCGATTTCGGTCACGGACCGATTGGTTTGCTGAATGAGCTGGCGAGCACGTGTCAGGCGCAGCTCCAGGTAATAACGCGTTGGGGTCGCGCCGAGAAAACTGCAGAACCGTCGCTCCAACTGGCGCTTGGAAATCTTCACGCACGCCGCCAGCTCATCGATGGTCAAGGGCTCCTCTACGTTCTGCCACATCAGCTCCAACGCCAACTTGAGACTTTCCGGCAGCGTCGGGTCGGTCTCGACGAAAACCGGTGGCAAGTCCGTCGCATCGTCGCCGGACTCATCACAACGCAGAATTTCCTCGATGGCCCCCACCAGCGCCGCTCCGCCCGTCTGGCGAATCAATTGGAGCATCATGCGCAGCGAACTGTTGGCGCCCGCGCAACTGACCCGCTCCCGATCCACCACATAGGCCCGGCTGGACACCTTCACATGGGGAAACACCTCCACCATCATGGCACGGCTTTCCGGGTGGACAGCACATTCGAAACCATCCAACAGATTGGCATCGGCGACGAAAAAAACACCGTTCCACAAGCCACCCAGGATCGCCCCGGACGCCGCATTGGCGCGCAGCTTGCGGCGCAGCAAGGGATGGCCTTGCAACTTCACGCGAAAGCCCCCGGCGACAATCAGCACGTCCTGGTTTTCCGGCATCTGCGCCAGTTCGACATCCGTCGAGATGACAATGCCCAGGTCGCTCGTCACCTGCCCACCTGAAACCCCCACCGTCAGTACCTCGTAGAGGGGCATGTCGCTCATCAGGTTGGCGGTCACCAGCGCGTCCACCGCACCGGTGAAGGACATCATCGAGAAGTTGTCCATCAAGACAAACGCGACACGGATCGGTGCCTGGCTGGCGGGCGCCGCTCCGAGCGGTCGATAAGCCATGTTCTTGTTTTTGAGTACGCTCTCGAATGCGCTTGGCATAGGGCCTCGTTAATACATTAAAGACAATGAGGATTTACTGCACGTAAGTGCCCGAGCCGCAGGGCGAAGGCGCAAAGCAAACCACGTTATCTTCCAGGCTAGTCAAGTCAGCTGCAATCGCGCCTACGCCCTCCACCGATCGTCCCGCGCCAAAAATGGCAAGCCTCAAGTGCCTACGACTTTGGTCGATACACTGGCAGTAGGCATAGGCGCTTTTCCCTTCCAGAGACTCGCAACGCCAATCACTGCTGTTTCTGCCGTTCCAACACTTAAAAAATTCCGCGGGAGAAGTCATGAATATCAAACAGAAGCTGACATGGGCGTTCGCGGCCATCGCCTGCCTCCCGGTTATCCTGGTGGCGGTGCTTGTCGTAATGAACCTGCGCGACGCCGCGAAGGCCAACTTCCTGGATAGCAGCGGCCGTGAAATCCGCCAGATCGACAACGGCATGAAACAGTTCTTCGATGGCATCAGCCAGAACGTCGAATTCTTCGCCAAGGATCCACGGATCGTCGCAGCCAAGGATCTGAAAAACTACTCCGGTGCCGACGCCGCACAAATTCCTCTCCCCGAGATCAACAAACAGCTTTTGGAGATCTTCGACAGATTCGCCAAGAGCCACCCGACCACCGCCTATCTTTCCCTGGGCCTGGCCGACGGCGGCTATGCCAGTTGGCCTGACGATCCCAAGATATCCAACTACGACCCGCGGGTGCGCCCATGGTACAAGGCCGCCATCGCCGCGCCGGGTACCACCGTACGTACGGATGCCTATTATTGGGCGCCAGATGATGTCTCATTGATCGGCATCGTACATACGGTTTCAGACGCCGCCGGCAAACTGGTGGGGGTGGTAGGCCTGGACGTGTCGCTCAAGCAGCTCACCGAACTGGTCAAGAACATCAAGCTGGGCGACAGCGGCTACCTGATGCTGGTGGAAGCCAACGGCAACGTCCTGGTGGACGCCGCCGATGCCAAGCACAACTTCAAGCCGCTGGCCGACCTTGGCCCCAACTATGCCGAGCTGGCCAAAAGCAGCGATGGCGTGACTCAGATCGAGATCGACGGCGTGCCCTACATGGCCAACGTGGTCAGCTCCAAAGGGTTGGGCTGGCGTTTCATCGGCCTGATCAAGCGCGATGAAGTGATGGCCGAGGCCGCGAGCCTGACTTGGCTGATCGCCGCCATCGCCGCCGCGCTGGCCGTGGTCTTCGCCGTGGTGGGCGCCAGTTTCGCCAGCGTGATCGTGCGGCCGATTCGCGGCGTTGCCAATGGCCTGCAGGAAATCGCCGAAGGTGAAGGCGACCTCACCCGCAAACTCATCGTGCAAGGCAAGGACGAAACGGCCACCCTGGCGGGCTGGTTCAACCAGTTCCTGGGCATGATCGCGCAACTGATGCAACGCATCGGCAGCGCCTCTTCCGACCTGCAAACCGCCGCGGCCGATACCAGCCATGTGGCCCAGAACATGAACGATGCCGCCGGGCGCCAGCGCCAGGCCGTGGAATTGGTGAGCACCGCGTTCAACGAAATGGTTGCCACCGCCAACGAAGTGGCCCGTTCTTGCAGCCAGGCCGCCTCCAGTGCGGACGAAGGCTACCGCGATGTGCACGACGGCCAGCATCACATCGGCGAAGCCACCGGCAGCGTGCTGAAACTGAGCGAAGACCTGCAAAAATCGACCCAGACCATGCAGGCGTTGGAGCAGGACAGCAAGAACATCAACACCATCCTCGACACCATTCGCTCGATTGCCGAACAGACCAACCTGTTGGCCCTCAACGCCGCGATCGAAGCCGCACGGGCTGGCGATCAAGGTCGTGGGTTCGCCGTGGTGGCCGACGAGGTGCGGGCCCTGGCACGGCGCACCGCCGACTCCACCGGCGAGATCGACAGCCTGCTGGGCAACCTCGCCCGGCGCACCCAGGAAGTCACCCAGCAGATGCAAAGCAGCCTGCAGGTGTCGCACACCAGCGTCGAGCGCATTCAACAGGCCCGTGACAGCTTCGACAAGATCCGCAATTCGGTGGACTCGATTCGCGACCAGAACACCCAGATCGCCACGGCGGCAGAGGAGCAGCACCAGGTGGCCGAAGACATCAACCGGCACATCGCGCAGATTCATGCCGATGCCCAGTTGGTCGAGGAGTTCGCTCACTCGGCACAGACCGGCTCGGGGCGTTTGACGGATATTTCCGGGCAGCTCAAGGGCTTGGTTGGGCGCTTCAGGTTCTAGCGTGTTCGAGGTGGCGAGCCAGGGACGGCTCGCCGCTCAGGATGATACGAATGAAAAGCCGCGATTGACCGCACTGCGCTCATACTCCAAAAGACACTCATAATCAGCCTCACTGGCCGGCAGGACCTCCCTGATCGCCAAGTCACGGGAAATCTCGGGAAGCTGGCTCAAGGCTTCGTTCATTGCGCGCCGGATAGACTCTGCCTGCGGCGCCGTTCGACGAATCGACGTTATGTAAGGCAGGCAGGGACTGCGCACACTTCGCGCCAGGACCCTGAGGCCGTCGATCTCCTCACTGTGGTCTCTCGCCAGATAGTCGTAGGTGACGCTGTCGATGGAAGCCAAATCGCCCTCGCCCTTTTTCAGTCTTCGCATGCTCTCCCTGTGGGATCCGGTGAAGGTGAGTTTCGAGAAAAAACCACGGTCGCCGATCCCCGCCAACGTGTGGCGCAATAAATTCATTCCAGAGTTGGAATCCCGGGCGTTGATCAGCCCATGGCTGCCCTGCAAATCCGCCAGATCAGTCACGGGCGAATCAGCTCTACACAGCAGCAAACTGCAATGGTCACCCCCCGAGCCATGGGCAAGCTCATAGCTCGGACGCCCTATCAGCCTCACCTTCCCCCGCAGTGACGTGACGAATGGATAACCGCAGGTCTGGGATAACAACAGATCAGGGGAAAGCCAATGGGACACGGGATCGA
Source organism: Pseudomonas sp. NFIX10 (assembly GCF_900111955.1). Lineage (NCBI taxonomy): Bacteria > Pseudomonadati > Pseudomonadota > Gammaproteobacteria > Pseudomonadales > Pseudomonadaceae > Pseudomonas > Pseudomonas sp. NFIX10. The sequence goes on along the minus strand of NZ_FOKH01000008.1, from coordinate 76,295 downwards.
CGATCGGCTTTCGCTCGTGGCGCTCACCCAGAATTTCCAGGATGCGCTGGAGCCAGGCGTCCTGTGCCTGTAAAACCCTGGCGGGGGCGAGGTACATGGATAGATCGCTGGTCATATGAAAGCCATCCAGAGGATTGTGAGTGACGCTGATCACAGCAGGAAGCGGTTGGCAGGCGTCTTCAAACCCAAGCGATCCCTCAGGGTCCCGGGTTCATATTCCTTGCGGAAAACCCCTCTGGCTTGCAGCAAAGGCACCACGCCACGGGTGAATGCTTCGAAGTCAGTGGGCAAAAACGGAAACATGAGGTTGTAGCCATCGACGGCATTCGACTCGTACAACGCTGAAAGCTTATCGGCAATATGCTCCGCCGTTCCGATCAGCAGCCAGGTACTGGCGCTCTTGACCAACCGACGCCCTATTTCACGAATGGACAAGGTCGTGTCGTACTTCTTGAGCAGGGCCAGCTCGGTTCGAATGCCATCGAACTCAGACTCATCCGGCAATGCAGGTAGCGGGCTGTCCGGCGACAGCCCCGTCAGATCAAGACGGGTGTAGCTGGAGACCAGATCAATCGCCACGGCATCAATAATGAGGCTGTCCTCCAGTTGCCGACGTCGCGCCTCCTCGGTCTCATTCTCCAGAACCACCGGAAGCACCCCGGTAATGATTTTCAGATCACTGGAATGCCGGCCCTTCAACTCGAGACGGCGATTCAAATCGGCCCTGTACGCCAGCCCCTCTTCGACCGTATCGATGAAACAGAAATGCACGTCCGCATGGGCGGCGGCCAGATCCTTGCCCGCTTCAGAAGACCCCGCCTGGGCAAGGACCGGATGTCCTTGCGGTGGACGCGGCACGTTAAGCGGCCCTCGCACGTTGAAATGTGCGCCTTTGTGATGGATCGGGTGAATTTTAGACGGGTCGGCAAAATCGCCGCTGTCCTTGTCAAACTCAAGCGCCCCCTCCTCCCAGGAGTCCCAAAGTTGCTTGACGACATGAATGAACTCCTCGGCCCGCCGATAACGATCGCCGTGTTTCGTCACGCCTGACAGTCCGAAATTCGAAGCCTCCTCTTCCAACCAGGAGGTCACGATATTCCAGCTGGCTCGCCCTGCGCTGAGGTAGTCCAGCGAAGCAAAATATCGCGCAATGTTGAAGGGCTCGTTATAGGACGTTGAAGCGGTGCCCATCAGCCCGATGTGTTCGGTGACAGCCGCCAATGCGGACAAGAGCGTAATCGGTTCGAGGCGGGCGTTGGCATAGTGCCTCAACCCACTGGCGACGGAGTCCCAGACCGCGACGTGATCCGCGACAAACACCGCATCGAACTTCGCCGCCTCGGCCGCCTGCACCAGTTTTACGTAGTAACCCAGGGTCAATATTTCCTTGGTCGGCGACAGCGGGTGGCGCCAGGAAAAACGATGATCCCCTTGTGGATTAAAAAAGAACAAATTCAAAATCATGCTTTTATTGGACATAACGCCTCCGCGACCTTACCCACATCGCATTCATGTTCAGTTGGCCGCCTTGACGGTATTTTCAGCGACCCACTGCGCCGCGACTTTTGCCGGATCCTTGTGATCGATATCAACCAGGCGATTGAGTTGCTTGAGGTCGTCATCGGTCAGTTTGGCAGAGACCTCGTTGAGCACTTGGGTGACTGCTGGGGTTAGCAACGCCTTGCGTCCCAGTGGCGTAATGTTTTGCAGGGGCTGTTGGTGCTTGTCATCCTTGAGCACAACCCAAGGTTCTTTTGCCAGGATGCCTTGCGTGGAAACCACCGTGGCGACGTCGATCGCGCCTGAGTTCAGCGCCAGCCGCGACAAGGGCCCGCCCATGTCCAGCGATTTGACGCTCTTGAAGTTGATGCCGTAGACCGCCTTCAACCCGGGCAGGCCTAAGGCGGCAGTGGTGACTTCGGGAGGCCCACCCAGCGTGAGTTCACCTGAGACGCGCGCCAGGTCGGACAAGGTGTGCAGGTTGTACTTTTCTGCGGTTTTCCGGGTGACGGCCCAAGCGGTAATAGAGCCCGCGGCCGAAGGCTCAAGCAACTGGAGGCCCGCCGGCAACTTCTGTTGCAAGGCGCTGACGATCTCCTTTTGGCTGGTCAGGGCGCTCTTGTCGTCATAGAAACTCAACAGTGATCCTATGTACTCGGGTACAACGTCGATATCCCCGTTTTCCAGCGCCTTGGCGATGATCTGGCGGTTCCCGAGATTGAGCCGGGTCTTGACGTCAATCCCTTCATTCTTCAAAGCTGACGCATAGATATTCGCGAGAATCGTCTGCTCGGAAAAATTGGCCCCGCCTATAGTGATGGACTGGGCACTGGCAAATGCGCTGCCCACCAGCAAGCCTAACCCCAGCAACAATGAAACCGAGTGCGCTGAACGAGTCTTCGAACGTTGTTTGTTTTTCATTTGGATTTGCACCTCTGCAGAATTAATACGCACTTTCAAATGCCCATGCTCATGGAGCGCTCAGTTCAACATTCCCCACTCGCCATTTTCGAACCATGAGTGTTTCGATCATTGAACAAACCCACTCGCTGACAATCGCAAGTGCCGACACCACCAGTGCGCCGCCAATGATTTGAGGGGTGTCATTTCGACCCAGCCCATCAATGAGAAACCTGCCCAACCCGCCGAACCCTGCATAGGCAGCGATGGTGGCCGTGGCAATAAGTTGCACCAGGGCTGATCGAAATCCAGAAAAGATCAGCGGAAAAGCCAACGGTAATTCCAGCTGGATAAACATCTGCCATCTGCGCATCCCCATCGATTTGGCAGCATGTTTCAAAGACGAATCCACCTGATCGATGCCAACATAGGTATTGGTCAATATCGGCGGGATGCTCATGGTGACCAAGGCGATAATCACGGTACTGGTTTCATAGCCAATGACCATGATTGCGAGTATCACAATACCCAGGGAAGGCAATGCTCGCCCAATATTGAACAGCCCGATCGCCACCTGCGCGCCTTTGCGGTAGTTGGCCATGAGTACGCCGAGCGGCAACGCTATTGCACAAGCAATAGCCAGGCTCAAAGACACATAATAAATATGCTCCGCCAGTCGAGTCAGTATCCCGTCTTCGCCCAACCAGTTTTCAGGAAGAGAAAACCAGAGATAGACATCTGCAATCCTGTCCATTAGCGCACCCAAGGGACCAGCCATTTATTGATTGAATAAAACAGAAAATCAAAACATAACGCCAACATCACCGTCAGGACCAAACTGACCGCCACAGGCGTAGTGAAACTTTGAGCCAACCCGGTAATGAACAACTGCCCCAATCCACCTTGACCAATTAACGCAGTAACCGTCACCAGCCCGACCAATGTCACCGCGGTCGTTCGCAGCCCTGCCAATAACGAAGGCAGCGCCAGGGGAAGTTCAACTCCCAGGAATCTCTGCATACGCGTGTACCCTAGCGCACGGGCTTCTTCCAGCACGTCCGGGGGGTTACTCGCAAGGCCCGCCAAAGTGTTCTGTAACACGATAAGCAAGGCATACAGGCTCAAACCGATCACCGCCGTCGTCTTGGACAAACCGGTAAAGGGCATTATCAAAATGAACAGTGCCAGGGACGGAATGGTAAAAAGTATTCCGCTGACGTAAATCATGGGCTGCGCCAATCCTGGCTTCCACAACGTCAAAAGCACCATTGCGCCCGCCAACAACATGCCTATACACAGGCCCAAGGTCACCAGTTGAATATGATCAAATAAAAGCTGGCCAATCTGCTGCCAGTTTTCAACGATCCAGGACCAGTCAATCATTGTGCACTTCCAAAGCGGCGCTCATTGAGTGCGCTGTGAAAGCTGGTAATCGACAGGCAACCTTCGTAACCGCCCGCCTCGTCCACTCGAACAACCACACCGAACGGAGCCGTTAGCATTTTAACCAGTGCGTGATGCAACGAGTCATTATTCGACACCGTGGTAAGTTCAGGAACAGGCAAGTCCGATTCACTGACCCACTTCAGCGGATTGGACTTATCGTCCAGCAGAAGTTTGAATTCGCAATTGACTTCATCCACAGGAAGATCAGAAACCTTCATCAGCGACAGTCTTTTTAACAGCGGATCCTTGCCGATGAAGTTCTTCACAAACTCGCTGGCAGGATGGGCAAGGATATTGTGAGGTGTATCGAACTGAGCCAGCTTTCCTTCGCCCTCGAAGATGGCAATCCGATCACCAATCTTGATGGCCTCTTCCATGTCATGGGTCACCAGGATGATGGTTTTATGCAAACGCCTCTGCAGCGCAACCAGTTCGTCCTGCAGTCGCTCGCGGATCACCGGATCAAGCGCGGCAAAGGGTTCGTCCATCAATACGACCGGTGGGTCCGAGGCCAATGCCCTCGCCAAGGCAACACGACTTTGCTGCCCGCCCGACAGTTGATTAGGGTACCTGTCCAGAAATTCCGGCTGAAGTCCGACCAGGGAAATGAGTTCGCTCACGCGCTGGCGGATCCTGTGCTTGCTCCAACCCAAGAGCCGCGGAACAGCGCCAATATTTTCCGCGACGGTTTGATGAGGAAATAAGGCTGAGCTTTGCATCATGAAACCGATGCCACGGCGAAGCGTCACGACGTCGAGCTCATCGGTCGCCACCCCATTGACACAGATGCGACCACTGTCCTGGGTGTCCAATCTATTGATCATTCGCAAAATGGTCGTTTTGCCACACCCACTTGGCCCGACAAATACGCAGATCTCCCCCTCCCGGACATGAAGCGTTAAATCGCTCACGGCCATTCGCGGGCTGCCTTTATGAGTTTTCTTGATGGCTTCAAAACGTATCATTTTCCGACGCCCAGATTAGCTTGAGTATTTTCAGTGCCTGGCAGGATGGCGAGGACAATCCACGGGATTGATCAGATGTCTCTGCAATAACTGGAAGTAGCCATGAATGACATAGCCATTGTTTCGCGCGATCCATTGTTCACGCCTGGCTCTGTACACCTGGGGCAAGTAAAACCAGGGCAAACCGGGAAGATCGTGATGAACCAAGTGAAGATTGAGGTTAAGAAAGAGCCAACTCAAAAGCCCTGAGGATTCATTGATCACCGTGCGGTGTTCTGGCAGCGTTGACGGCCGATGCTCGTAAAACGACCTGATCATTGAAATGGACAAGGCCGGCAGCGAAACTAAAAATACGTACTGCACAGCGCTGATGGCGCTGTATTGTTCAACCAATCCCAGCAACACCCCAACGCTCAAGAGATGAATGAGCCACATCCGCCAACTGCTTCGTTCTGAATGCAACAACCCACCGAGCGCGGTACTTACAAGGGTCATCAACGCCAACGGCGCGCCGATGATCAAGCGCCCGCCCAAGGTCTTATTCACCCACAACAAGGTCTTCATATAACGGGGTGATTGCACCCAGGAACGGCTGGTGACATAACGACTTTCCGGATCTTGTCCGGGCACAGTCAGCACTTCATCGTTGTGATGGGCGAGATGCGTGTCCCGGTAGATGTCGTAGGGATACCACACGGCAAACGGCAGAAACCCCAGGGCTTTATTTATGGCAGGCCAACGCGTTGGGTGACCGTGAATAAGCTCATGTTGAATCGACATCCAGAGCACGACCAGTGGAACCAACAGGACAATGCTGATGAGTTGGCCAAGTGCCTGCCCATGAAAAACGATAAGAGCCCAGGCCAGATAAAAGCCGACCAGTAAAAGCCAGGTGGGCCACTCGGTCTGGCTGGTCAAGGTCCTGCTGAGCTTAACGATTTCGGCTCGATGAGCTTCATCCAAATAATTGGGCATGGTGGTAAGTCGCGATAGGCTGCGCTGAACAGACGCCCACTCACTCACACTTCAAGCTACCACCCGGGACCGGGGTATACCTGGAGATGACTGACTGACTGACGTTACGGTATGGAAATGCCGACAGCGGTGCGTCACATGGCGTAGAGCAGAAATGCCAAGCCTTCGCTGATTGCACTGCAGGCCTCACTGTTGGCCTGACAGGGGAGAGGTTTGCCGGTCACGAATGGAACGGCAATGGCGGCACAAGAACTCATGCGTAGAGTGCCGGACTGAGAAATCACTGCATGGGCCCCGTCATGCGACAGAGCCTCAAGGCTGATTTGGAAGATTCGGGCGCCGGACATAGTCGTACCATAGAGTAGGATTGAACATATCCGGCGGTCCGGTAGCGTCAACTTAGCATGCCAACTAATTCGATCAAGGAATATATTCTATTATGCTTATTCCCGAATCGAATAAAATTAAACAGATTCCCTACCCTTTCGCCTTGATCGCATACAGCCCACCGGCAATCACCATGCACGCCCCCACGACAGTCCATGGGTCGGGCAGTTCGCCGAAGACGAACAGGCCGATGAATGTGGCAAACACCAACAGCGTGTAGTTGAACGGTTGAAGCGTACCTGCCGTTGCGTACTTGAGCGCCTGGAGGAGTAGCAACTGCGCCACCATGCCGATCGTCGACAGCACGGCGATCAGGCCCCACTGTGTCGGGTTCGGCGAAACCCACCCTGGCAAGCCAGAGAACGTGATGGCCAGGGCGCCGAAAAAGCCCATGTAGAGCATGTTCGTGGCGAATGAATCATCCCGGCTGATCCGACGTGTCAGCACACTGAAGACCGCGAATCCCAGGGCAGACAACAGCGGAATCAGCGCCGCCAACTCGAAGACGCCGGTTCCCGGACGGAGGATCACCAGCGTCCCCAAGAACCCTATGGCCGCAGCGATCCAGCGGCGGACGCCGATGAACTCACCCAGGAACGCACCTGCCAAGGCCAGGGTCATCAGCGGAAACACCGCATACAGGGCGTGCATCTCAGCCATGCCAAGGTAACGCAGCCCCAATCCGAACAACGCGCTTTCTCCCACCCCCAGCAAGGCACGAATGACCTGCAAGACAGGATGATGGCTTCGACACGCCGCTCCCAGGTGGCCGCGATAAAGGCTATAGCCGACAGCGAAGGCCAGGAATACCCAGTAACGCACCATGACAAGCTGGGCGACGGGAAGGTCCTTGACCAACACTTTGGTGATCCCGTCCTGGCTTGCAAAGAGCAGCATGGAAAGCAGGCACAAGAGGATTCCAAGGTGAGGCCGTGGGGCATCACCCACGGCGTGCATCGCCCGTGGCCGGCTCAAGCGCAGGGCTCATGGAGCAATCCCCACAGCGCCAGGAGTGGCACTTGGGTTGATCTCATCGCATGGGTGCAGGACGGAGGGTTTATGACAATGCCCCCTGCCCCGGGCGTCCACCAGCCTGCGTTCTCGCGATACCAGTCGCCTGGGGACAACACCAGATAGAACTCAGCCGGAGGATGCTGGTGGAACGGATAACAGGTTTCAGGCGCCATGAGGGCCAACCCCAGGGTCATGCCAGGACAGTCGAACAATCCCCCTGGACCGGTGACCATGCCATGGCGATGCCGCTCCACGAACCGATCGTCCTGGCCGGCCTGGGCCTGACGATGGATCCAGGGAACATGGGGCACCAGCGCCTTCAACGCCTCCAATACCCCTGCCAGGTGTTCGGGGACGCTTGGCGCAGCGTCGAATGCCTGGGCCAAATAGGGCGCCAGGACTGCCGGTAACGTGCGGGGTGTTGCCGGCGGCTTCTTGAGGGTCCACTCGGTCGGGCCCAGGGCGGCGGCACAGGCCTGTGTCGTCGCGGATGTACCGTCTCCCAAATGGTTCGAGAGGATTTCATGCAGCGATCGCCGGAGCCTCTGCGCGCTGCGGGCGACAGACGGATCCAACGACAAAGGCTCGCAGCGGGTGATCATCGTTTTCAACCCCATTCCTGAGTCAGACGCAGAAGAAGATGACAGGCTGCTCAACGTATCCCAGCGGTACTGGAGGCCGGTCCCGGCATGTCCCAAGGGTAGCCCGAACGGTATCGCTGACAGCCGACGCCCTTCACTTTGCGTCAAGGGCACCGAACTGCAAACACCTATCAAGCAACGGCGGCGATTACTGGCTGACGGTCGCCGAGGCGGTCTGACTGCCAAACATGGCCTCGAAGCGAGGTTTGTTGGCGGCGTAGTACTCGGCAACGACCTTGTCTGCCGAACTGTCACGGGCGGTCGCCATCAGCTTCTCAAGGTCGGCCTTGGGAATCTTGAAGTTGGCGAAGAATCGGGCGACATCGGGATGTTCGGCGCTAAAGCCTTTGCGGGCAATCGCGTGAATCTGCTCGGCGCCGCCGAAAATCTGCTTCGGATCATCCAGGTAGCGCAGCGGCCACTTGGCGAACATCCAGTGTGGGCTCCAGGCGTTGATCAATGCCCATTTGTCACGTTTGAGGTTGCGATCCAGCTCGCTCAACATCCCAGATTCTGAAGAGGCGACCATCTTGTAGCCTTCGAGCTTGTATTCCTTGATGGCCTTTTCCGTGAGTTTGTATTGGCCGTTGCCCACTTCCGAAGTCAGGATCTTGCCGTCGAGCTTTTGCCGCACTTCAGGCTTGTTGAGGTCCTCGACAGTGGCGAGTTCGCTGATGGGAATGGATGTTGGCACGGCCATGCCGATCCGACCCTCATACAGCACACCGAGGTCTTCGAGCTTGTCCTGGTATTTGTCATAGAACGCCTTGTGAGTGTTCGGCAGCCAGACCATCGGAATCAGGTCGATATTGCCGTTGGCCAAGGCCTGGAACTGAATGCCAATGTCGGCGAGCACCAATTTGACCGGTTGCTTCAAGTGGTCGCGCAATGCGGTATCCGCCAGCTTTACAGCGATTTCCGTATCCGACCAATTCACCCAACCGATACGAATAGGCGTGGGTTCCTCGGCATGGGCCATCAGGCTGCCAGCGGCTATCGTCAGGCCGGCAAGCCAGCCGATACAAGTTTTACTGGAAAACTTCATCATGATGCATCTCCGCGTACTGTATTAATAGTTATTGGCAGGGCAGCAGAAGAATTCACGTTCCCTCATCAAAGCAGGAGTGCTATTACGCTCCTCAAGGGATTTTATGGTGTGCATGGATAAGTTCTAATTATGCGAAAACCTTTCATGTATCCAGGTCGCTCGGCCCTCCTCCGCCCTTTGGCGGAACTTATGAATGTCAGCATTCACAATGCTTTTTCGAGCGCCGGCAAGGCCTCGAACAGATCCGCCACCCACATCTAATCCGCCACCTGGGCAATCGGCGCTTCAGCGTCCTGGTCGATCGCAACGATGACCTTTGAACCGCTCATGCCCGCCAAATGTTGAATGGCGCCACTGATATTCGACGCGATGTAAAGCGGTTCCTGGCATGGCGCTTCGCACAGCCCCCTTGCACTTTGGATCGATGCGCGATGGCCGGCCGCACGAGCCGGACCACCCCTGTTTCGACTGGATGGTAATCCTGGTTTTTACGCCACGCAAGGAAAATGTACACCTGTGTCCCAATCGTTGACACACATGAACATTCGACATACCGTCATGTCAAACCAAGCCTGATGTCCTGTTCCCGGAGCGCAACACCATGTCCAGCGATCCTCTGCTGCAGCCCTATAAGATCAAACACCTGACCCTCAAAAACCGGATCATGACCACCTCCCATGAGCCCGCTTATCCTGTCGACGGCATGCCAAAGGATCTGTACCGCGCCTATCACGTCGAACGCGCCAAGGCCGGCGTGGCGCTGACCATGACGGCGGGCTCCGCCGCCGTTTCCCGCGACAGCCCACCGGTGTTCAACAACGTGCTGGCGTACAAGGACGAAGTGGTCAAATGGATGAAGGACATCACCGACGAGTGCCACGAACATGGCGCCGCAGTGATGATTCAACTGACCCACCTGGGGCGGCGCACGCGCTGGGACAAGGCTGATTGGCTGCCAGTGGTATCACCTTCCCATCGCCGCGAAGCGTCCCACCGGTCCTTCCCGAAAAAACTGGAAGACTGGGACATCGACCGGATCATCAAGGATTACGTGGACGCCGCCGAACGCATGAAGGCCGCCGGTCTCGATGGCCTGGAACTGCAGGCCTACGGACACCTCATGGATCAGTTCTGGTCGCCGTTGACCAACGATCTCGACGGGCCCTACGGTGGTTCGCTGGAAAACCGGATGCGCTTCACTTTTGATGTGTTACGTGGCATTCGCCAGCGCTGTGGCGAGGACTTCCTGCTCGGGGTGCGCTACACCGGCGATGAGGACCTGCCCGGCGGCTTCGGTGCCAGCGACGGTCTCCAGATTTCCCACATGCTCAAGGACAGTGGGCTGGTGGATTTCCTCAACGTCGTGCGCGGGCACATCGACACCGATGCCGGCCTCACCGACGTGATCCCCATCCAGGGCATGCGCAACTCGCCGCACCTGGATTTTGCCGGCGAGATCCGCTCGGCCACCGGTTTCCCGACGTTCCATGCGGCCAAGATTCCGGACGTCGCCACGGCGCGACACGCCATCGCCTCCGGCAAGGTGGACATGATCGGCATGACCCGGGCGCACATGACCGATCCGCACATCGTGCGCAAGATCATCGAGAAGCGTGAAGAAGAGATCCGCCCCTGCGTCGGTGCCAACTATTGCCTGGACCGCATCTATCAGGGCGGCGCCGCGTACTGCATCCACAACGCCGCCACCGGCCGCGAAACCACCATGCCCCACGAAATTCCCAAGGCGTCGGTCAAGCGCAAGGTGGTGGTGATCGGCACCGGCCCGGCGGGCCTGGAAGCGGCACGGGTAGCCGGCGAACGTGGCCACGACGTCACGGTGTTCGAAGTGGCGGATCAGCCCGGTGGGCAGATCCGCCTGACGGCGCAGAACGAGCGGCGGCGCGAGATGATCAGCATCATCGATTGGCGCATGGCGCAATGCGAACGGCTGGGGGTGAAGTTCCAATTCAACACCTGGGCCGAAGCCGAGACCGTCATGGCCGAGGCGCCGGACGTGGTGATCGTCGCCACGGGCGGCTTGCCCCATACCGAGGTGCTCAAGCACGGCAATGAACTGGTGGTGTCGACCTGGGACATCATTTCCGGCGACGTCAAGCCCGGCCAGAACGTGCTGATCTTCGACGACGCGGGCGACCACGCGGCGCTGCAAGCGGCCGAGGTCATCGCCAACAGCGGTGCGAAACTGGAGATCGTCACGCCGGACCGGTCGTTTGCGCCGGAGGTGATGGCGATGAACCTGGTGCCTTACATGCGCAGTCTGCAAGACCTGAACGTCACCTTCACGGTCACCTATCGGGTCGATTCCGTGGAGAAGCGCGACGGTCAATTGGTGGCCCACTTCGGCAGCGATTATGGTCAGGTGCACAAGCAGCGCGTGGTCGATCAGGTGGTGGTCAACCACGGCACCCTGCCCCTGGACGATTTGTACTTCGAACTGCGCCCGCACTCGAGCAATAACGGCGCGGTGGAACAGCACAATCTGATCGCCGGGAAAACCCAAAATATCGTGACCAACCCGGAGGGCCGTTTCCAACTGTTCCGAATTGGCGACGCGGTGTCGGCGCGTAATACCCATGCGGCTATCTACGATGCGCTGCGGCTGGTCAAGGACATTTGAAGTCATGGCCTTGATTTGAGGGTCAGGGCCACTTTCCCATTCAACAGGTCATGCTGTTGCCCTTGAGGCGTTCGATAACCTGTGACGAGAGAGCTTGCTCCCACAGGGATTGTGGATGTTCGTGAGCTTTGCATTCAGCGCAGGAGCAGTGTGGGAGCGAGCAAGCTCGCTCCTACAGGGATTTACAGTGATCGGGGATTGAGCCGCTCCAGCCAGGCCCGCAGGTCCTGCACCTCCAGGGCACTGATGCTGTGGCCGACGCCGGGGTAGGCATGGAATTCCGGTTCCAGCGCCAGGGTCTTGAGGAAGGTGTTGGCCTCGGTGCCATCGTGGTAGGGAATGATCGGGTCGGCCGTGCCGTGGCCGATGAACACCGCCAGCGTCCGTCGTGATTCGTCGGGGGTCAGTTCCGCCTGCAGCACCGACAGGACCCGCCCGCCCATCGCGGCAATACCGCCGACGGCTTCGGGGTGTCGCAAGGCCACTTCGTAGCTCATCATCGCGCCCTGGCTGAAACCCACCAGGTAGACCTTGCTCGCGTCGGTCGAATACTTGGCCCGGGCCTTGTCGATGAACTCCAGCAGCATCTGGCCGCTGGCCTTCAGGTCGGAGGGGTCACCGTCGTAGGCGCCCTCGCCCTTTTTGGCGAACCATTGGTAACGGTCCTGCTCCATGCTCTTGGGCGCGCGCACCGAGAGGTAGTTGTAATCCTGCGGCAACTCGTCCTTGAGTGCGAACAGGTCCTGCTCGTTACTGCCGGAACCGTGCAGGAAGATCACCAGCGGTCGGTTCCGAACCTGCTCATCGACTTGGGCCAGGTAGTTGAGCGGCAAGTCGGTGTGCAGCGAAGGTTGGGCCTGCAACCCGGACGAAACCAGCAGCAGGAACAGGGCGAGCGCTTTGAACATCGATCTTCCTCCATCGTTTCGATAGCCGCACGGCGAGGCGCGTGCGGTGAGGTAGACAGCAGTTATCAGTCGTTGATCAATTTCCCCGTACGAATCGGTTCACGCCCAGCGACTTTTGCCTGCCAGATCCCCGGCTGCGTGTAGCGCCCGCGGTCCAGGGCAAACAGCACGCCACTGGTGCCGGCCCGCACGGTGGTGACCCGATCATTCAGCGGATCGACCACTTCGAACAGCGGATCGCCCCGCTCCACCCATTCGCCAGCCTCCCGCAGGAAACTCACCACGCCATGGTGCGGCGCGAACAGGTATTGCGTGCCTTCGAACGGAAAGCCCTCGCAGCACTCGCTGAGGGCGGGCGGCCAGTCCCCAGCGATAAGTCCCTGCTCGGCGAGAAACCCGAGGATGGCTTCACAATTGGCCTGGGCCTGCTCCACCTGGGTATCGCCCATGCTGCCCAACTCCAGCGTCGTCGCCAGGTTCGCCGCTGGGATCGCCGCCGCAGGAAAGGCCTTGGCCAGGCGCAACCAGGGCGAGGAGCAGGACTCATCAAACGAACTGCCGCCCGAATCTTCGCACAGCAACGCCACACCGGCTTTCAAGCGTGCGGCCAGAGAACGCCACTGCGGCCACTGCTGTGGCAAGGCATACAAATGGATCGCCGCCTCGAAATCGCAATGCAGGTCCAAGGTGATGTCGGCGTCGCAGGCATGGCGCAGCAGCAGGCGATGCAGCGCTTCGAGTTGCGAAGGGGGTGGCGGCAAGTCATCGAGGACCTCGGCCATGGTCTGGCGGATCAAGGTGATATTGGCGGCTGGGTCGTCCCCAAGGCGATCACCGATGCGTTGCGCCACCGGTGCACTGAGCTCCACGAAGGAGCGGTTGAAATTCTTGCCACTGCCCAGTTCGAAACGCCCCATGTGGGCGCTTTGCAGGTGTTGATCCAGGCCGATGGGGTTGGCCACCGGCACCAGTTCGATCACACCCTTGAGCAAACCCTGGGCCTCAAGATCGTTGAGCCGCTGCTTCAGCTCCCAGGCGGTGCGCATGCCCGGCAGTTCATCGGCGTGCAGGCTGGCCTGGATGTAGGCCTTGCGCGGCCCATGGCCGTAGCGAAACACACTGAGCCGGCGCTCGGTGCCCAGGTGGCTCCATGGCAGGGTATGGTCGATACGTTGCATGAAATCTCCGAATGACTAGGTGCAGGAGCTGTCGAGTGCAACGAGGCTGCGATCTTTCCCCAGACACATGAATCTCAAGCGAAATCGCAGCCTTCGGCAGCGCCTACCGATTAATGCCCGTAGACGTCAAAGGCGAAGTATTTGTCCTGCACTTTCTTGTACGTGCCGTTGGCGCGGATTTCGGTGATGGCCGCGTTGAATTGATCGGCCAGGGCCTTATCACCCTTGCGCACCGCAATGCCGGCACCGCCGCCGAAGTATTTCGCATCTTCATAGGTCGGGCCAACGAAGGCGAAACCTTTACCGGCGTCGGTTTTCAGGAAGCCTTCGTCGAGGTTCACCGAGTCGGCCAGCATGGCGTCGAGGCGGCCGGCGACCATGTCCAGGTTGGCTTCCTGTTGGGAGCTGTAGCGCACCAGGTCGATACCGGCGGGCACCAGCACTTCGGTGGCGAAACGGTCATGGGTGCTGGCGCGCAGTACACCGACTTTCTTGCCCTTGAGTTCGGTCAGCGGGTCCTTGACGTTGGCGCCTTCCTTCATCACGAAGCGCGCTGGGGTGTGATAGTACTTGATGGTGAAATCGACATTTTTCTTGCGGTCGTCGGTGATGGTCATGGACGACAGGATCGCGTCGATTTTCTTCACTTTCAGCGCAGGGATCAGGCCATCGAACTCCTGCTCGACCCAGACGCACTTGACCTTCATCTGTTCACACAACGCATCGCCGATATCGACATCGAAGCCAGCCAGCTTGCCGTCGGGGGTTTTCATCGAAAAAGGCGGGTAACCGGCTTCGATCCCGAGGCGGATCGGCTTGGCGTCTTCGGCCATGGCCGACAGGGACAACACGGACAGTGCCAGGGCACCGAACATGGCTAGCTTCTTCATTTTCGCTCCTGAGTGTGCAGGGGTTTTATTGGTCATTATTGGCAGATTCGTAGGCGGCGTTCGGTCAGTGAGGAACCGAAGTGGGCGGGAGTCTAGAGGGGTGCTCAGGAGGGGAATTGTGTGGAGGCGACAAATAGTTATAAAAATAGCTTGGTTTGTAAAAGGCCAAAGCGAGGCGGCCTTATAGCCGACCTGTCTCTTTTGTTGTACTCCGATCCAACTGTGGGAGCGAGCTTGCTCGCGAAAGCGGAGGGCCAGCTTGCGGTGATGTTGGCTGTGCCTACGTCATCGCGAGCAAGCTCGCTCCCACAAGTTTTTGACGCTCCGCGTCCGTTTCTGAAATCAATTGCTCCCCCTGGCCTTCTGAAAATCTCGTAGGAATCCCCCCTTTTGTGGCGAGGGGATTTATCCCCGCTGGGCTGCGAAGCAGCCCCCTCTTTTCGTCAGACCAACCCCATGCCCAGGGTTTACGGCGGCTGCGCCACCGAGCGGGAGCAAGCTCCCTCGCCACGGGGTTTGTGGGCGTCCTACAGGTCGGTTGTTGCCTCAAAAATCCCCTTCTATAGTTCGGCTCACCTGCTGGCTTTGGTCAGTGGGGAGGGTTTCGCAGCCCTAACAACGGATGAGACTTTGCACCGTCGAATGAAAACTCAGGCAAACTTGCCCGCGTTCATTTTATGGCGGTTGCGCGTGGGAGACCTTCGGGTCTGCCGGGTTTGGTCTCTTCCTCGGTCTGCGAACCCGCGCGCAACTGCCACCCGTTTGATTCGCAGCAAACAAGGTGGCAATTCATTTTCCTTGATAGAGCCCAACCTTATGACGACAAATCAATCATCTAACCGCTTTACCCCGCTAACCCCCATCGCTACCACCCATCCCATCCTGTTCATCGACCGCACCGCCCCATTGCCCGAACTCCACGCCTGCGTCAGCGAACGCCTGCACGCCACCCTCGACTACCTGACGCTTATGGCCTGTACGACCCTGCGCGACTCAGCCGAGACCGACATCAATACCGTCACCAACATCGCCCGGATCATGGTCCAGGATGTGGCGGATGTTTTTGGGGTGATAGAACAGCGCGGGCTCGAAGGGCAATAAAGCTTCCCTGAAAAGCGAGCTTGCTCAATATCCTCATCGACAGTGAAATCGCCTTCGCGAGCAAGCTCGCTCCCACAAGGGAAACACGTTCCCCCAGAACCAGGCCGGCTATAAGGCCGCCTCGCGTTTGATTTTGATCGGGGGCGTCCCGTTAAACCACGCTGGCCGATCGCAGGCATTTGCGCAGCGGGCATCCCGGCATGAATGCCGGGATAGCCGCGCAGGGCAAAAAGTCAGCAGTCGCAGCGGATCACCTCGTCCGCCACGCGCTCCACCGAGCCGGTCAGGCGAAAGCCTTCATCGAGCCACCCCATAACCCCGCCAATCATCTCCTTCACCGGGTAACCCAAGGTTGCCAGGCGCACCGCCGCCTTGTTCGCGCCATTGCAATGGGGGCCGGCGCAATACACCACGAACAGGGTGGTCTTGGCATAGGCGGCCAATGCCTGGGCGGTGAGCGTGCGGGTCGGCAGGTTGATCGCCCCGGGTACGTGGCCGCGTTCGTAAGCCAGCGGTCCGCGTACATCCACCAGCACGAAGTCGACATTGCCGGCCTGTTGGCTGGCGTGAACATCGGAACAATCCGTTTCGAATGACAGGCGACGGCTGAAATGCTGTAGGGCGATATCGGAAGGGGCGGCAGGCACTTCGCGAACCAGGCTGGTCATGGGGGTGTACTCCAGGGGTAGATAAAGGCGTGAAGAGACTTTATCCCCCCGAGGCTTGCGGCTACAGTGGCGTACAAGACACTCTGTGGGAATTTTCCGACAAATGCAGCCTCTCCCAGGTCTGGTCGCGATCCTCGCCTACGACGGCCTATGCACCTTTGAATTCGGCGTTGCCGTCGAGATCTTCGGATTGGAGCGGCCGGAATTCGATTTCCCCTGGTACGAGCATCGGATCGTCGCGGTCGATGACGGCCCGATGCGCGCCATGGGCGGCTTCCAGGTATTGGCCGATGGCGGCATGGAACTGCTCGAAACCGCCCGGACCATTGTCGTGCCAGGCTGGCGCAGCCGCAGCGAGCCACCTTCCGAGGCGTTGCTCGATGCACTACGCCGGGCCCACGCCCGTGGCGCGCGTCTGCTGTCGATCTGCTCCGGGGCCTTCGTCCTGGCCGCCGCCGGGCTGCTCGATGGCCTGGGCGCCACGACTCACTGGCGCTACACCGACGAACTGGCCGAGAGTTTTCCCGCCGTCCGGGTCGACCCGGATGTGCTGTACGTGGACTCAGGACAGGTCATCACTTCGGCGGGTAGCGCCGCCGGCATCGATGCCTGCCTGCACCTGGTGGCACGGGATTATGGCCTCCAGGTCGCCAACACCGTGGCGCGCCGGTTGGTGATGTCACCACAACGTACGGGCGGCCAGGCGCAGTTCATTCCCTCGCCGGTCAGCCGTACGCCACGCGGCGACCTGTCGAGCGTCATGCAATGGGCCCGCGAGCGCCTGCACGCCCCCCTCGGTGTGCGCGAACTGGCCAGCCAGGCGGCCATGAGCGAACGCACCTTCCTGCGCCACTTCACCCAGGCCTGCGGCATGTCGCCCAAGGCCTGGCTGCAACACGAACGCCTGGCCCGGGCCCGCGAGCTGCTGGAAAGCACCGGCGACAACACCGACATTATCGCGCAACTGTGTGGCTACCGTTCGGTGGAAAGCTTTCGCGTGGCGTTTCGCAGCGTCGTGGGGTTGGCGCCGTCGGTGTACCGGGAGCGGTTTGGAAGGGGGTAAATAGCCTGCTGGCGATGAAGCTGTCGAACGCCGTCAGGGCGAGGAAATACAGGTGGGAGCAAAGCTTGCTCGCGATATGAGCGCCTCGATTTCTGGAAGACTTACATCGCCTGTATCGCGGGCAAGCCTTGCTCCCACATACCTCTCGCCACAGGTTGATGTGCGGCATCATTGAGGCTTACGCAACAAATACGTATCCATGATCCACCCATTGGCTTTTCGCGCGGCCTTGCGGGTGCGTTCGATGTCATCGGCCACATCCCCCAGCCGGCCGGCGATCAGGATTTCATCAGGCGTCCCCACATAGGCGCCCCAGTAAATCTGCGTATCGGGATCGCTCACCTGGCGATAGGCATCCTCGGCATCGAGCATCACCACCACGCTCGCCGCGTCGCCCACCTGCCCCGCCGCCAAGCGGCGTCCGGTGGTGATTTCCAGTGCACCACCCATGCTGTTCAACGGCACTTTGTGCCGGGCGGCCAGGGCCTGGACACTGGTGATGCCGGGGATCACCTCGAACTCGAAGGCGCAACGACCCCCGTCGAGAATAGCCTGCAGGATGCGCACGGTACTGTCGTACAACGCCGGATCGCCCCACACCAGAAAACCGCCCCGCTGCCCGTCGGACAGTTCTTCATCGATCAACCGTTCGAAGGTGGCCTGTTTCGCACGGTTCAGCGCTTCGACGCTGTCCTTGTAGCCCAGGTCGCCGCGCTGGCGTTCCGGGCTGTAGGTTTCGACGAAACGGCAGGTGCGATCCACGATGTAGCGTCGACAGATTTCGCGCCGCAGGTCCAACAGTTTGTCCTTGGCCGGGCCCTTGTCCATGAGGAAGACCACGTCCAAACGGTTCAAGGCTTTCACGGCCTGCATCGTCAGGTGATCCGGATCGCCGGCCCCAATGCCAATGACTGACAACCTCTTCATCGCGGCGACTCCTGGCCAGGTTCCTGGGTGCGCAAGCGCCATACGCCGTTGAAACGCAATTCCAGGGTGGACAACGGTTCAATGTCGATTCGGTTGAATGTGGCGGCCGGGCAGCCCAGGACGTTCATCAAGGCGGCGCGGATCACGAAGGGGTGGGTGACGGCCAGCAGATGCCCCGGTCGGGTTTCCAGGCTGACCAGCCAATCCCCGACACGGCGACACAATCGGGCGACGGATTCACCGCCATGGGGGGCCGCCTCGGCATCGTCGAGCCAGGTTTGCAGGGCCTGCGGTTCCACCTCGAGCAATTCATCGATGGACAACCCGCGCCAGCGTCCCAGATCGCAATCGGCCAGGGCCGGATCCACCAGGAACTCGTCGCCGAACAGCGCGGCCGTCTGGCGAGTGCGCAGTTCCGGCCCGCACAGCAGTTGCCGGACGTTCCGATAGCCATGCTCGACCTGCCCGCGTCGCCTCAGCCAGTCGGCGTCCAGCGCTTCGTCCACGCTGAAGCGCGCCTGTTTCTGGGCAATGGTGCGGGCGTGGCAGATCAACGTCAGGCGAGTGGCTTGCACACTGGATTCTCGGTAATCGAACGGGTCGCATGGACGGGGATATTCCCGGGTTTAGTTGTACAGCACCTTATACGAAATCAAATAAGTGAGACAAAAAGGCGTTATATCCGACATGTCCAAGATGCAACGGCTGACATACTCATTCCACTTGGACGAGACCAACTCCTACAGGGTTTTCGCACGACTTTGGAGCATTTTAAACGGAACGTAAAAACCACTGGACATGTAGCACCAGCTACATAAATACTGTTTTCAGGAGTTATGAAAGAAATTCAACATTACATCCAGGCAAGGAGCACGGATGCCGCCCCTCAGAGACCTGATCACCGATCCCGGCCTGGTGTTGACGCCGTCGGAACGCAAGGTCGTCCGTGCCCTGCTCGATCACTACCCACGCAACGGCCTCGGTCCGATGTCACGCCTGGCAGACCATGCCGGCGTCAGCGACCCGACCATCGTACGGCTGGTGAAAAAACTCGGGTTTGGCGGTTATGCCGAATTCCAGGATGCGCTGCTCAGTGACATGGACCATCGCCTGCGCTCCCCTCGCACGCTGTTGCAACCGCGGGCCAAATTGCAGCAAGGCGATACCTGGAGCCAGTACCTGGCCGCCAGCCAACGCAACCTCGTCGACACCCAGGCCCTGACCCAACCCGAAGACGTGCGCATTCTCGTGCAGTGGTTGCTCGACAGCCGCCACCAGGTGCATTGTTTCGGCGGGCGCTTCAGCAGCTTCCTGGCCCACTACCTGCTCAACCATTTGCGATTGCTGCGCGCCGGCTGCTTTGCCCTGGAAGACAACGCCCAACTGCCTGACCGCCTGTTCGACGTACAGCGCCAGGACGTGGTGCTGATTTTCGATTACCGTCGCTACCAGGCCCAGGCCCTGCGCGTGGCCAGCGCGGCCAAGGCGCGGCACGCCCGGGTCGTCCTGTTCAGCGACGTCTATGCTTCGCCGTTGCGCGAGCTGGCCGACCTGATCATCAGCGCCCCGGTGGAATCGGCTTCGGCCTTCGACAGCCTGGTGCCGGCGCTGGCCCAGGTCGAGGCCCTGATCGCCTGCCTGACCCTGCAATGCCCCGAGCTGGCCGAACGCCTGGAAGGCATCGACGCCCTGCGCACGGAGTTCAACACGCACCTGCTGGAGGAAAAATAAGGATGTTCTCGCTCCCCCACCGCTCGCCCCGGGATTTGCCGTTCACCCGCCAGCACACGGCCCTGCTGTTGGTGGACATGCAACGCGCCTGGCTGGAACCGCAATTCGATGCCCACCTGCACAGCCCCGAGGCCGAGTATTTCCTCCAGCGGGCCCGCCAGCAGGTCATTCCCAATCAGCAGCGCTTGCTCGAGGCGATGCGCGCGGCGCAGCACAACGTGTTGCACACCCACATCGAAAGCCTCACCGCCGATGGCCGCGACCGCTCCCTGGACCACAAGCTGTCGGACATGCACCTGCCCAAGGGCAGCCCCGAGGCGCAAATCATTGCCGAACTGGCGCCGCAGGAAAACGAAATCGTGCTGCCCAAGACCTCCTCCGGGGTGTTCAATTCCACCAACATCGATTACGTGCTGCGCAACCTGCAGACCCGGCACCTGATCGTCGCCGGAATCGTCACCGACCAGTGCGTCGACATGGCCGTGCGTGACGCCGCCGACCGCGGCTACCTGGTCACGCTGGTGGAAGACGCTTGCGCGACCTATACCGAACAACGGCACCTGGCGTGCCTGAACGCGATCAAGGGCTATTGCTGGATCACCGACACCGACACCGTACTCGCTCGTTTGCAGGAGATGCAGCCATGAGCCGTCTCGATGCCACTGCCCTCCTCGCACCGCTGCCGGTCACGACCCTGGTGACCACCGACCTGATCGGCGTGACCCGCGGGCGCTCGTTCCCCAGCGATGAATTGCCCCACTACGTCACCGCCGGTTGCGGCTGGGTGCCGGCCAACAGCGCGTTGACGCCCCAGGATGTCATCGCCTCGACCAACCCCTGGGGCGCCTATGGCGACCTGCGGCTGGTACCGGACCTGTCCAGCCGGGTGACCGTCAACAATGGCCCCGACGCCCAGGCGCCGGCCCTGGACTTCATCCATTGCGATATCCGGGAGACCGACGGCCGGCCCTGGAGCGCCTGCCCGCGCACACTGCTGCAGGACGAAGTGGAGCGTTATCGCAGCGAACTGGGCCTGCAGGTTTTCGCCGCGTTCGAGCATGAATTCAACCTGGCTACCACGCCTGCGCAGCCTGATCGCCTGGCCTTCAGCCTCCAGGCCCAGCGCCAGCAGGCCGGGTTCGCCGGGTGGCTGCTCAGTGCCCTGCGGGCCGGCGGCGTCGAGCCGGAAATGTTCCTGCCGGAATACGGCAAGCAGCAATACGAGATCACCTGCCGCCCGACCCTGGGCGTGGCCGCTGCCGATCGGGCGGTGAACGTTCGGGAAATCACCCGCGAGATCGCCCGGCAGATGGGCCTGGACGTGAGCTTCGCCCCCAAGACCTCGGAAAATGCCGTGTGCAACGGCGTGCATCTGCACCTGAGCCTGCAAGACCTGAACGCAGACCCGGTGCTGTATCACGCCGCCAGCAGCAATGGCTTGTCCAGCCTCGGCCAGCATTGGGCCGCAGGAGTGCTTCATTATCTGCCGGCGCTGTGCGCGCTGACCGCACCGACGCCGTTGTCCTACACGCGCCTGCAACCTCATCATTGGAGCGCATCCTATGCGTGCCTGGGACAGCGCAACCGCGAAGCGGCGCTGCGCATCTGCCCGACCGTGAGCCTGGGAGGCAAGCCGCTGGCGAACCAGTACAACCTGGAGTTTCGCGCCATGGACGCCACCGCCTCACCGCATCTGGCGATGGCCGCGCTGTTGATTGCCGGGCGGCTGGGCATCCAGCACCGATTGGCATTGAACGCTGTCACCGATGAAATACCCGATGAGCTGGATGAAACACAACGTCGCGCCCGTGGCATTATCGCCCTGCCGACAACCCTGGCCCAGGCATTGGACTGCCTGCGCCACAGCGGGGCGCTGCTCGAGGCCCTGCCCGGCCCGCTGGTCGAAACCTATTTCGCCTTGAAGGCCCAGGAGCAGGCCTTGACCCAGGCGCTCTCACCTGCCGAGCGTTGCGAGCACTATGCGCGAATCTATTGAATGTGCTGAATCAGGCCTCTACACCAGGCCGGCCTATCGACTGATCCGGGAGGAATCCGACCACCCGGTGCTGCTGGTGTGCGAACACGCCAGCCGGTTCATTCCCGTGGCGCTGAACGACCTGGGCCTGGATGAAACCGCGTCCCAGGAGCACATCGCCTGGGACATCGGCGCACTGCTGCTGGCCGAACGCCTGTCCGAAACCCTCGGTGCGACCTTGCTGTCGGCCAATTACTCACGGCTGTTGATCGACCTCAACCGCCCGTTGCACGTGCCGGACAGCATTCCGGCCCAGAGCGAGATCTACCAGGTCCCGGGCAACCACGACCTGGACGAGGCCACGCGCGAATATCGCCAGCAGTGCCTGTTCCATCCCTTTCATGATCGCTTGCGGGCGCTGATCGACCGACGCCTGGCCGCCAACCGGCCGGTACGCGTGGTGGGCATCCACAGTTTCACCCCGGTGTTCTATGGCCAGCCACGCGCCCTGGAAGCCGGCGTGCTGTTCGGCGAAGCCAAGGAGTACGCCCAGCGCATCGTCGACGGACTGAGCCGGCATTCGCTGCGGGCAGCGGGCAACCAGCCCTACAAGATCAACCCCCTGACCGACATGACTGTCCCGGTGCACGGCGATGGCCGCGGCCTGGATTCGGTGCTGATCGAAGTGCGCAACGACCAGTTGCGCAGCCCCGAGGGGGTACGGACCTGGAGCGCCTACCTGGCGCCCCTGCTGTAGCGGCAGCGGCAAGTTACCAGCGACAGACAGCAAGCAAGCGCAACCCACACAGCTGAAAAGGAAAACGGCTCATGAGCATTGAGGCATTTGGCTACAAGCAGGAATTGAAACGCGGCCTGTCGCTGACAGACCTGGTGGTATACGGGATGATTTTCATGATCCCCATCGCACCGTTCGGCGTGTATGGCTACGTCAACGCCGAAGCCCCAGGGATGGTGCCGCTGGCGTACATCATCGGCATGGTGGCGATGCTGTTTACCGCCTTGAGCTACGGCAGCATGGCCCGGGCCTTTCCGGTGGCAGGTTCGGTCTATTCCTACGCGCAACGAGGCCTTAACCCACACGTCGGGTTCATCGCGGGCTGGCTGATGCTGCTGGACTACCTGCTGATCCCGCCGCTGCTCTATGTCTACGCCGCCATGGCGCTGAACCATTTGTACCCGGACATTCCCAAGGTCGGTTTCATCCTGGCATTCCTGGTGAGCGCGACCTTCGTCAACCTGCGGGGTATCACGTTCACCGCACGGATGAACATCCTTTTCCTGCTGGCACAGCTGGTGGTGCTCGGGATTTTCCTGTTCTACGCCTGGAATGCCCTGCACGGCGGGGCCGGCCATGGCCAACTGACCCTGGCGCCGCTGTACAGCCCGGAACACTTCAACTTCGCCCTGCTGATGCAAGCCGTGTCCATCGCGGTACTGTCGTTCCTGGGCTTCGACGCCATTTCCACCCTGGCCGAAGAAATCAAGGGCGACCCGGGTCGCAGCGTCGGCAAGGCCGCCTTGGTGACCTTGCTGGTGATGGGGGCGATTTTCGTGGTGCAGACCTGGATCGCCACCGATCTGGCAGCCGGCATGGGCTTCAAGTCCGCCGATACCGCCTTCTATGAAATCGCCGAATTGGCGGCCGGCAGTTGGCTGGCCACCTTGACCGCGGTGGCCACCGCCCTGGCCTGGGGCGTGGCAGTGGCGATCACCTCCCAGGCAGCGGTGTCGCGCCTGTTGTTCGGCATGGCCCGGGACGGCCAGTTACCCAAGGTGCTGGCCAAGGTCCATCCGAAACACAACACCCCCTACATGAGCATCTATCTGGTGGCGGTGCTGTCGTTGCTGATCTGCTACCTGTTCATCAACGCCGTGGACACCCTGACCTCCCTGGTCAACTTCGGCGCCCTGAGCGGCTTCATGTTGCTGCACATCACCGTCATCAACCATTACTGGCGCCGCCAGCGGTCCGGCCAATTGATTCGTCACTTGATCTGCCCACTGGTCGGCTTCGTGATCGTCGCGGCCATCATGTACAACATGGGCGTGGCTGCGCAGAAACTCGGCCTGATCTGGATCGCCGCGGGTGTGGTCTATCTGTGCCTGCTCAACAAATTCGGCAGTCGCACGGCCCTGCCCGATCCGGCGGGTCAATGAGAAACGGCGGTCGAAGGGTTCGGCCAGCCATGGTTGTAACGCGTGGACATCGACAGTGATCGTCAAGCCCGGTGCCGGTCACCGGGTTCTCTGGGAACAGGAGTGCAATCCATGCTGGCCTTACGTCCAGTTCAATTAGCCGATCTGCCGCAACTGCAACGACTGGCCCGTGACAGCCTGGTGGGCGTCACGTCGCTGCCGGACGATACCCGGCGGCTGGAGGAAAAAATCCTCGACTCGTGCGCCTCGTTCGCAGCCGATGCGCAAGGGCCGGGGGCAGAGAATTACTTTTTCGTCTTGCAGGACCTGGAAACCGGGCGCCTGGTCGGTTGTTCGGAAATCCTCTCCAGCACCGGTTGCAACGAACCGTTCTACAGCCTGCGCAACCGGCCGTTTTCCAGCGAATCCCGGGAGTTGAACATTCAGCATGGCGTACCTGCGTTGTCGCTGTGCCAGGACCTCAACGGGCAAACACTGCTGCGTGGCTTCCACATCGACGCCGAACGGGTGCGCACGCCGGAATCAGAGCTGCTGTCCCGGGCCCGGCTGTTGTTCATCGCCGCCCACCCCCAGCGTTTCGCCGAATCGGTCATCACCGAAATCGTCGGTTTCAGCAGCGAAGACGGCCAGTCGCCCTTCTGGGACGCCATCGGCCAGCACTTCTTCGACCTGCCCTACGTCGAAGCCGAACGGTTGTGTGGCTTGCAAAGCCGGACCTTTCTCGCCGAGCTGATGCCGCAGTACCCGATCTACGTGCCCATGCTGCCGCCCGCAGCCCAGGCCTGCATCGGCCGGGTGCATCCCGACGGCCAGGAAGCCTTCGACATCCTCGAGCGCGAGGGTTTCGAGACCAACAGCTACGTCGACCTCTTCGACGGTGGGCCGACCTTGCATGCCCGTATCGCCAATATCCGTTCCATCACGCAAAGTCGCACCACTACGGCCAGGCAGAGCCCGCAGATTGACGCACGGGGCCTGTACCTGGTGAGCAACGAGCACCTTGGCAACTACCGGGCCATCGTCGCCGAGCTGGACGTCGGCGCCGACGGCCCTGTGGCCCTGTCGCCCGCCATGCTGACGGCCCTGGACATCGAGGATGGCGCACGGATCCGGGTGATCGCCCTATGAACCCCACTCGATCCCATGGCCTGCACCGACGTTTGGACCGACACGATGAAGGAGCTGCATCATGATTGTCCGTCCGGTGGCCATCACCGATCTGCCTGCCTTGCTGGACCTGGCCCGTTGCGCGGGCCCGGGGTTTACCAGCCTGCCGGCCAACGAAGAGCGCCTGGCCCACCGCGTTCGCTGGGCCCAGCGGACCTTCGCCGGCCAAGTCGAACGTGCCGACGCCGACTACCTGTTCGTGCTCGAAGACGATGACCGGCAGGTGGTGGGCATCAGCGCCCTGACCGGGGCGGTGGGGCTGCGTGAGCCCTGGTACAACTATCGGGTCGGGGTCACGGTCAGCTCGGCGCCGGAATTGGGAATCCAGCGGCAGATCCCTACGCTGTTTCTCAACAACGAGATGTCCGGGCAATCGGAAATCTGCTCGTTGTTCCTGCACCCCGAACAACGTCACGGGCACAACGGGCGCCTGCTGTCCCTGGCGCGCCTGCTGTTCGTGGCCGAGTTTTCCCAGCTGTTCGGCGAAAAACTCATTGCCGAGCTGCGGGGGCATGCCGACGAACAAGGCTGTTCGCCGTTCTGGGACAGCCTGGGACGACATTTTTTCCAGAAGGATTTCAGCTACGCCGACCAGTTGTCCGGGATGGGCAACAAGTCGTTCATCGCCGAGCTGATGCCGCGCCAGCCGCTGTACACCTGCCTGCTCACCAAACAGGCCCAGGCGGTGATCGGCAAGGCCCACCCGAACACCGAACCGGCCCTGAAGATCCTCAGTGCCGAAGGTTTCAGCCATAGGGGCTACATCGACATTTTCGACGGCGGCCCGGTGATCGAAGCGCCGGTGTCGAAAATCCGCAGCGTACGCGACAGCCAGGCGCTGACCCTGGCCATTGGCACTCCGGACGAACGGGCGCCGGTGTGGCTGATCCATAACCGGCGCCTGGAAAACTGCCGCGTCACCAGCGCCCGCGCGCACCTGCATGGCCACAGCCTGCTCGTCGATCGCCTCACCGCCAAACGCCTGCAAGTGCAACCGGGTGACACGGTGCGCGCCGTGGCGCTGCTCAGGCAGGGGCAGCAGGCAGTGGCGGCATAACCTTTCTCGCGCCTCGTCCACCAATGTCCGATCACCGCCGCCCCGGCGGCCGGTCTTATCGTCCTGCCAAAAGCGCAGCGTTACCGAGTTGCCCCGTGCTGCCTCTTTAACAACTCAAGTATTGTTCATCGGCAATACTTCCCCACAATTCCATAATTGCCTCCACCCCCTCCCAAAACCATACTTGTGCCCATCGCCCTACTTTACCGAACCCGCTCATGATCAAGACTCTGATTTCCACGCACCTGCCGCCTGAAGAGATCGCAGAACAAATAAAAACCTTGGACATGACCACGCAAATCAATCAATTAATTGCCGAGCTGAACAACCAGCCAACCTTCGCCACTGCCCGTTCTCGACGTGCAGCCATCATGAATATTACCAACTTGCACACGGCCACCATCACGTTGCATTGCACGAACATTGGCAATATCAGCATCAAGGCAATGACATCCATCGGTGACTCTTCGCAACTGTATTCAATACCCGGCCAAAGTATTCTGTTCGCCGTTGATCGACCCTTCGACGTACAGCGATATACCCTCAAGGGGCCTCGGCTTGAAAAGGCCGACACCGTACACATAGATAAAAACAACCCGCTGGTGATCGACGGCCGCCAGGCACTCTTTGACTACTGCCGCCCAGCGCAAACGAACACGGGGCTGATGGGCAGGATCAACCTGCCGGACAGGAGCGCAGACATCGGTGTATTCGATCGTGCCTCGTTACGCAAGGTTGCCTGGCTGCCCCATGACGACAGCGCCGCCCGCTACCTGGTAAGCCTGGAGCTGCTCGAAACGGTTCAAGACCCCGAACGCAGCCGCGTCGCCGGGGAGCTGATCTACCACTATCACCCGGCCGTGGCGTGGAAAGCCTTCCAGATGCTCTATCGGGCCAATCCCCAGGACGCCTTGAGCTACATCCCATTACTGAAAAAACACCAGGATTCGCGCCTGGAAAACTTGCTCCAACCGTTCGAGCAGGCGGCATGAAACTGGAAGCCTTTGTCGAGCGATTGAAAACCCATGACCTGCGGCGAGATAAATCCCGGATTATCGAAGACCTGCGGCAGTTGGCCAAGAATCGCGCTTTGTTGAGCGATCATCTGTATGCCACGATCCAACGAGACGGCTTTGATACACGCAGCCGCCTCTATAACGCCTATGGGTTTGTTCTACACCGCAATGACTCGTTCAGCCTTCGCTTGAATTTCTGGGCACCGGCAGGAACGGCTGATGAAAAAGAAACGTTCATCTATAACCTGAACCACAGTCACGACTTCGAGATTTATGCCGTCGGCTACAGCGGTGACGGCTATACCACTATCACCCGCGAGATACTCGACGACCTACCGCTGCAAAAGAATAAGAGACCGCGCCTGGGTAAAGCGCGACGACTAAAACTTGCACCCGGCCAAGTGCTGTACATGCCAGCACTCAAAGAAATCCATAGACAGATCCCGCCGATGTCAATGTCGGCGTCATTGAGCCTGCTCGTTCATCCGCAACATTGGCTCAAACTCGATGAAGCCTGGTGTTTCGATAAAAACTACCGACCGCTTCATCCGGGTGTAGCGACGCAAGAAATCGCGCTATTCACAGACACATTGTCATTGCTCAACGCCGGATAGTCGTTCCGTTATCCGGCATTTAAAAGAAGGAGAAAATCATGAATGACCTGATGCAAGACTGGGATGAAACACCCTTGTTGCGAGCCAGCGCCCAGGTGATCGACACCGCAACGCAGTTGATCAACGAAACCCACTGCACAATCCCCGGGTTTCCCACTCGCTTCAACGTTGCAAACATCCACGAGATCAAGCAACTGTGGAGCGTGCCAACCTCGGACTGAGCGACACACCAAGGACGCTTTCGCCAGCCGCAGACTGACCGGGTTTGCGGCCTTTCCCATGCAGCGAAAACATCGCCCATGCATATTCGTCATCATCTTTGCGCTTGCCACGTGATAGCCTTTGGATCTTTCGGCGTTGACACTTTTGCTCAAGCCTTTCCATTCCATTGGTGGAACTCATATGTCCAGGCTTTCCCATCAAGATTTGCGTCGTAACTTTCGTCAACTGCTGGCTTCCAAGACCTGCTACCACACCGCCTCGGTGTTTGACCCGATGTCGGCACGCATCGCCGCCGACCTGGGTTTTGAAGTAGGCATCCTGGGAGGCTCGGTCGCGTCGTTGCAAGTACTGGGCGCGCCGGACTTCGCCCTGATCACCCTCAGCGAGTTTGCCGAACAGGCTACCCGTATCGGTCGCGTGGCCCAGTTGCCGGTCATTGCCGACGCCGATCATGGCTACGGCAATGCCCTGAACGTGATGCGCACCATCATCGAACTGGAACGGGCCGGCGTCGCGGCGCTGACCATCGAAGACACCTTGCTGCCGGCCCAGTTCGGGCGTAAATCCACCGACCTGATCGGTGTCGCCGAGGGCGTCGGCAAGATTCGGGCAGCGCTGGAGGCACGCGTCGATCCGGAAATGGCGATCATCGCCCGGACCAACGCCGGAATCTTGCCGGTCCAGGAAATCATCAGCCGGACCCAGCAATATGAGCGTGCCGGGGCCGACGGGATTTGCATGGTGGGCGTGCAAGACTTCGATCATCTGGAAAAAATCAGTGAAAACCTGACGGTGCCGTTGATGCTTGTCACCTACGGCAATCCGCTGCTGCGCGACGACAAGCGCCTGGCGGACCTGGGCGTACGCGTGACCATCGATGGCCACGGCGCCTACTTCGCTTCGATCAAGGCCACCTACGACAGCCTTCGCGAACAGCGGCAGATCTTCACCCAGGCCTCGGACCTCAGCGCCACCGAACTGACCCACACCTACACCCAGCCCGAGGACTACATCCGTTGGGCCGAGGAGTACATGAGCGTCAAGGAGTAAGAAGGCTCACTGTCCTGGAAGCCGCCATCGCGAGCAGGCTCGCTCCCACAGGGGATGTGTGGTGAGTGCGATGGCGTTGCCAGGATGAAACAGCCTTTCAGCGGCCGCTACGCAACAGCTCCTTGGGCACGTACTTGCCGATCTCGAACTTGCCGATGGCGGCGCGGTGGACTTCATCCGGGCCGTCGGCCAGGCGCAGGGTGCGTTGCATGGCGTACATGTAGGCCAGCGGAAAATCGTTGGAAACCCCGGCACCACCGTGGATCTGGATCGCCCGGTCGATAACTTTCAAGGCCACGTTCGGCGCGACGACCTTGATCTGGGCGATTTCACTTTTCGCCACCTTATTGCCCACCGTGTCCATCATGTACGCCGCCTTCAACGTCAGCAGGCGTGCCATGTCGATCTCCATCCGCGAGTCGGCGATCTTATCGATGTTACCGCCCAGGCGCGCCAACGGCTGGCCGAAAGCGGTGCGGCTGACGGCGCGTTTGCACATCAATTCCAAGGCGCGTTCGGCCATGCCGATGGAACGCATGCAGTGGTGAATCCGGCCTGGGCCGAGTCGACCCTGGGCTATTTCAAAACCGCGGCCTTCGCCCAGCAGGACGTTTTCGTACGGCACCCGCACGTTGTCGAACAGCACTTCGGCATGCCCGTGAGGCGCATCGTCATAGCCAAACACCGGCAACGGCCGGACGATCTTGACCCCGGGGGTGTCCACCGGGACCAGGATCATCGAGTGCTGGGCATGGCGCGGCGCATCGGGGTTGCTCAGGCCCATGAAGATCAGGATCTTGCAGCGCGGGTCGCAGGCCCCCGAGGTCCACCATTTCTTGCCGTTGATCACCCACTGGTCGCCGTCACGCTCGGCGCGGGCAGCCATGTTGGTGGCGTCCGAAGAGGCCACGTCCGGCTCGGTCATGGCAAAGGCCGAACGAATCTCGCCGCGCAGCAGCGGCTCGAGCCAGCGTTGCTTCTGTTCTTCGTTGGCGTAGCGCACCAGCACTTCCATGTTGCCGGTGTCCGGGGCCGAGCAGTTGAACGGCTCCGGCCCCAGCAGCGAGCGCCCCATGATCTCTGCCAGCGGCGCATATTCCAGGTTGGTCAGGCCGGCGCCCAGCTCGGATTCCGGCAGAAACAGGTTCCAAAGGCCTTCTGCCTTGGCCTTGGCCTTGAGCTCTTCCATGATGGCCGTGGGTTGCCAGCGGTCGCCCTCGGCCACTTGTCGTTCGAACACCGCTTCAGCCGGGTAGACGTAGGCGTCCATGAACGCCGTGACGCGTTCACGCAGTTCCTGAACCTTGGGGGAATAGGCAAAATCCATGAGCAGCACCTTCTTGGCAGAGGTTGTTTTAGGTCATGAAATCGATGCTAGTTCAGCTACGAAAATTTACCTAACCTATTCTCGGCGTGTATTAACATTCATCACCGATATATGTTTCACTGATTCGCATCGCCACCCGGCACCTCACAACAAGCCCAAGAACAAGAGTGCAGCGCCATGAATCTGAGCAAGGTCGACCTCAACCTTTTCATTGTCTTCGATGCGATCTACACCGAAGCCAACCTGACCCGCGCCGGGCAGATCGTCGGCATCACTCAGCCAGCCGTGTCCAATGCCCTGGCGCGTCTGCGCGAGACCTTCAACGACCCGCTCTTCGTGCGCACCGCCCAAGGGATGGTGCCGACGCCCATGGCCCAGAACATCATCGGCCCGGTGCGCAATGCCTTGTCGCTACTGCGAGTGTCGGTGCAGGAAAGCCGGATCTTCAACCCGTTGCAGGCCGTCAAGACCTACCGCATCAGCATGACCGACCTCACCGAAGGCGTGATCCTGCCGCTGCTGTTCCAGCGCTTGCGCCGCCTGGCTCCGACCGTGGCGATCGAGAGCTTCCTGTCCAAGCGTCGTGAAACCACCAAGGAACTGGCCGCCGGCCGCCTCGACTTCGCCGTGGACGCGCCGCTCAACACCGACCCACAGGTGCGCCACGTCAAGTTGATGGAAGATCGCTACGTGTGCGCCCTGCGCAAGGGCCACCCGCTGGCGGGCAAGGAAAAGCTCACCCTCGATGATTACCTGGCCCAGACCCACGTGCACATTTCCAGCCGCCGCAACGGGCTGGGTTACGTCGACTTGGCCCTCGGCAAGATGGGCATCCAGCGCAAGATCGCCCTGCGTTCCCAGCATTACCTGATGGCTTCCCAAGTGCTGCAGCAGACCGACATGGTCATGACCGTCCCCGAGCGCTTTGCACGGCGTCACGATTTGCATGCCTTCCTGCTGCCGGTCAACGACGTGCCACCGGTGGAGACCCATCTCTACTGGCACGAAAGCACCGACCAGGACCCGGCCAACCGCTGGATGCGCGAGCAGATGATCGAGCTGTGCCAACAGGTGACGGCCCATGAGAAGAAGCTCGATAAGGTTTAAAGGATCGGAACGGTGGGAGCGAGCTTGCTCGCGATAGCGGTAGACCGGCCAATATCCAGGGCGACTGATCCGACGCCATCGTGAGCAGGCTCGCTCCCACAGGTTTTGTGTGCAGAACCTCACTGCTTGACGCGAACGTCAACCTGCCTTTAGTTTAGCGCCAGCCCCTTTCGTTTCGAGCGCTTCCATGAGCAGCCAGACCTACAGCATCTCCGACCTCGCCCGCGAATTGGATATCACCACCCGGGCCATCCGTTTCTATGAGGAACAAGGCCTGTTGAGCCCGGAGCGACGGGGCCAGGAGCGCATTTATTCGCCGCGGGACAAGGTCAGCCTGAAGCTGATCCTGCGCGGCAAGCGCATTGGCTTTTCCCTGGCCGAGTGCCGCGAGTTGATCGAACTCTACGACCCCTCCAGCGGCAATCAGAAGCAGCTGCACAGCATGCTGGCGAAAATCGCCGAGCGCCGGGAACAGCTCGAACAGCAATTGCTGGACATCGAACAGATGAAGCTGGAACTCGACACCGCCGAAGAACGCTGTATCCAGGCGTTGGAGCAGACGATCGAGGGCGAGGAAATCGTCCAGTAACACTCTCCCACAATGGGTTCATCATTGCGCTCGACATATTGGCAACTCACTACAGGTCAATCCCCATGTCCCTCCCCTCCTTTGTACGCTTGATCGAAGTCGGTCCCCGCGACGGACTGCAGAACGAAGCACAACCCATCAGCGTCGCCGACAAGGTGCGCCTGGTGGATGCCCTGAGCGCCGCCGGCCTGGGCTATATAGAGGTCGGCAGTTTCGTCTCGCCCAAGTGGGTGCCGCAAATGGCCGGGTCCGCCGAGGTGTTCGCGCAGATCCAGCGCAAGCCCGGTGTGACCTATGGCGCCCTGGCGCCGAACCTGCGGGGGTTTGAAGATGCGCTGGCGGCGGGCGTGAAAGAGGTGGCGGTGTTCGCCGCCGCGTCCGAAGCGTTTTCCCAGCGCAACATCAACTGCTCCATCAAGGACAGCCTGGAGCGCTTCGCGCCGATCATGGCGGCCGCAAAACAGCACGGTGTCAGTGTGCGCGGCTACGTGTCCTGCGTGCTGGGTTGCCCCTATGAAGGGGCGGTCAAGCCTGAGCAAGTGGCGTGGGTCGCCCGGGAGCTGCATGCGATGGGCTGCTACGAGGTCTCCCTGGGCGACACCATCGGCACAGGTACCGCTGGCGCCACGCGCAGGCTCTTCGAAGTGGTAGGCGCCGAGGTGCCCCGGGACAAACTCGCTGGACACTTCCACGATACCTACGGCCAGGCCATGGCCAATGTCTACGCCAGCCTGCTGGAAGGCATCGCGGTGTTCGACAGCTCCATCGCCGGCCTTGGTGGTTGCCCGTATGCCAAGGGCGCCAGCGGTAACGTCGCCACCGAAGACGTGCTGTACCTGCTCGATGGGTTGGGTATCGAAACCGGTGTCGACCTGGACGCACTGATCGCCGCGGGTCGGCAGATTTGTGATGTGCTCGGCCGCCCGACGGGTTCGCGCGTGGCCAAGGCCCGCAACGCACACTGAGTGTTACCGCCAGCTTTGTAACAGGGGCGAAACGAGTAACACGGAAACAATTTGTCAGGTTTGGCCGGTCAGGCTTTTCAGGAAAAAATCATAACTGTTTGATTTATATGGTTTTTTAAAAGTTGGCACGCCACCTGCTATATCTCTTGCATAACAAGAATAAAAAAACGCAGCAAACCCAATAAAAACAAGACGAAACGACTCTGATATAACAAAAACAACACGGCAGAGACGCAGCTAACAGATTTTTTTGGAGAAGATGTGCTTTTCAGGGTGCTTCCAGGAGCAACCCGCAACCGGGCAGAGAACAATAAAACTACCTTCAGGTAGCTCCCGAATCGGTTGGATCGCCAGGCGAAAAAGCAGGTCAGCGCTCAAAAAAATACGTTTGCTCTTGATCCCGGATGGGGATCGCCAAAAACAGCGGTAAAGGGCCACGGCTACCAAAAACAACAACAGGCCGCCCCTCAATAATAAAAAAGAGCACGCGACGACAAAATTAAAGGGGAGCTTCGGCTCCCCTTTGTGCTTCTGCCGTTTGGATTTTTCTTGTGGGAGCGGGCTTGCTCGCGAAAGCGGTGTACCAAGCGACATAAATGTTGACCATGCCACCGTCTTCGCGAGCAAGCCCGCTCCCACAGATGTACCTCAGCCGTCGCTATCGCGCAGTTCTTCGATACTGATCTCGCGCATGCGAAATTTCTGGACCTTGCCGGTGACTGTCATGGGAAATTCTTCGACGAATTTGAAATGACGCGGCGTCTTGAAATGGGCGATGCGCTCCTTGCACCAGTCTTGCAGCTCTTGCTCACTGACGCTGTGGCCAGGATGGAGCTTGATCCACGCCACGATTTCTTCGCCATAGCGTGAACACGGGATGCCGATCACTTGCACGTCCGCCACCGCCGGGTGGGTGAAGAAGAACTCCTCCAGCTCACGGGGGTAAATATTCTCCCCGCCACGGATGATCATGTCCTTGTTGCGCCCGACAATGCAGACGTAGCCCTGCTTATCCATGGTCGCCAAGTCGCCGGTGTGCATCCAGCCATCCGTGTCGATGGCATCGGCGGTGCCCTTGGGGTTGTTCCAGTAGCCGAGCATCACGCTGTAGCCACGGGTACACAATTCGCCGACAGCGCCACGCGGGACGAGATTGCCCGCCTCATCGATAATCTTGCTTTCCAGCTGCGGCTGGGTGCGGCCGACGGTGGTTACACGCAGCTCCAGTTCGTCTGAAGGACCGGTCTGCAACGACACCGGGCTGGTTTCCGTCATGCCGTAGGCAATCTGCACTTCGGCCATGTGCATTTCGTTGATGACCCGTCGCATCACTTCGATGGGACAGGTGGCCCCGGCCATGATGCCCGTGCGCAGGCTGGACAGGTCGAAGTCGTCCCGCTGCGGCTGGTCCAGCAGGGCAATGAACATCGTGGGCACGCCATACAACGCAGTGGCTTTTTCCTCGGCCACGGCCTTGAGGGTCAGCAATGGGTCGAAGGCATCGTTGGGGTAGATCATGGTGCTGCCATGGGTCATGCAGCCCAGGTTACCCATGACCATGCCGAAACAATGGTAGAGCGGCACCGGGATCACCAGCCGGTCGCCAGCCGTCAGGCCCAGGCTCTCGCCAACCATGTAACCGTTGTTGAGAATGTTGTGATGGCTGAGGGTTGCGCCTTTGGGAAAGCCCGTGGTGCCGGAGGTGTACTGGATATTCACCGGCTGATCGAACCGCAGGCTGGATTGGCGCTCGGCCAGTTGTCCAGGCGTCACCGCCGCGCCCAGGGCGGCCAGTTGCGACCAGGGCAGGAAGCCTGTCGGTGGCTGGGAGTCGAGGCTGATCACACCGCGCAACCCCGGCAGGCGCTCGCTTTGCAGATGGCCGATCGATTGCTCCGCCAGCTCCGGTGCCAGCGCTTGCAGCATGGCGTGATAATCCGAGGCCTTGAACGCGCCGGCGCACACCAGCCATTGGCATCCGGATTGTTTGAGCACGTATTCGAGTTCGGAAACGCGATAGGCCGGATTGATGTTGACCAGAATCACACCGAGCTTCGCACTGGCGAACTGGCTGATACACCACTGGGCGCAATTGGGCGCCCATACACCGAGGCGATCACCGGTTTTCAAGCCTAGCGCCAACAGGGCTCGGGCATGCAGATCGACGGCCTCGGCCAGTTGTCGCCAGGTATAGCGCAGCGATTGATGGCGAACCACCAACGCCTCACCCTCCGGATAAAGGGCCACCGTCTGGTCGAAAACCTCGCCGATGGTTTGGGCCAGCAAGGCCTTGGCCGAGGAACCACGGGTGTAGCTGAGCTGCGAACGCGAACCGGGTTGATCCATAACGCCCCCTCTTGTCTTTATTAGTGGGTGTGGCGGTAACCTGATGCAACAACATACCTTTCTGGGCACTAACTCTGGCCCAAGTTGACGTTAACGTAAAGGACGATTGACAGCTTCTCGCCGCAGGCTTACGTTAACGTAAAGGTGAGAGCCACTCCCCGTTCTCCGCACCCGATAAAAAAGCCAAAGGTGTCCCATGAGCTACCCATCCCTGAACTTTGCCCTCGGCGAAACCATCGACATGCTGCGCGACCAGGTGCAGGCCTTCGTCAAGGCCGAACTGGCACCCCGCGCAGCGCAGATCGATATCGACAACCTGTTTCCCGCCGACATGTGGCGCAAGTTCGGTGACATGGGCCTGCTGGGCATCACCGTACCGGAAGAATACGGCGGCGCTGGCCTGGGCTATCTGGCCCATGTGGTGGCGATGGAAGAAATCAGCCGCGGCTCGGCCTCGGTCGCCCTCTCCTACGGTGCCCATTCCAACCTTTGCGTGAACCAGATCAACCGCAACGGCAATCACGAACAGAAAACCAAGTACCTGCCCAAGCTGATCAGCGGCGAACACGTCGGCGCCCTGGCGATGAGCGAACCAAACGCCGGCTCCGACGTGGTTTCGATGAAACTGCGAGCCGACAAGCGTGGCGACCGTTACGTGCTCAACGGCAGCAAGACCTGGATCACCAACGGTCCCGATGCCAACACCTACGTGATCTATGCCAAGACCGACCTGGAAAAGGGTCCTCACGGCATCACCGCCTTCATCGTCGAGCGCGACTGGAAAGGCTTCAGCCGCAGCAACAAATTCGACAAGCTCGGCATGCGTGGCTCCAACACGTGCGAGCTGTTTTTCGATGACGTCGAAGTGCCGGAAGAAAACATCCTCGGCGCGCTCAACGGTGGCGTGAAAGTCCTGATGAGCGGCCTCGACTATGAGCGCGTGGTGCTGTCCGGCGGCCCGACCGGGATCATGCAGGCCTGCATGGACCTGATCGTGCCCTACATCCATGACCGCAAACAGTTCGGCCAGAGCATCGGCGAATTCCAGCTGATCCAGGGCAAGGTCGCGGACATGTACACCCAGCTCAACGCCAGCCGCGCCTACCTGTATGCGGTGGCCCAGGCTTGCGAGCGCGGTGAAACCACCCGCAAGGACGCCGCCGGGGTGATCCTCTACAGCGCCGAACGCGCCACGCAAATGGCCCTCGACGCCATCCAGATCCTGGGGGGCAATGGCTACATCAATGAATTCCCCGCCGGTCGTCTGCTGCGTGACGCCAAGCTGTACGAAATCGGTGCCGGCACCAGTGAGATTCGTCGGATGTTGATCGGCCGCGAACTGTTCAACGAAACCCGCTAACGGAGCTGACCATGGCCACGCTGCACACTCAGCTCAACCCGCGTTCGCCGGAGTTCATCGCCAACCGCGAGGCGATGCTCGGGCACGTCGAGGCCCTGCGCGCCCTGTTCGCGCAAATCCGCCAGGGCGGCGGCCTCAAGGCCCAGGAGCGGCACACCTCTCGGGGCAAGTTGCTCCCCCGTGAACGCATCAACCGGCTGCTGGATCCGGGCTCGCCGTTTTTGGAAATCAGCCCATTGGCGGCCCACGAAGTCTATGGCGAAGACGTGCCGGCGGCCGGCGTGATTGCCGGCATCGGCCGCGTGGAAGGCGTCGAATGCATGATTGTCGCCAACGACGCCACGGTCAAAGGTGGCTCCTACTATCCACTGACGGTGAAAAAACACCTGCGCGCCCAGACCATTGCCCAGCAGAATCGCCTGCCGTGCATTTACCTGGTGGATTCCGGCGGCGCCAACCTGCCGCGCCAGGATGAAGTGTTCCCGGACCGCGAGCACTTCGGCCGGATCTTCTTCAACCAGGCCAACATGAGTGCCCAGGGCATCCCGCAGATCGCCGTGGTCATGGGTTCCTGCACCGCTGGCGGTGCCTATGTGCCGGCCATGGCGGACGAGGCGATCATGGTCCGCCAGCAGGCGACAATTTTCCTCGCCGGCCCACCGTTGGTGAAAGCCGCCACCGGCGAGGTGGTCAGTGCCGAAGACCTGGGCGGTGCCGATGTGCACTGCAAGATCTCCGGCGTGGCGGATCACTATGCCGACAGCGACGAACATGCCCTGGCGCTGGCCCGACGCAGCGTGGCCAACCTCAACTGGCGCAAACTCGGTGAGCTGCAGCAACGCCAGCCCATCGCCCCGCTGTATTCGTGTGACGAGCTGTACGGTGTGGTGTCGGCCGATGCCAAGCAGCCGTTCGATGTGCGGGAGGTGATCGCGCGCCTGGTGGACGGTTCGGTGTTCGATGAGTTCAAGGCGCTGTTCGGCACGACCCTGGTGTGTGGTTTCGCTCATTTGCATGGCTACCCGGTCGCGATCCTGGCCAACAATGGCATTCTCTTCGCCGAGGCCGCGCAGAAAGGCGCGCATTTCATCGAGCTGGCCTGCCAACGCGGTATCCCGCTGCTGTTCCTGCAGAACATCACCGGCTTCATGGTCGGCCAGAAATACGAAGCCGGCGGCATCGCCAAGCACGGCGCCAAACTGGTCACCGCCGTGGCTTGCGCGCGAGTGCCGAAATTCACGGTCATCATCGGCGGCAGCTTTGGCGCGGGCAACTACGGCATGTGCGGTCGCGCCTATGACCCGCGATTCCTGTGGATGTGGCCAAACGCGCGGATTGGCGTGATGGGTGCGGAGCAGGCGGCCGGCGTGCTCGTGCAGGTCAAGCGTGAACAGGTCGAACGCAGCGGCCATCCCTTCAGCGCCGAGCAGGAAGCCGAGATCAAGCAACCGATCCTCGATCAGTACGAAGAACAGGGGCACCCCTACTATTCCAGCGCACGGCTGTGGGACGACGGCGTCATCGACCCGGCCCAGACCCGCGATGTACTGGGCCTGGCCTTGTCCGCGTCACTGAACGCGCCTATCGAACCGAGCCGCTTCGGCGTGTTCCGGATGTAAACGAGGAATGCCCATGGATAATTTCAATACCCTCGAACTGCACAGCGACCCACGGGGCGTTGCCACCCTGTGGCTCAGCCGCGAGTCGAAAAACAACGCGTTCAACGCCGAAATGATCCGCGAACTGATCCTCGCCCTGGACCACGTCAGCAGCGATCCCAACCTGCGCTTCCTGCTGATCCGCGGTCGCGGCAAGCATTTCAGCGCCGGTGCCGACCTGGCCTGGATGCAGCAATCGGCCGAGCTCGACTACCACACCAACCTCGATGACGCCCGGGAACTGGCAGAGCTGATGTACAACCTCGCCAAACTGAAAATTCCTACGCTGGCCGTCGTCCAGGGTGCGGCGTTCGGTGGCGCGCTGGGGCTGATCAGTGCTTGCGACATGGCCATTGGCGCCGATGAAGCACAGTTCTGCCTGTCGGAAGTGCGCATTGGCCTGGCACCGGCGGTGATCAGCCCGTTCGTGGTGCAAGCCATCGGCGAACGGGCGGCGCGTCGTTATGCCCTGACGGCTGAACGCTTCGACGGGCAACGTGCGAAAGAGATCGGTTTACTGTCGGAAAGTTACCCAGCCGAGACCCTGGACCAGCGGGTCGAACAGTGGATCGACAACCTGTTGCTCAACAGTCCGGCCGCCATGCGCGCCAGCAAGGAACTGCTGCGTGAAGTCGGCAACGGCGCCATTACCCCGGCGCTGCGGCGCTACACCGAAAACGCCATCGCCCGCATCCGCGTCAGCCCGGAGGGCCAGGAAGGCCTGCGCGCCTTCCTGCAAAAACGTGCGCCGAACTGGCAAGCCGAGTCGAATAATAACAAGGAGCCGCGTCGATGAGCGCCCCTGCCCTCACCACATTGCTGGTGGCCAACCGTGGCGAAATCGCCTGCCGCGTCATGCGCACCGCCAAGGCCATGGGCCTGACCACCGTTGCCGTACACAGCGCCACCGACCGTGATGCCCGCCATAGCCGTGAAGCCGACATTCGCGTCGACCTGGGCGGCAGCAAGGCCGCCGACAGTTACCTGCAAATCGACAAACTGATCGCCGCGGCGAAAGCCAGCGGCGCCCAAGCCATCCACCCCGGTTATGGCTTTCTGTCCGAGAACGCCGGATTCGCCCGGGCGATTGAAAATGCCGGGCTGATCTTCCTCGGTCCGCCGGCTTCGGCCATCGACGCCATGGGCAGCAAATCGGCGGCCAAGACGCTGATGGAAACCGCCGGCGTGCCCCTGGTGCCCGGTTATCACGGCGAAGCCCAGGACCTGGAGACCTTTCGCGACGCCGCCGCGCGCATCGGCTACCCGGTATTGCTCAAGGCCACTGCCGGCGGTGGCGGCAAGGGCATGAAAGTCGTCGAGGACGTCAGCCAACTGGCCGAAGCCCTGGCCTCGGCCCAGCGCGAAGCACAGTCCTCGTTCGGCGATTCGCGGATGCTGGTGGAAAAATACCTGCTCAAACCCCGCCATGTGGAGATCCAGGTCTTTGCCGATCAACACGGCAACTGCCTGTACCTCAACGAGCGCGATTGCTCGATCCAACGCCGCCACCAGAAAGTCGTGGAGGAAGCCCCCGCCCCCGGCCTGACCCCGCAACTGCGCCGGGCGATGGGGGAAGCCGCCGTGCGCGCGGCCCAGGCGATCGGTTATGTCGGGGCCGGTACGGTGGAGTTCCTGCTGGATGCCCGGGGCGAATTTTTCTTCATGGAAATGAACACTCGGTTGCAGGTCGAGCATCCAGTCACCGAGGCGATCACCGGGCTCGACCTGGTGGCTTGGCAGATCCGCGTCGCTCAAGGCGAGCCATTGCCCATCACTCAAGCGCAAGTGCCGTTGCTCGGTCACGCCATCGAAGTGCGGCTGTATGCCGAAGACCCGGTCAACGATTTCCTGCCGGCCACCGGACGCCTGGCGTTGTATCGCGAGTCGGCCGAGGGGCCGGGTCGGCGGGTCGACAGCGGGGTCGAAGAAGGCGATGAAATCTCGCCGTTCTACGACCCGATGCTCGGCAAGCTGATTGCCTGGGGTGAAGACCGCGAGCAGGCGCGCCTGCGGCTGTTGAGCATGCTCGATGAATTTGCCATTGGCGGGCTGAAAACCAATATCGGTTTTCTGCGCCGAATCGTCGCCCATCCCGCCTTCGCGGCGGCAGAGCTGGACACCGGATTTATCCCACGTTACCAGACGCAATTACTGCCAGAGCCCGGTGAATTGGATGACGCGTTCTGGTTCGCCGCCGCCCAAGGGGTCGCCTTGAGCCTGGCACCGCACGTACGCGGCGATGACACCAGTTCACCGTGGGCCAGCACCACCGGGATGCGCCTGGGGTTGCCGAGGGAAACCACCTTGCACCTGAGCTGTGAAGGTCAGGATCGTGCGCTGACGCTGGACGTCACAGCCCATTGCGCGGAACTCAAGGGTGAACGACTGACGATCGAGCATCACGGTGTGCGCCGCAGCCATCGGGCCATTCGCCAGGTCGACAGCCTGTATCTGCAGTGGGAAGGTGACTTCCATCGGATCGACCTGTACGACCCGCTGGCCGCCGCCGAAGCCAGCCACAGCCATCAAGGCGGCCTGGCCGCGCCCATGAACGGCAGCATCGTGCGGGTCTTGGTGAGTGTCGGCCAGACAGTGGAAGCCGGGGCTCAACTGGTGGTACTGGAGGCCATGAAAATGGAGCACAGCATTCGTGCGCCCAAGGCCGGTGTGATCAAGGCGCTGTATTGCCAGGAAGGCGACATGGTCAGCGAGGGCAGTGCCCTGGTGGCGTTCGAAGAATAGGAATCGGCCCGCTCCCAGGGCCGATCCAGTCAGAACCTGATGGTGGCCTGCACCACCACACCGATGATGCGGCATTGCTCGGTGTACAGGTTTTTCGGGTAAGTCGGATTGAGCGGAACCAGGTAACGCTGCCCGCTCTCTTCGATCAATTTGCGAAAGGTCGCGTCACTGCTGCCGGGCAGGCAGGCGACCACCAGTTTGCCGGGCACCGCTTCGATGGCCGGATCCACCAGGATCGACATGCCCTCGGGAATGCTCAACCCATTGGGTGCGGTCATCGCATCGCCCACCACCACCAGCCAGAATGCATCGCCCCGGGCGTGGTAGTCCGTCAGTTCGTAGCGCGCCTGGCTGTAGGCGCCGGGATCGCCTTCGCGAACCTCGCCAACCTCGTGCCACTCACTGACCGGGTAACGGAAGTACGGGTTGTACTTCTGCGCCAGGGCCATGCCTTCTTCGGTGGAGGTGTCCGGCTCGCGGATCACCATGGCCACTTCCAGAAACTCCAGCCCCAGCTCCCGCAGGACCCGGTTCATGTCGTCGACACTGGGCTGCCGGCGCTTGGTCAGCCAATGGCCGACGCCGCCCTGGGACATTCCCAACCGCTCTGCGAGCACCACTTGCGTGATGCGCAGCTCCTTCATCTTGGCCTTGACCAACTCTATCCATTTATCCATGTGCGGCACGATACGTGGGTGGCTCCGACCCGCAAAACACAAATTGTAGTATTTAAATTATCGTCACAATTACGATAAGTACTATTCTGGATTCAGGTCTTCAGCCCCTCACACGGAGATTTTCATCACCATGGACACACCCAATACAGACCAGCCCAGCAGCCCTTTCGACGGCACGTTCTCTTCATTGCAGGATTGCCCCGCGGCCAAACGCGCCCTCGATTACTACTTGAAACCAAGTGTTTCGCCAGCCCAGGCAGAACATCGCTTTTTCGAGGTCAGCCACAGCGTCAG
The DNA here is from genome assembly GCF_900111955.1 of Pseudomonas sp. NFIX10. Lineage (NCBI taxonomy): Bacteria > Pseudomonadati > Pseudomonadota > Gammaproteobacteria > Pseudomonadales > Pseudomonadaceae > Pseudomonas > Pseudomonas sp. NFIX10. The sequence goes on along the minus strand of NZ_FOKH01000008.1, from coordinate 33,971 downwards.
CGCGGAAGAAGCCCTTGTCCATGCGTGCGACCTGCTGCGCTGTGCAGCGGCGACCGCCCATGAGTCGGCCAACCAGTTAAATGGTTCGAGCCGTGACCTGGCATTTTCGGTGGTGCACATGATCGATCTGGTCAAGGTAATGCTTGACCGATCCCTGGATGGCTACCCTACTCGCTAGCGGTAACCCTTGGGAATGTCGTCGCGAACGCAGAGGACGAGAAATTTTTTCCAATCGATGCGATAAAACCATTTGACTTGCAAATGATAATGATTATTATTGCATCAGCTGGTCGCGAGATCAGTCGATAGGCCAGAAGACCTTAGGTCGGACTTCTGGAATATCTCCTCATCAGGCTAATCACGGTTTTTGACCCGGCTTTTTGCCGGGTCTTTTTTTGCCGATTTTTCGGCTTATGTCTTCAGGCTAATGAAGTCTTTCGGGATGCTGCCAATTCGGTGGCGGCGATGATAGCAAATGAATATCCGTTTACAAGCGTCCCCCCGCCACACGGGCGAAAACTATCGACGACCAGCACTTGAGAATCAATTGCAGACTCTCTAAGCTGACTCGGCGTCCAGGGAGGACGCCCCCTCGTTTACGTGACGTAAATCGTCCCGGCTTCCCCTTTCTTGCGTGTAAAGTAACGGCCATGAAAATCCTTTCCAGGAATCGTGACCGTGGCTAAATCTTCCTTTGATATCAGCGCCAATTTCGACAGCGGCAACATCGAAGTCGTCGACATCAGCAACCCGTTGCAGTCGTTGCTCAAGATCAGGCCCGATACCCGCAGCGCCCATTTCCAGTGGTTCCACTTCAAGGCCAGCGGCTTGCACGTCGGCCAGGAGCATTCCTTCCGCCTGCTCAACGCCAGTCAATCGTCTTACAACAAGGCCTGGACGGGCTACCAGACCGTCGCCTCCTACGATCACGTCAATTGGTTCCGCATTCCGACCCAGTTTGAAGGCGACGCCCTGCGCTTTCATCTGGAAGCCGAACAACCCCACGCCTGGTTCGCCTACTTCGAACCCTACAGCCGTGGCCGTCATGACTGGCTGATCGAACAAGCGCAGCACAAGGCCGGCACCGAGCTATTGGCCGTTGGCAAAAGCGTGGAAGGCCGTGACATTCAATTGCTGCGCAAGGGCAGCGGTGCCGAAGGCCGGCGCAAAATCTGGATCATCGCCCAACAGCACCCCGGCGAGCACATGGCCGAGTGGTTCATGGAAGGCGTGATCGAACGCCTCCAGCAGCATGACGATGGGCAACTGAACCGGTTACTCGCCAAGGCCGACCTGTACCTGGTGCCGAACATGAACCCGGACGGCGCGTTCCACGGTCATCTGCGGACCAACGCCATGGGCCAGGACCTCAACCGCGCCTGGCAGAACGCCAGTCCGGAAATCAGCCCCGAAGTCTTTTTCGTACAGCAGCAAATGGAAAAGTACGGCGTCGATCTGTTCCTCGACGCTCACGGCGATGAGAAGATTCCCCATGTCTTCACCGCCGGTTGCGAAGGCAACCCGGGCTACACGCCGCGCATCGCCGAACTCGAAGAGCGCTTTCGCAGCCATCTCAAGCACCAGACCAAAGACTTCCAGACCGCTCACGGCTACACCCGCGACGAACCGGGCCAGGCCAACATGACCCTGGCCTGCAACGCGGTCGGGCAGAAATATGACTGCCTGTCCCTGACCCTGGAAATGCCATTCAAGGACCATGACGACCACCCGAACCCGATCACCGGCTGGTCCGGCAAACGCTCGATGCAACTGGGCAAGGATGTGTTGAGCACCATCGAAGCCATGGTTGACGAATTGCGCTGATCCAACGACCTGATCAACCCTATCCAAAGTGAACACGCTGGGTGGGAGCAAGCTTTGCTCCCACCCTCATCTAAGTCCCCTGAATCCCTGTGGGAGCGAGCTCGCTCGCGATAGCGGCGGGTCAGCTTGCAGAGATGTTGGCTGTGCTGCCGTCATCGCGAGCAAGCTCGCTCCCACAGTATTTTGAGTCGTTCACCAACTTCAGCCCTTGCCGCGCAACATACTGTCCAACACCTCATCCCGGCGCACCCACGCGTGAAACAGCGCCGCCGCCAGATGCACCAGCACCGTCAGGAACAACAAGTAAGCCAGGTACCCATGGGCTTTGCGCAGCAGTGCGAATGTCTGGGCGTGGGCGGGCAGGATCGAGGGCAGTTGCAGCCAGTTACCGAGCATCACCGGATCCCCCGCCGCCGAAATCATGCCCCAGCCCAACAGCGGCAGGACCAGCATCAAGGCGTACAACAGCACGTGGGAGGCGTTTGCCGCCAGCACCTGCCAGCCCGGCAGATCGGCCGGCAACGGCGGTTGGCGGGTCGTAAAACGCACCACCAGGCGCACGATCACCAACAGCAAAATCGCGATGCCCAATGGTTTGTGCAACTGCAGCAGCCATTCATGGCGTGCGGACACCGAAGCGACCATGCCGGCGCCGATAAACAGCATGGCGATGATCATCAATGCCATCAGCCAGTGCAGCAGCCGAGCCAGCGGTGCGAAGTGACGAGGGGCGCTCATGGGCGGGACTCCTGGGTGGCGGGCAATTGGCTCACTTCGCTGGTACGGCGCAGATAGGAACTGGCATAAGCAGCGGAACGCGCGACCAACAGCGGATCGTCAGACCCTTCGATCCCTTGGGGCAGGATCAGCGGGTCATAGTTGATGTCGCGGCATTCGCCGTTGTCCTGCGCCTGGGTGCGCTCCAGCACCAGCGTGCCGGCGTTGAGTACCTTGCGGTCAGCGGGCCAGGCCTTGCTGGCGTCGTTCACCGGGTCCCCCGGGTTGGCCAAGGTGATGTTCAGTTGCCAGCGCAACGGCCCGGCGGCGAGACGCTTCGCCAAGTCTTGCTCGAGAAAGTCGGCGCCCTGGGGTGGCGTCGCATCGGTAGCGTCCTGGCTCAGCGGTACCACGCCCCAGCGCACGGCCTGGCGCTGCCCGGCGGGGTTGACCAGATAGAAGGCGTTGATGCCGTTGTAGGTTTCGGTGGCATAGCTGGCCGACGGTTTGGCGGTCTTGATCCATTGCAGGAACGGCACGGCTTCGGGATGCGCGGCAAAGAACGCCGGTACGGCCGCGGGATTCGGTTTCCCTGTGGCAGGGTCCGGCGACTGGGCTTGCTGGAGTTGGTAGAAGGCTTCGGGGGTGCCCACCGGAAACACGGGCATGCTGTTCATGCCGGTGCGCCATTGCTGGCCGTTGGCCTGGGTAAAACGCAGCGCCAGGCTGCGAATCGGCACACTGCCGTCCGGTGCATAAGGGTTGCCGCTGGGCAAGGCGAAACGCCCAACCACGGGCGTTTGCGGCAGCGAGAACACCTGGGCGCTGGAATAGGCACTGGCCTCGCCCGAGCTTTGGAAATAACCCGCGACGCAGACTCCTTTCGAGTGGTTGCGTCGAAAGCCCGGGTGAACGCCGTTGTTTTTTTCCAAGACATTGACCAGCGCTTCCGGTGTCAGGCGCTGTGGGTCAAGGCTGCCATTGACGTAGGCAAACAGCCCGGCCAGCGCCGCAACAATCACGGCAATGCCGCTCAGGCGCAGTGTCAGGGCGGCGCCACTCAAGGGCGGCCGGCTCGCCGAGGGTGAAGGATCAACCATGAGAAAGCTCCAGGGCTCGAGGCCATTTGTTGGAAAGGACACGTCAGACGAAAGCCCGGCAGGTTTATTCCCACGCCTCGTATTTATTTTTCCTGCACTGGAATAATCTCGTTCGCGGATCGTCTTTCCAGTCCCGGCGCAGTGACTGCCTACAGAAACCACCTTCCATGAATGCACTCGACGAACAGTTGCGCGAACTCATCCCCAGGCTACGGCGCTTTGCCGTGTCGCTGACGCGCAACCCGAGCAACGCCGACGACTTGGTGCAAATGTGCCTGGAACGGGCGTTGTCCAAATGGCACGACAAGCGCCCGGACGGCGATCTGCGGGCCTGGCTGTTTTCGATCCTGTATCGGCAGTTTCTCGACGGCCATCGCCGCTCCCGTCGGTACGCGCGGATGCTGGAGTTTTTCACCGGCCGCGATGATGCCCACCCTTCGGCCGAACGCAGCGTGATCGCCCAGTCGTCTTTGCAGGCCTTCGATCAGCTCACCACGGAACAGCGTGCGCTGTTGTTGTGGGTGTCGGTGGAAGGCTTGAGTTACCAGCAAGTCGCCGACATCCTCGGCGTGCCGACCGGCACGGTGATGTCCCGCCTGTCCCGCGCCCGCCAGGCCCTGCGCCAACTCAGCGATGGCGAAATCACCCGCCCCACCCTGCGGATACTCAAATGATCAGCATGCCCCCCAGCGACAGCGACCTGCACGCCTACGTCGATCGCCAACTGAGCGAGGCCGACCGGCGTCTGGTCGAGACCTACCTGGCCAACCAGCCCGACGTCGCCGCCCGCGTCCGGGCCTGGCAACAGGATGCGCAGCACCTGCGCACGGCCCTGAGCGGAACCTTGCAACAACCGCCCAACCCGGACCTCGACCCGGCCATGATTCGCCAGCGTCTGAAACACCGCGCCCATCGCCACCTGGCCAGCGCGGCGGTGTTGTTGCTGGCGGTCAGCGTGGGTGGCTTCGGTGGCTGGCAGGCGCGGCAAATGACCCTGCTCGGCACCGCAGCGCCCATGGCCGATGCCCTCCAGGCGTACCGGTTGATTGCCCAGCAGGGCATCCTTCCAGCCGATTACCAGACCGGCGACGAGCAGCACATGCAAGATTGGCTCGACCGCTACTTCACCCAGGCCGACCGGCTGCCCGACCTGTCCAGCGCCGGCTTCAAACCGGTCAGCGGGCGTTTGCTCAGCACCGAGCAAGGCGCGGCGGCGATGGTGGTCTATCAGGACCCCAGCGGTCAGAAAATCAGTTTCTACGTGCGCCCGCCCGGCCCGAAAAACTTCCTGCTGCCCCGGGGCAGTCGCCGCGACGGCGAGTTGCAAGCCGAGTACTGGTCCGGGCCGGGCTACAACTACGCGATGGTCATACCGAGTGACACGCCGACGGTGCAAAGACTCAAGCAGACATTGGACTTCTGATCCGCGCAGATCCCTGTGGGAGCGAGCTTGCTCGCGATAGCGGTGTGTCAGTCAACATCATTGCTAACTGAACGACCGCCATCGCGAGCAAGCTCGCTCCCACAAGGGGATCAGTGGTGGTCTTGAGGCAGTGTTCACCCCTGCCCAAACACCTGCGAAGGCCTGCGCAGCAACGGGTCGAACGGGTTGATCCGCGGCCCGATCAGAGCCGCCTCGCGCTTGAGCATGTCCACCACCGTCGGCAGCCGATCGGGCCCCAACCGGTCGCTCACGGTTGCCACGCTCAAGGCGGCCACGGCCCGGCCATCACGGTCCAGGATCGGCACGGCTACCCCGGCCATGCCTTGCAATACGCCGGTGTTGCGCCCGGCGTAGCCCAGCGCGCGCACGTTCTCCACCTCCGAACGCAGGAAGACTTCGTCGTACAGATGGAAATCCTTAAGCCGTGGCAGGTTGTATTGAATCACCGTGTCGCGCTCCTCTTGCGGCAGGAACGCCAGGATCGCCAGGCTGCCCTGCCCCACGCCCAACGCCACGCGGCCTCCAATATCACCAGTGAACGTGCGGATCGGAAACGGCCCCTCGCTGCGGTCCAGGCAGATGGCATCGAAGCCGCTGCGGGCAAGCAAAAACAGCGAGTCCCCCAAGGACGCCGACAACCGCAGCATGGCCGGGCGTACCAGGTCGCGCAGGTTGCCGGTATTGCCGGCGCGGGCCGCCAGGGCGAAGAACTCCAGGCTCAGGCGATAGCGTTTGCTGCGGACATCCTGCTCGACCATGCCCTCGTCCATCAGGCTGCGCAGCAAGCGATGCGTGGTGGGCTGGGACAGGCCGATGCGCTGGGCCAATTGCGTCACTCGCTCACCGCCCTCGGCGGTGTCACCCAAGCTGCGCAACACGGCAAACAGCCTGGAGACCGCTCCGACCCCCACTTCGCTCTTGTCAGTATTCCGATTAATGGAATTAACCATGCAATTTCTCATTATTAAATTTACTCACTGAATGAAACTGAAAATAGTCTTCATCTCAGTGAAATAGTCCATTGAGCCCATCCTATTCTTCGTCCTACTCTTCGTCCAGACAGGGGCGATTCGAACAACAGCGGCAGCCGACTCAAAGTCGAGCGCCAACGCACCCCAGCAGCACCCTTTCGTATCTGCCCATAAAAAAGCGCGCCCTTGCGGCGACGCATAACAATCCCAGGTGGAGCGCAGCGATGGCTTTTGTGCAACTTGAAGGACTTGGCAAACGCTACGGCGACATCGACGCCGTGGTCGCCACCAACCTGTCGGTGGAAAAAGGCGAGTTTGTCTCGCTACTGGGGCCTTCCGGCTGCGGCAAGACCACGACCCTGCAAATGATTGCCGGCTTCGTCGAAGTCAGCAGCGGGCGCATCCTGCTGGACGGTCGCGACATTACCCACGCCAAGCCCGCCAGCCGTGGTCTGGGGGTGGTGTTCCAGAGCTACGCGCTGTTCCCCCACATGACCGTCAGGGACAACGTCGCCTTCGGTCTGCGCATGCGCAAAGTGGCCTACGCCGAACTGCAACAACGGGTGGACCGGGTGTTGAAACTGGTCCGCCTGGACCGCCACGCCGACCGCTACCCACGAGAACTCTCGGGCGGTCAGCGCCAACGCGTGGCACTGGCCCGGGCTTTGGTGATCGAACCGCCGGTGCTGTTGCTCGACGAGCCGCTGTCCAACCTCGACGCCAACTTGCGCGAAGAGATGCAATACGAAATTCGCCGCATCCAGCGCGAAGTCGGAATCACCACACTGATGGTGACCCACGACCAGTCCGAAGCCCTGTCGATCAGTGACCGGGTCGTGGTGATGCAGGCCGGGCGCATCACCCAGATCGACGCGCCGTACACCCTTTACGAGCACCCGCGCACCGAGTTCATTTCCAGCTTCGTCGGCAAAGCCAACCTGCTGCCCGGCATGCGGGACAGTGCGGGCGTCGTTCAAGCCTGCGGCCAGGCCGATGGCGAGCTGACCCTGAGCCTGCGCCCGGAAAAAATCGACCTGTGCGAAGCCGGTTCAGGGCGACTGCAAGGCACCCTCGTCAGCCGTTTCTTCCTGGGCAGCCAATGGCTGTACGGCGTGTCCACCGGCCTGGGTGAACTCTGCGTGGTGCGCCGCAACGACGGCTCGGCGCCCTTGGCCGAAGGCACGGCGGTGGGCCTGGACTGGGATCCGGCACTGCTGCGGGTGCTGAGCGTGGACGAGGTACCGGCATGAAGCTGATCGATGCGATGCGCCGTGGTCGGCAAGGCTACCTGATGTCCGCGCCGGCCCTGGCCTTGTACCTGGGCTTGCTGGTGATTCCCTTGGGCTTGACCGTGGTCCTGTCGTTCAACGTCTTCGACTACAGCTCGGGCATCGACGGCGACGCCTACACCCTCGCGCACTACACCAGCCTGCTGGGTGATCCGTACTTCTACGAGATCTTTTTGCGCACATTCTGGATCAGCGCCCTGACCACTGTTTTGTGCGTGCTGATCGGCGTGCCTGAGGCGTACATCCTCAGCCGCATGGGCGCGCCGTGGCGCTCGACTTTCCTGATCCTGATTCTCACGCCGCTGCTGATTTCGGTGGTGGTGCGGGCCTTCGGCTGGAGCCTGTTGCTCGGCGCCGACGGCCTGGTCAACCAGGCCCTGCAAGCCTTCGGCGGTGCGCCGGTGAAGCTGCTCTATACACCGTTCGCCGTGGTCATCGCCCTGGTCCACGTGATGTTGCCGTTCATGATCATTCCAGTCTGGACCTCGTTGCAGAAACTCGACCCGGCCGCCGAACAGGCCGCGCTGTCCCTGGGGGCGAGCCCGTTCACGGTGATCCGCAAAGTAGTGCTGCCGCAAATCATGCCCGGCGTGCTGTCCGGCACCCTCATTGTGTTCGGCCTCGCCGCCAGCTCCTTCGCGATTCCCGGCCTGCTCGGCGGACGGCGCTTGAAGATGGTCGCCACGTTGATCTACGACCAGTACCTGTCGGAGCTGAACTGGCCGATGGGCGCGGCCATCGCCGTCGCGCTGCTGCTGCTCAACCTGCTGATCATGCTGTCGTGGAACCGGATGATCGAAGGCCGCTACAAGAAGTCATTGGGATAATTCGTCATGTCCAGAAACGGTCCTTTCGCGCTGCTGTTCCACGCCTTGGTGGTGGTCTTCATGCTCGCGCCGCTGGTGGTGGTCTGCCTCGTCGCCTTCACCCCGGAAAATACCCTGAGCCTGCCGACCACCGAGTTTTCCCTGCGCTGGTTTCGCGCGGTGTTCGAGCGCGCGGATTTTGTCGACGCGTTCTACAACAGCCTGGTCCTGGCGTTCTGCGCGGCCTCCCTGGCGACGTTGATTGCGGTGCCGGCGGCCCTGGCGATCACCCGGCTCGAGTTCCCGGGCCGGGATTTCTTCAACGGCCTGTTCCTGTCGCCGATCATCATTCCGCACTTGGTGCTGGGGGTCGCCTTGCTACGTCTGTTTGCGCTGATGGGCGTGAACGGCAGTTTCGCCTGGTTGATCTTCGCCCATGTGCTGGTGATCACGCCGTATGTGCTGCGCCTGGTGCTGGCCTCGGCCATCGGCCTGGACCGCAGCGCCGAACAGGCCGCGCAATCGTTGGGGGCCGGGCGCTTCACGCTGTTCCGGCAAATCACCTTACCAATGATCCTGCCGGGGGTCGCCGGGGGCTGGCTGCTGGCGTTCATCAACAGTTTCGATGAGGTCACGCTGTCGATCTTCGTCACCTCGCCGGCCACGCAAACCTTGCCGGTGCGCATGTACGTGTACGCCACCGAATCCATCGATCCGATGATGGCGGCGGTGTCGGCGCTGGTCATCGGGCTCACCGCGCTGACCATGATTCTGCTCGACCGGGTCTATGGCCTGGATCGGGTCCTGGTAGGCAAACAATGAGGGTGTCATGGCACTGCTGAAACGACTGGCCGAAGGCGACCGCCCGGCCCTGGACTTCATCCTCGACGGCCAGCCCGTCACCGGGTTGCTGGGGGACACGCTGCTGACCGCCGTGCTGACCTGCGGCGAACACCTGCGCGGCAGTGACTTCAGCGCCGAGCCTCGGGCCGGCTTCTGCCTGATGGGCGCCTGCCAGGACTGCTGGGTGCGCCTGGGCGACGGCCGCCGCGTCCGCGCCTGCTCGACCCTGCTGGAAGCCGGGCAGCACATCAGCCGCGAACCGGGGCGCCAGGTATGAACATTGTCGACAGGCATGGCCTCATCGCGAGCAAGCTCGCTCCCACAGGGGATTTGTGGCGTGCACAAGATAAAGCATCACCCCAAATCAAATGTGGGAGCGGGCTTGCTCGCGAAAGCGGTCTATCTGCCGAAACCGTCGTTGGATGTGCCGCCGTCATCGCGAGCAAGCCCGCTCCCACAGGGGGACCGTGGCGTGCACAAAACCAGACGCCACAACCGATCTATTGTGGGAGCGAGCTTGCTCGCGATGACGGCTCCGACACCCCCACAAATCCCCCGGCCCTGCCCGTGAGGTGGCGATGAAACCGATCGCCATCATCGGCGCCGGCCCGGCCGGTATCCGCGCCGCGCAGACCCTGGTCGCCCATGGCCTGTACCCGGTCCTGCTGGACGAAGCCGCTCGCGGTGGCGGACAGATCTATCGGCGCCAACCGGCCAATTTCAAGCGCTCGCCTGGCAAGCTCTATGGCTTCGAAGCGCACAAGGCCAACGCCATCCACCAGACGCTCGACGCATTGCGCGAACAACTCGATTACCGCCCCGACACCTTGGTGTGGAACGCCGAGGCCGGCCTGCTCGATACCCTGCATGAAGGCCGCGCCGACCGCCTCGAGTACGCCAGCGTGATCGTCGCAACCGGCGCCACCGACCGGATCCTGCCCGTGCCGGGGTGGACCCTGCCCGGGGTCTACAGCCTGGGCGCGGCGCAGATTGCCCTGAAGTTCCAGGGCTGCGCCATCGGCGAACGGGTCGTGTTCGCGGGCAGCGGTCCCTTGTTGTATCTGGTGGCCTATCAATACGCCCGGGCCGGCGCCAATGTGGTCGCCGTGCTCGACAGTTCGCCCTTCAGCGCCCAAGTCCGCGCCCTGCCCGGCCTGCTGGTCCAACCAGCCACCCTCGCCAAAGGCCTGTACTACCGCGCCTGGCTGGCCACCCGCGGCATCGCCGTGCATCAAGGCGCAAGCCTGACGCGTCTCGACGGAGAACGGCGAGTGCAGTCGCTGCAATGGCGCAACGCAAGCGGCGAGCACACCCTCGATTGTGACGCAGTGGCCTTCGCCCATGGCTTGCGCAGCGAAACCCAACTGGCCGACCTGCTGGGTTGCGCGTTTACCTGGAACGCTCTCAACCGCGCCTGGCTGCCCCAACGAGACCACGCCGGGCGCAGCAGCGTGCCGGGGATTTACCTGGCCGGTGACGGTGCCGGGATCATGGGCGCCGACGCGGCGGAAATGGCCGGTGAACGGGCGGCCCTGGCCTTGCTCGAAGACCTCGGCTACTCGACCGACCCGCAGCGTTGCACGCAACTGGAAGAAGCCCTTGAGCGCATCGGCCGATTCCGGGAAGGCCTGGAGCGCGCCTTTGCCTTTCCTGAACACTGGGCCGCCGACGCTGCCGATCACCTGATGATCTGCCGCTGCGAAGAAGTCAGCGCTGGCGATATCCGCCGGGTGGTGGGCGAAGGCCATTGGGAGATCAACCGGGTCAAGGCCCATTGCCGGGTCGGCATGGGTCGCTGCCAGGGGCGGATGTGCGGCGCCGCTGCCGCGGAAATCATTGCCTGCGAAAGTGGCCGCGCCGTCGCCAGCCTCGGCCGCTTGCGGGCCCAGGCACCGATTAAGCCCGTGCCGTTCGGCCTGGAGGTCGAGCCATGATCGAAGTGGATGCAGTGATCATTGGTGGCGGTATCGTCGGCGCCTCGGCCGCGTTGTTCCTGAGCCAGGCCGGACGCCGGGTGGCGTTGCTGGAACGCGACTTCTGCGGCTCGCATTCCAGCGGCGTGAACTACGGCGGTGTGCGCCGCCAGGGCCGACCGCTGTCGCAACTGCCCCTGTCGCAACGGGCCCATGAAATCTGGCGCCAGTTGCCCCAGTTGATCGGCATCGACGGCGAGTACCGGCGCAGCGGTCATCTGAAGCTGGCCCGCAGCGCTGGAGACCTGCAAGCGCTGCACGACTACGCCGTCGCCAGCCAAGGCTTCGGCCTGGATCTGCAATTGCTCGATCGCACGGCCCTGCGCGCGCGTTTTCCGTGGGTCGGCGCCGTCGCGGTGGGGGCGTCTCTGTGCCCGGATGACGGCCATGCCAATCCGCGCCTGGTATCCCCCGCCTTCGCCCAGGCCGCTCGCCGGCAGGGTGCGCAAGTCCATGAACAATGCACCGTCAGCACCGTGGCGCACGATGGCCAACGCTTTGTCGTACACACCGCAACGGGCCTGACGTTCCACGCGCCCTGGCTGCTGAACTGCGCCGGAGCCTGGGCCAGCCAGTTCGCCGCGCAATTCGGCGAAGCGGTGCCGATGCACGCCGGGCATCCGGCGATGCTGGTCACCGAACCCTTGCCCCTGGTCATGGACGCCAGCACCGGCGTCGAGGGCGGCGGTATTTACGCCCGCCAGGTCTCGCGCGGCAATTGCGTGCTGGGAGGCGGCCAAGGTTTTGCCCTGGATGCCGCTCGCGCCCGGCCCGGCCAGAACGCCGTGCTGGCAATCCTGCGCCAGGCCGTCGAGCTCTACCCGTTTCTGGAAGGCGCCCAGGCGATTCGTACCTGGAGCGGCACCGAAGGTTACCTGCCCGATCGCCAACCGGTGATCGGCCACAGCAGCACCCAGCCCGGTCTATTGCACGCGTTCGGCTTTGCCGGCGCGGGCTTCCAGATCGGCCCGGCGGTGGGCCAGGCACTCACCGAGATCATCTGCAGCGGGGCTTCGACCACGCCGCTGGATGCGTTTTCCATCACCCGGTTTCACTCCATCTCCGTTGCTTGATAGAGGAAGGTCGCGCCAATGAATAACGTCAAACGCAGTGCACTGTTCGGTTTCTGTTCGCTGGGTTCCGCTTGCCTGGGCGCCCTGCTCCCGGTCACCCAGGCGTTGGCCGAGCCGACGCTTTACCTGGGCATGAACGGCGGCACCATGGAGCGGCTCTACGCCGACAAAGTCTTGCCGGCGTTCGAGAAAGCCAACAATGTCAAAGTGGTCATCGTGCCCGGTACCTCCGCCGACATCCTGGCGAAAGTCCAGGCCAGCAAAGGCAACCCGCAGATGCACGTGATGTTCCTCGATGACGGCATCATGTACCGCGCCATCGCCATGGGGCTGTGCGACAAGCTCGAGGACAGCCCGACCCTGGCGCAGATCCCGGCCAAGGGGCGTATCAAGGATCAGGCCGTGGCCGTCAGCCTCGGGGTGACGGGGCTGGCCTACAACACCCGGCTGTTCAAGGAAAAAGGCTGGAGTACGCCCACTTCATGGATGGACTTGGCCGATCCGCGCTTCAAGGACAAAGTGGTGTTCCAGTCGATGGCCTCGTCCACCTTCGGCCTGCACGGCTTTTTGATGTTCAACCGGATCCAGGGCGGCAGCGAAACCGACGTCGAGCCAGGTTTCAAGGCGTGGCCGAACACGGTGGGGCGCAACGTGCTGGAGTACATCCCGAGCTCGGCGAAGATATCCGAAATGCTACAGACCGACGAAGCCGCGCTGTTCCCGCTGACACCGACCCAGGTGACCGCGCTGAAACTCAAGGGCATGCCCGTCGAATATGCCCAGCCGAAGGAAGGCGCCGTGGTCCTCAACGTCGCCGAATGCACCATCGCGCAAAACACCCAGCCGGAACTGGCGCAAAAGCTCGCCGCTTTCCTGCTGACCCCGCAAGCCCAGGCCATTGCCCTGGAAGAAGGCGACCAGATCCCTTCCAACCCCAACACCCCGACCACCGACAAGACCCGTGGTCAGGTGGAGGCGATGAAGCAATACCTGGAAACAGCGATTGCCGTGGATTGGGACCAGGTCAACGAACAACGCCCGGCCTGGAACGCCCGTTGGAACCGCAGCATCGAGCGCTAGCCCGATTGACGGCGGCCAGCGGAGCAGCACTTTTGTGGAAAAACTGCTGTGGGAGCAAGGCTTGCCCGATGCAGGCGCCTCGTTTTCTCAAAGACCGCGTCGTCTTCATCGCGGGCAAGCCTTGCTCCCACAGATAAATCCCCTCGCCACAGGGTGTTGTACTGAGCTGATTATTGGTTAACTGTCTGGCTACGGGCGCCAGCCCCCCTTGATCGACAGCGAACCCTACCATGCACACCCTCGCCCAACTACGCGCCGGCCAGCTCTCGGGCATCACCCGGCTGGACCTGGCCTGCGGCTTGACGGAGTTTCCCCGGGAAATCTTCGAGCTGGCCGATTCCCTCGAGATCCTCAACCTCAGCGGCAATCAGTTGGGCACGCTGCCCGACGACCTGCATCGGCTGACTCGCCTGCGCGTGCTGTTCTGTTCCGACAACCGCTTCACTGAACTGCCCGAATGCCTGGGCCGTTGCAGCGCATTGACCATGGTCGGTTTCAAGGCCAACCGCATCACTCGCGTCACGGGCGCCGCGCTGCCACCACGGCTACGCTGGCTGATTCTGACCGACAACGACGTCAGCCACTTGCCGGATGAGCTGGGTCAACGCCCGCACCTGCAAAAACTGATGCTGGCCGGCAACCGTTTGCAGCAGTTACCGGCGAGCCTGGGCCAATGTCATCGCCTGGAACTGCTGCGCATCGCCGCCAACCAACTGACCGAACTGCCGCAATGGTTGCTGGAGCTGCCGAGCCTCAGTTGGCTGGCCTACGCCGGCAACCCACTGGAAACCCAGGCCGGTGCCGCAGCCTTGAACACCACGACGCCCATCGACTGGTCGCAACTGACACTGCAACGACCACTGGGTGAAGGCGCCTCCGGAGTGATTCATCAAGCGCTCTGGCAGGCGCCCGGCCAGGTGGCGCGAAACGTCGCGGTGAAGCTGTACAAAGGCCAGATGACCAGCGACGGCTCACCCCTGCATGAAATGCATGCCTGCATCACGGCCGGTCGACACCCGAACCTGATTGACGTGTTGGGCCAGGTCGCCGGGCACCCCGAGCAACAGGCCGGGCTGGTCATGGCACTGATCGAGCCCCGCTATCGCAACCTCGCCGGGCTGCCGAGCCTGGCGTCATGCACCCGCGACGTGTACGCCGATGAACTGCGCCTGAGCGCCCCGGTGGCCTTGCGCATCGCCCACGGCATCGCCTCGGTGGCGGCGCACCTGCACCGTCAGGGCATCACCCATGGGGATCTGTACGGGCACAATATCCTGTGCAACGACCAGGGCGATTGCCTGTTGGGAGACTTTGGCGCGGCGTCGTTCCACGCCACTGCAGACACCGTGCAAACTCGCGCACTGCAACGCATCGAGGTACGGGCCTTCGGGATTTTGCTGGGGGAATTGCTGGCGCGGATCGAACCGACGCCCAGTGCGCAGGATCTTGCATGGCTGCTAGATTTGGAGGCGCGCTGCTGTCAGCCGGAGGTGCTGGCACGGCCGGGTTTTGACGAGATTGAAAGGTTGCTCAGCGAGTTCAAACACATCGACTAAACCAACATCCCAAACTAACAAACACACTACTTATTGTGACGAGGGGATTCATCTGTGGGAGCAAGGCTTGCCCGCGATGAAGACGACGCGGTCTCTGAAAAAAACGAGATCTGCACATCGCGGGCAAGCCTTGCTCCCACAGAGTGAACCGCACCCAAGGATAAATCCCCTCGCTACAGGGGGGTAATGCTTAACCCGCCAACCCGACAAACATGTCCTGCACGTCATCATGGTTGTCGAGGCCTTCGAGGAAGGCTTCGACTTCAGCCATCTGCTCGTCGGTCAAGCCGCTGACCGGGTTTTTCGGCTGGTAGCCCAGCTTGGCCGACAACACGGTGAAACCCTGCTCCGGCAAAGCCTTCTGCACGGCATCGAGGTCGGCAGGATCGGTGAGGAACAACGTCGCCCCATCTTCGCCCGGCTCGAAATCCTGGGCACCGGCCTCGATGGCGGCCATTTCCGGATCGGCGTCCGGGCTGTCCGGCGCGGCTTCGATCATGCCGACATGGTTGAAGTCCCACGCCACCGAGCCCGAGGCGCCCAGTTGGCCCTTGCGGAACGCGACGCGAATTTCAGCGACGGTACGGTTGATGTTATCGGTCACGCATTCAACGATCAGCGGCACCTGGTGCGGCGCGAACCCTTCGTAGGTGACGCGATGGTATTGCACGGTTTCACCGAGCTGGCCAGAACCTTTCTTGATCGCGCGTTCCAGGGTCTCGCGGGGCATCGAGGCCTTCTTCGCCTGCTCGACCACCAGGCGCAAGTGCGCGTTGGTCGCGGTATCGGCACCGT
This sequence comes from Pseudomonas sp. NFIX10, assembly GCF_900111955.1. Lineage (NCBI taxonomy): Bacteria > Pseudomonadati > Pseudomonadota > Gammaproteobacteria > Pseudomonadales > Pseudomonadaceae > Pseudomonas > Pseudomonas sp. NFIX10. The sequence goes on along the minus strand of NZ_FOKH01000008.1, from coordinate 18,500 downwards.
TGCGCGCGGCAATGGTGATTTCCTTCACCAGTTTGCCGAAGATCTTGCCCTTGGCGTTGGCAGCCGCTTCTTTGTGTTTAACCTTCCACTGTGCGCCCATTACTCACTCTCTTGTCTGACGCGCCGAGACATCTGCCGGCCGGCGCTGTGGCGCAAGTTTATACGGCCTAAACCGGCTGATCGACCAAAAATTCATGCCGCCGGATCGACATTTTCACAGTGTGTTGTAGGGCTTTTCTGAAATAGCGGCTCGCAAGCACCGTTCCCCCCCATGGTTTCGTACCCTCTGGGCCTCTGTTCCTGCCAGTAGGAGGCGCGATGCGCAACGACACGGAAAGTCCCTTCAGCCTGACGCTCACGCAAAACGACTTGCAGCTGCAAGTCTTGCGCTTCAATGGCCGCGAAGCCCTCAACCAGCCGTACCGCTTTGACCTCGAACTGATCGGCCTGGCCCCACCGATAAACCCCGACCTGATATTGGGGCACCCGGCATTCCTGCGCTTGGACGGCGAGTCGGGCATCCATGGGGTTGTCCACAGCGTCAGCCTGAGTGCCTCGGCACCGCAGCGCATCGGCTACCGCTTGACGTTGGTGCCCTACCTGCTGCGATTGGAACAAGGCCCGCGGCGCCGGGTCTTCCATCGGCTCACCGTGGTGCAACTGCTGCAACGCCTGCTGCAAGACAACGCTCTGCCCGCTGACAGTTACCGTTTCGAGCTGCCCCATGGGCAGTATCCGTGTCGCCCATTCTGCATCCAGTACGACGAAAGCGACCTGGCCCTCCTGCAACGGCTGTGTGAGGAAGAAGGCATTCATTACCACTTCGAACACACTCCCCAGGGCCACGTCCTGGTGTTTGCCGAAGACCCGAAGAGTTTTCCCGCGCGCCCCGTCGAGCTGCCCCTGCGCCCGAACGACAACTCGATACCGGCCATCAAGCGCTTGTATTTGCGCCATCACGCGATGGTGCCTGGCGTGCCTGTCGGGTTCCGTGACCGGGCGGTGACCGAAACCGAGGCCCAGGCGGCGAATCACCCCCTCGAGCAGATCGACCATGAGGCCATGCACGGCAACCCGGCCCTGACTCACCGCTACCAGGCCGGACGCCGCCATCTGGAACGGTTGCGCTGTCGGCAACGGGAAATCCATGGCCACAGTGATCAACCGGCCCTGCACAGCGGCGACATCGTGCAGATCTGCGAACACCCGGTTTCCACCTTCAACGATCAATGGCTGATCACCGAGGTCCAGCATCGCGGGCGGCAGTTTTCGATCCTTGAACCGGACCTGCCCAGCACACCGTCGGCCCGTGACTACCGCAACCGCTTCACCGCCATTCCCTGGTCCACCGTGTTCAGGCCGGCCCTCAAGCATCCCAAACCGTGCATTCCCGGGTATCACCTGGCCCACGTGCTCGGCCGCACCGGCCAGCCGGCCCCGTTCGATGAACACGGCCAAGTGAGTGTCAGCCTCTGGGCGCCGGACCAGGAAGGCATCACGCTGCCCGTGTCGCGACTGACGCTGGGCGACAGCCCTCCCCTGATGGCCGGCAGCGAAGTGCTGGTGAGCTTTCTCGATGGCGACCCCGACCGACCGGTGCTGTGCCCAGGGGCTGTCGATACCGGCGCAGGACACGCCGCCGCCCCACCGAAACCGTCCCGTGGCAATCACGATGCCGGGCTGCTGTTGGACTGGCTGCTGAACCCGCCAGACTTCACACCCTGATCCTGCCTTTTGGCTTCTTGCCAGCAACCCTGATCTGGTTCATGCAAACCCAGCGAAACGGGCTTACAGTAAAGACACGCCGCGCTAGACGGCGCTCGACCCTGATTGTTGGAGATACCGCAATGCCCTGGAAAAACTCGGAAAGCCGCTACAGTACCGTCACGGTAACCTTGCATTGGCTGATGCTGGTCCTGCTGGCCGTGGTTTATGCCTGCATTGAGTTGCGGGGAATTTTTCCCAAGGGCAGCGGCGGCCGGACACTGATCAAGGAAGCGCATTTCATGCTCGGCCTGACGGTATTCGTGCTGGTCTGGCTGCGCCTGTTCGCCCGCAGCATGGGCAAGGCACCGGCGATTTTCCCGGCATCGCCTGCCTGGCAAACCGTCCTCGCCCGCCTGATGCACTGGGCGCTGTACCTGTTCATGATCGCCATGCCGCTGCTGGGCTGGCTGATCACCAGTTCCGAAGGGCACCAGGTGATGTTCTACGGTTTCGATCTGCCGTTGCTCATCAATCAAGACAAGGCGTTCGCCAAGCAACTGGAGGGCTGGCACGTGCTGGGCGGCACCATCGGCTATTGGTTGATTGGCCTGCATGCCTTGGCGGGGCTGTATCACCACTATGTGGTACGGGACAACACGCTGCTGCGGATGATGCCCAAACGCGGCTGATCGCCCGTCAATCGAACCCTCGGCGGCCTTGCAAACCGCCGGTGTGGACAAAGACCAGGCGCGTGCCGGGGGCAAAGCCTCCCGCCTCGACCCGCGCCTTGAGCACCATCAAGGCCTTGCCGGTGTACAACGGCTCCAGTTCGATGGCCGTCGTGGTTTCGATGAAGGCCGTGAGCTCGGCATCGACCCGGGCGAACCCGCCACGGCTGCCGTCGAACAACTCATGACGCGGGCTGGAAAGCCCCGCTTCCCCCACGATGCGCTCGACCTGCCGGGCCACGCCATGGTCCGGGGGCACGGCCAGTACGCCGTAGACCGGGCGCTCGCCCGCTTCGGCCAGCACCAGTCCGGCCAGCGATGTTCCAGTACCGCAAGCCAACCACCAGCCGTGATAATCCGCCCAGCCCAGCGCCACCAATTGTTCACGGACACTGGCCACCCACGTCATGCAACCTTGCGCCCCAGGCAATCCCGAACCGCCCTCGGGCACCGGATGCAAATGTGGATAGCGAATCTGCCACGGTTCCCAGAAATCCGCGGCGTGCCGCTCCCGGTATCCGCCATACCCCAACCAGTGCAGGTCCATGCCAAACGCTTTCAGGTCGCGCACCGTCGGTGTGTCCTGGGGATGACCGCGCAACAGCCCGGCCGTGGGAAAGCCGAAGCGCTTGCCGGCCGCCGCCAGCGCATGCAAATGGTTGGAATAGGCACCGCCCAGGCTCATGACCCCCTCGGCACCGACCTCATGGGCGGCGCGCAGATGCGGGACCAGCTTGAACCACTTGTTGCCGCTGATCAGCGGATCGATCCGGTCCAGGCGCAACACCGCCACTTCGACACCGGCACGGGCGAGCCAGTCCAGGTGAAGGGGTTCGAGTCGGGGTTGGGGGTGCCAGTCGAGGGCGGGAAGCAGCATGGCGGCAGATCGGGTGGAAAACGGGCCGGTATCTTAACAGCTGGCGGGGGACTTCAGGTTCACCCCTCCCCACTGTGGGAGCGAGCTTGCTCGCGATAGCGACAGATCAGCCAACATCCATGCAACTGACTCACCGCAATCACGAGCAAGCTCGCTCCCACAAGGGTTTTCCTGGGATTGAGCCTTACAACTGCGCCGCCAACCGCGACCCCTGGTTGATCGCTCGCTTGGCATCCAGCTCCGCCGCCACGTCGGCACCGCCAATGAGGTGAACGGTCTGCCCCGCCGCTTCCAGGCCTTCCTGCAACTCACGCAGCGGATCCTGGCCGGCGCAGATCACGATGTTATCCACGGCCAGCACTTGCGGCTCGCCGGTTTCGCCGATGCGAATGTGCAGCCCGTCATCGTCGATCTTCAGGTATTCGACGCCGTTGAGCATCTGCACCTGCTTGTTCTTCAGGCCCGTGCGATGAATCCAGCCGGTGGTCTTGCCCAAACCGTCACCGACCTTCGAGGTCTTGCGTTGCAGCAGGAACACCTGGCGCGCCGGTGCATGGGGTTCAGCCTTGATCCCGGCCACGCCGCCGCGGGCCTCGAGGTGGGTGTCGATGCCCCACTCCTTCCAGAACGCCTCGCGGTCCTGGCTGGTGGCGACGCCCTGGTGAACCAGGAACTCCGACACGTCGAAGCCAATACCGCCGGCACCGATCACTGCGACGCTGCGGCCCACCGGCTTGCGTTCGAGGATCACGTCCAGGTAGCTCAAGACCTTGGCATGCTCCACCCCGGGAATCGCCGGCACGCGTGGGGCGATGCCGGTGGCGAGGATGATCTCGTCGTAACCGCCCGCCACCAATTGCGCCACATCCACCCGGGTGTCGAGGCACAGCTCGACATGGCTGGTCTGCAATTTGCGCTTGAAGTAGCGCAGGGTTTCGAAGAACTCTTCCTTGCCCGGCACGCGCTTGGCAATGTTGAACTGACCACCGATTTCACTGGCCGAATCGAACAGCGTCACCTGGTGCCCACGCTCGGCCGCCACCGTGGCCGCGGACAACCCGGCGGGACCGGCACCGACCACGGCGATTTTCTTCACCTGGGTCACCGGCAGGTAGTTCAGCTCGGTTTCATGGCAGGCCCGTGGGTTGACCAGGCAAGTGGTGAGCTTGCCGCCAAAGGTGTGGTCCAGGCACGCCTGGTTGCAGCCGATGCAGGTGTTGATTTCATCGCTGCGACCGGCAGCGGCCTTGTTGACGAACTCCGGATCGGCCAGGAACGGCCGCGCCATGGAGACCATGTCGGCATCGCCTTCGGCCAGGATCCGCTCGGCCACCTCCGGGGTGTTGATGCGGTTGGTGGTGATCAGCGGGATGCTCACCGAACCGCGCAGCTTGGCCGTGACCTTGCTGAACGCCGCTCGCGGAACCTTGGTGGCGATGGTGGGAATTCGTGCTTCGTGCCAACCGATACCGGTGTTGATGATTGTCGCGCCGGCCTGCTCGATGGCCTTGGCCAACTGGACGATTTCGTCCCAGGTGCTGCCGCCGTCCACCAGGTCGAGCATCGACAGGCGAAAAATGATGATGAAATTCGGGCCCACCGCTTCGCGCACCCGACGGACGATTTCCACCGGCAGGCGCATGCGGTTTTCATAGCTGCCACCCCAACGGTCGGTACGGTGGTTGGTGTGGGCCGCCAGGAACTGGTTAATGAAATAACCTTCCGAGCCCATGATCTCGACGCCATCGTATTCGGCCTTCTGGGCCAAGACCGAACAGGTGACGAAATCGCTGATCTGCTTCTCGATACCCTCCTCGTCCAGTTCCTTGGGCTTGAACGGGTTGATCGGCGCCTGGATCGCGCTCGGTGCCACTTGCTTGGGGCTGTAGGCATAGCGCCCGGCGTGAAGAATCTGCATGCAGATCTTGCCACCGGCCTCGTGCACGGCCCGGGTCACGATCCGGTGCTTGAGCGCCTCTTCTTCCGTGGTCAGCTTGGCCGCGCCGGAGTAGACCCCGCCCTCGTCGTTCGGCCCGATCCCACCGGTGACCATCAGGCCCACGCCACCCCGGGCGCGCTCGGCAAAATACGCCGCCATGCGTTCGAAGCCGCCGGGTTTCTCTTCCAGGCCGGTGTGCATCGAGCCCATCAGGGTACGGTTGCGCAACGTGGTAAAACCCAGATCCAGCGGGGCCAGCAGATGCGGGTAATGGGAGGCGGTCATCGGTAACTCCACAACGGGCGATCACGGAAAAAAGCGCAGGCTCTGCGGCTTGCGTCTGTCATGACCCACAGCGTAGGAGTCCGGATGCGGGCGCTCAATGACCGTAACTGACAATTTAATGATCCAAATGCGCAGAGCGCCGATCAGCTGTCGGGGGATCGAAGATCACCCCAGCACTTCATCAATGCCGTTCAGGTGATTCCTTGGACGCCTTCTGCATGTTCTTGCCGTGCGTACAAATCAGCGCCCGCCCTTCGCTAATCCCTTGTTTTCCCGTACCCTGCCCCGTAGCTCCTGATGAAAAATCACGAACCTGCACACGGCCGCTGACTGTTCCCCCATGCGCAAATTTCTGTACCTGCTGTTTTCACTGGCCTTGATTGCCGTCCTGGTCACCTACGCACTGTGGACGACCGATCGTCCGGCGGGTCATTACCTGTCAGACCTGCGTATCAACCTGGCGGTCGACCAGGGCACGCCCGCCGACCGCGGCAACCTCCTGGGCATCCAGCCCGAACTGTTCCCCACCGACTACCAGAGCCCCGAGCGCCTGCACCGCAAACTGGCGGCCTACCTGCAAGCGGCTCGCGACCAGGGTTTTCTCAACGCCAAGACCGTGGTGGTCCTGCCCGAGCACATCGGCACCTGGCTGATGGTTGGTGGCGAAAAAGACGAGTTGTACCAGGCCACCACCCTGAAGGAAGCCATGCACTGGCTGGCGATCAGCAATCCGCTGGCGTTTATCCAGGCGCTGGTCAGCGCTCAAGGCGATAACCGCCTGGAGGATGCCTACCTGCGCATGAAGGCCAATAACATGGCCCGCGACTATCAAGCGCTGTTCGGCGGGCTGGCCAAGGAGTTCGGCATTACCCTGGTGGCCGGCTCCATCGTGCTACCCGAGCCCAGCGTCAGCAACGGCGAACTGAAGATTGGCCGCGGCGCGTTGTACAACAGCAGCCTGGTGTTCAGCAGCGATGGCCGGCCGATCGGCCAGCCACAACGCCAACGACATCCGGTATTCGAACAGCGGGATGTGCTGGGCGCCGACCATCCGGTCTCTCCCCTCGTCATAGACACCCCCGCCGGGCGCCTGGGCGTGCTGATCGGCAGCGACAGCTGGTACCCGCTCCACTACCGGCAGCTCAACGAACAGGGCGCGCAACTGATCGCGGTGCCCGCCTTCGTCATTGGTCGCGGCGCCTGGGACAAGCCCTGGAGCGGGTATAAAGGCCTGTCCACACCGAGCGAAGTGAGCCTCAAGCCCGGTGAAGTGAGCGAGGGGCAAGCCTGGCATCGCCTGACACTGACCGGCCAATTGCCCATTAGCCAGGCCCGGGGCGGTGTCAGCGTATTCCTGCGTGGCCAGTTCTGGGACAGCGGCAGCGCCGGCCAGAGTTTCATCAGCCACGACGGCCAGCACTTCCCCGATGGCGAAGCCCGTGGCGCGCGCCTGCTCAACCTGTGGTTGTGACCATGAAACCGCAGCCGATGCGCCTGGGGGACCTGTCAGTAGGCTTCGTCCACAGCCTGGCTGACGCAATTGCCAGCCATGGCCAAGACCCCAAGCCCTTGCTGGAGCAGTACGGCCTCGATGCCGCGCGCCTGGCCGAGCCCGGCGCACGCCTGTCGATCCCACGCTACATGCGCCTGGGCCACGCCGCGATTCAACAGACCCAGGACCCGGCCCTGGGCCTGCGCATGGGCCAGCTCGGGCGCTTGAGCCAGGCCGGGCTGGCGGGCATTACCGCTGCCCAGGCGCCGACCGTGCGCGAGGCGGCCCGCTGCATGATCCGCTTCGAGCCGCTGTATGGCTCCAACTATCGCGGCCAATCGAGTTTTCATGAGGATGCCCGCGGCGCCTGGCTACGGTTCTATTCCATCAGCCCGTATAACGCCTACAACCGCTTCGTGGTGGATTCGATCATCGCCGGCTGGCTGGCCCAACTGTCCAGCGTCAGCGGCATCGCGCTGCGGCCCGAACGCATCGACATCGAATTCGAGGAACCGGCGTACCTGGAGGCTTACCGCACGCTCGGTGACTGCCCGATCCAGTTTGGCGCCGAACAGAATCAACTGCGACTGGGCCTGGACAGCCTCGCCCAGCGCAACCCACAGCATTGCCCCAGCACCTGGCACCATATGGTCCAATTGTGTGAACGGGAATTGGACCAATTGACCCGCACCCGCAGCCTGCGTGAGCGCATCATTCAACTGCTGGGACCGTTGCTCAGCGGGGGCCGGGAACCCGATCTGGAAGAAGTGGCGGCCCGCCTGAAACTGCCGACCTGGACCCTGCGTCGCAAGCTGACCGAGGAAGGCACGCAATTTCGCGCCATCCTCAACGACACCCGCCGCGACCTGGCCATGACCTACATACGCGATACCGAACTGGCGTTCGGCGAAATCGCCTACTTGTTGGGGTTTGCTTCAGCCGAGGCCTTTCAACGAGCCTTCAAGCGCTGGAACGACCAGACGCCTGGGGAATTTCGTCGTAGTCACAGAGGGCGTTGAGCTTCAAGCGCTAGCTTGCTCTCTTACAACTCCGTTGCATCTTCGGAGGGTTCCAGCGGGTCCAGTTCATAGGCCTGGTATTCCAGCAGCTCTTCCTGATAATCGTCCATTACGTGTCCTTCCCCTGTCATTGAATCCAATGCCTGATGGCGCTGGCATCAGCATAAAGCTGCTTTATGAACAAAACATGAAGCAAAGGCTTCATGAATTAAACGTAGCACAGGGTCGGGAAATTACCGCGTGAAGTGTGACAGGGCGTAACGCCCTGCCACGGGATCTCAGGAAGCCGGAAGCGGCTGGATCGGCTCGCTCGGGGCCGGCAATGAACTGGACGGTGGTGGCGGCGGTGTCACGGTTTCCGTCGTCGGCGCAGACTCGAACGACTCAGGCGCAATCGGCGCTGGCTCGCTCGGCGGTGCGACGGGCTCCGACACCGCAGGGGCGGTTTCGACGGGGGCCGGCGCGGCCTCGTTTACCGGCGTGGTTGCAGGTGCCGACGCAGGCGCTGCAACTGGAGCCGGAGCCGGCATCAAGGCGGCCGGTTCAGCCTTGGGTTCCGGGACACCCAGCTCAGTTTTTGGCTTATCGGTATTCTCAGCCTTCTCGGCAGCTTTCTTCGCTTCGGGGGGCAGGAACAGCTCCACCAAGGCAAAGAAACGCTCATAGAACTTGGCAGCCGACACGGTTTCGCTGGCGACCTTGACCATCGAATCGTCCGAAGAGCCGATCGGCATCGACACCGAACCCAGCACGCCCACACCCAGGCTGGCGGAGTTGTTGGTTTTCTTCAGGGCATAACGGTCCTGCAAGGCGTTGGCGAACATGGTCGCACGGTGTCCGGCACCGCCGTCCTCGGCACAGACCAGGTTGAAACTGATCTCCATGTGGGTCTCGCCGGTCTGCTGGAAACTCTTGTGGCCACTGACGAGCTTCGGATCGCTGCTGGTAATGATGTAGCCCTGGCTGAGCAACGCCCGGCGCCCGGCCTCGCAGGTCACCGTGTCGCTCACTGGATAAGTGCGTGAGAACGTGCCGGAATCATCGAAGTTCTCGTGCTCGTAGATGGCGGCTTTCTTCGACGAGCAACCGGCTGCGGCGGCCAGCACCAATGCAAGCCCGACGGTGCGCATGTGAAATGATTTGAACATTGAACATCCTGAGAAAAACGGTCCGGGGCGTATTGTGCAACAGAACGCGACCTGGCAGCGTGGCTAATCTTGTTTCAATGGGGTTACAAGTTTACTGGCGGTTGTTTGCAGGAAAAAGACGCCAAGCCGGCAGATCGACGAACACGCACTTTTGGGCAACAAGCAGATACAAAAAAACCTGGCATTTTGGCCTGATACCGTTCACTTGAGCCTTACCGAAGAAAGGGATATCCCTCACCTGCCCCGGAAAAATCCCAAAAAAAACGGCGCTTCCATTTCTGAAGAAGCGCCGTTTTTTCAAGTGAGCAGCATCACAGCCAGGTTTGGAGAAGCATCAAGCGATTAGAAACGCTTGATATCCGCCTGACTCTCCAACTGCTTGCGATAGGCCGCGAAGTCCTGCTGACCCACACGGGACGCAAGGTAGCGACGATATTCCGCTTTCTCTTCGTCAGTCGGTGCCGCGGCTTCGTTCACGCCGTTCAGACGCACGACCACCAGGCTGCCGTCAGGCAAGGTCACGCTGCTGAACGTCGGCTTGTCCTTGGACTCAGGCTTGGGCATGCGGAACAGTGCTTGCAGCACCGCCGGGTCGATGCCTTCCTGGTTGCGGGTGGCCGCCTCGATGGCTTTCCAGCCCTGGCCGTCAACCGGTTTGTCCAGTGCCGTCTTGCCGTCGCGCAGGCTGGCGATCAGCTCGTCGGCGCGGGTCTTGGCCGCTGCGCTGGCGTGTTCCTTGGCCAGTTGAGCACGAATGGGCCCGGCCACCTTGTCCAGCGACAGTTGCTCTGGCTTGCGGTGCTCCTTGGCACGCAGTACCACGACGGTTTCCGGGTCCAGCTCGATGGCGGTGCTGTTGGCACCTTCATCCAGCACTTCCGGGCTGAACGCCGCAGTGACCACGGCGCGATTGGCCGCAATCCCTTCACCGCCTTCACGACCGAACGGGGCCGATGTGTGGACGGTCAGCTTCAAGTCCTGAGCCGGCTGCGCCAGGTCGGACGCTTCGAACGAGGCATCCTCCAGTTGCTTGGTCGCCTCCACGAAACGCTGCTCCACCTGCTGAGTCTTCAGCTCGCGGGTCAGTTTGTCCTTGAGACTGGCGAAGGTCGGCACTTCGGGCGCTTCGACACCCAGCAGCTTGATCAGGTGCAGACCGAAATCGGTGCGGACCGGTGCCGAGACCTGGTCCTTGCTCAAGGCGTACAAGGCCTTTTCGAATTCCGGATCGTAGACGCCTGGGCCGGCATAGCCGAGATCGCCGCCGTTGCTCGCCGACCCCGGATCCTGGGAAAACTCCTTCGCCAGGGCTTCAAACGATTCGCCTTTGGCCAGGCGAGCCTGGATCTCTTCGATCTTCGCCTTGGCCTGGGCTTCGGTCACCTTGTCGTTCACTTCGATCAGGATGTGCGCAGCGCGACGCTGTTCGGACAGGTTGGCGATTTCTTTCTGATAGGCCGCTTGCAGGTCTTCGTCCTTGACGCTGACCTGATCGAAGAAAGAGGCTTTCTTCAGCTCGAGGTAATCGATGACCACCTGGTCAGGCGTCATGAATTCCTTGGCGTGTTGGTCGTAGTAAGCCTTGACCTCATCATCGGTCAGCTTCACCGACGCCGGATCGGCCTTGATGTTCAAGGTGGCGAAATCACGGGTCTGCTTTTCCAGGCGGGCGAAGGCCAACACTTGGGCATCAGTGACAAAACCGCTGCCCGCCAGGCCGGCGCGCAACTGACCGATCAGCATTTCCTGGGCCAGCATCTGGCGGAACTGCATACGGCTGTAACCCAACTGGCGGATCACCTGATCGAAACGCTCGGGGCTGAATTTGCCATCGACCTGGAACTCAGGCGTTTGCAGGATGACTTGATCGAGCGCAGCTTCCGAGAAAGCGAATTTCGCATCGTGAGCGCCTTGCAGCAACAACTTACGGTCGATCAGGCCCTTGAGCGCCGAATCGCGCAGCATTTTTTCGTCCAGCAGGGAGGCATCGAAATCCTTGCCCAGCTGTTGCATGAGCTGGCGACGTTGCATGTCGACCGCCTGGCTCAGCTCGTTCTGGCTGATAGTTTCGCCGTTGACCTTGGCCGCGTCGTTACTATTGGTGGTGGCTTTGAAAATGGCATCGAAACCGGTCAACGCCATCAATGCGACGATGACCCCGATGATGGTCTTGGCAATCCAGCCTTGTGAATTGTCCCTGATATTCTGCAGCATGCGTCCCCCAGAAACGGTTGAACTTCAAATTTAGGCAACCGTGGAGCGTGGGTAGAATCCGGATAGAAGAAAGGCGCATCCGAGGATGCGCCTTCTCGTAACTGGCGGAGCGGACCGGGTTCGAACCTGCAAACCCTGGCGTCACAAACCGGTAGCAACCGGTCGCATTACCGCTCCGCTGCCAAGCCAGGCATGACCCCGACCCGGATAAACTCAACGAAACCTTAGTTAACGGCTTCTTTCAGTGCCTTACCAGCTTTGAAACCTGGCTTCTTGGCAGCAGGAATCTCCAGCGTCTTGCCGGTCTGCGGGTTGCGACCGGTACGAGCTGGGCGATCAGTCACGGAGAAGGTGCCGAAACCAACCAGAACAACGGAGTCGCCAGCCTTGAGAGCGCCAGTGACGGATTCGATTACAGCGTCCAGCGCACGGCCAGCAGCAGCTTTCGGGATATCAGCGGATGCAGCGATAGCATCAATCAGTTCCGACTTGTTCACTCTAAGTCCCCTTATATCTATTTGAGATGATTCTAAGTTTTTTTTGGTGAAAGCAAAAACGAGTGCTAAATGGCCTGCAGACACTTAAGAGCCGCTTTATAACAAGGGCTCTAAAAAACTGTCAAGGAAGGCCCCCCAGGCAAATGCGTGTTAATGCGTGCTAATTCTTTCCTTAGAGTCAGACTCCCGCTTTTCTTCCTTCGCGACAATCTCTGGAGCCACATCCGGCAAGGGCTCCGGCGCGTATTGCAGCGCAATTTGCAGGACCTCGTCAATCCATTTAACCGGTTTGATCTGAAGATCTTGCTTAATGTTGTCAGGAATTTCCTTCAGATCGCGGACATTCTCTTCGGGAATGATCACGATCTTGATCCCGCCACGGTGTGCCGCCAGCAGTTTTTCCTTCAGGCCGCCAATCGCCAGGACCTGGCCGCGCAGCGTGATTTCACCCGTCATGGCGACGTCGGCGCGCACCGGGATGCCGGTCAATGCCGAGACCAGGGCCGTGCACATGCCTACGCCGGCGCTTGGGCCGTCCTTGGGCGTAGCCCCTTCAGGCATGTGGATGTGCGTGTCGCGCTTCTCATGGAAGTCCAGGGGAATGCCCAGGCTCCGGGCACGACTGCGCACCACCGTCAGCGCCGCGGTGATCGACTCGACCATCACGTCGCCCAGGGAACCGGTCTTGATCAGCTGCCCCTTGCCCGGTACCACGGCCGCTTCGATGGTCAGCAACTCGCCACCGACCTGAGTCCACGCCAGGCCAGTCACCTGGCCGATCTGGTCCTGCTGCTCTGCCAGGCCGTAGCGGAACTTGCGCACACCCAGGAAATGCTCCAGCAGGTCCGCAGTGACCTTGACCGCGAAACGTTTTTCCAGCGCATGTTCCTTGACCGCCTTGCGGCAGACCTTGGCAATCTGCCGTTCCAGGCCGCGCACGCCGGCTTCGCGGGTGTAGTAGCGGATGATGTCGCGAATCGCTTCCTCGTCGAATTCCAGCTCGCCTTTTTTCAGGCCATTGGCCTGGATCTGCTTGGGCGAAAGGTACTTCACGGCGATGTTGATCTTCTCGTCCTCGGTGTAGCCCGGTAGACGGATCACCTCCATCCGGTCCAGCAATGCCGGCGGAATGTTCATGGAGTTGGAGGTGCAGAGGAACATCACGTCCGACAGGTCGTAGTCGACCTCGAGGTAGTGATCGTTGAAGTTGTGATTCTGCTCAGGATCGAGCACTTCGAGCAACGCGGAGGCGGGATCGCCGCGCATGTCGCTGCCCATCTTGTCGATTTCGTCCAAAAGGAACAGCGGATTGCGCACGCCGACCTTTGTCATTTTTTGAATCAATCTTCCTGGCATCGAACCGATGTAGGTCCGGCGATGACCACGAATTTCCGCCTCGTCACGCACGCCACCCAGGGCCATGCGTACGAATTTGCGGTTGGTCGCGTGGGCAATCGACTCCGCGAGGGAGGTTTTACCGACCCCGGGAGGGCCGACCAGGCACAGGACCGGGCCGCGAATCTTTTTCACGCGCTTCTGTACGGCGAGATACTCAAGGATGCGCTCCTTGACCTCTTCCAGACCGTAATGGTCGGCGTCGAGGATGTCTTCAGCGCGCGCCAGGTCCAGACGCACCTTGCTCTGGGCTTTCCACGGCACTTGGACCAGCCAGTCGATGTAGGAGCGCACCACGGTGGCTTCGGCAGACATCGGCGACATTTGCTTGAGCTTGTTCAACTCAGCCTGAGCCTTGGCCAAGGCATCCTTGGGCAAGCCGGCGGCATCGATGCGCTTTTTCAGCTCTTCGATTTCGTTGTGACCTTCGTCGCCATCGCCCAGCTCTTTCTGAATGGCCTTCATCTGCTCGTTCAGGTAGTACTCGCGCTGGCTGCGCTCCATCTGCTTCTTGACGCGACCGCGAATGCGTTTCTCGACCTGCAACAGATCGATCTCGCCGTCGAGCAATGCCAGCACGTGCTCGACACGGGCCGACAGGTCGATGATCTCGAGAATTTCCTGCTTCTGCTCGATCTTGAGGGCCATGTGGGCCGCCATCGTATCGACCAGCCGCCCCGACTCGTCGATGCTGTTGAGCGACGACAGGACCTCTGCAGGCACCTTCTTGCCCAGTTGCACGTATTGTTCGAACTGTGACAACAGGCTGCGGACAAACACCTCTGATTCACGCTCGGGCGCATCGACTTCTTCGATCAGCGACACCTCGGCACGGCAATGACCGTCCACTTCGCTGAAACGCTCGACAGTCCCGCGCTGCTCGCCTTCGACCAGGACCTTGACGGTACCGTCGGGCAACTTGAGCAATTGCAGAACCGTTGCAATCGTACCTACGCGATACAGTGCGTCTTCGCCGGGATCATCGTCGGCTGGATTCCTCTGAGCCAGCAGAAGAATCTGCTTGTCACCCGTCATCGCAGCCTCGAGGGCTTCGATGGACTTCTCGCGCCCCACGAACAGCGGGATAACCATGTGCGGATACACCACGACATCGCGCAATGGCAGGAGAGGCAATTCGATGGTTGTCTTCATGATTTCGCCTCTACGGCGGCCCTAGGGCCGGAAACAGATGGAAGTAAGCTTGAAACCAAGATGGGGGCAGCCTTGAAAAAAAACAAGCGTTAAGACACGTCTAAAACGCGCTAAAAGCAAAGGGGCCCGAAGGCCCCTTCTTTGTTCCGGCAGCGGAACGCTTACGCGTCCGGTGCGGCCTTGGCAGTCTTCTCATTGTTTTCGTAGATATACAATGGTTTGGACTTGCCTTCTATAACGCTTTCGTCGATCACGACTTTACTCACCTCGGACTGCGAGGGAATCTCATACATCGTGTCGAGCAATACGCCTTCGAGAATCGAGCGCAACCCACGGGCACCGGTCTTACGCTCCAGGGCACGTTTGGCGACCGATTTCAGCGCGTCGGAACGGAATTCCAGGTCTACACCTTCCATTTCGAACAGCTTGGCATACTGCTTGGTCAGGGCGTTTTTCGGCTCGGTCAGAATCTGCATCAACGCCGCTTCATCCAACTCATCCAACGTCGCCAGGACTGGCAGACGACCGACGAATTCCGGGATCAGACCGAACTTGACCAAATCGTCAGGTTCGACTTCACGCAGGGACTCACCGACCTTCTTGCCCTCTTCCTTGCTGCGTACTTCGGCGTTGAAACCGATGCCACCACGGGTGGAACGGTTTTGAATAACCTTTTCCAGGCCGGAGAACGCACCACCGCAGATGAACAGGATGTTACGGGTGTCGACCTGCAGGAATTCCTGCTGCGGATGCTTGCGACCACCTTGGGGTGGAACGGAAGCGACCGTGCCTTCGATCAACTTGAGCAAGGCCTGCTGCACGCCTTCACCGGAAACATCCCGGGTGATGGACGGGTTGTCGGACTTGCGGGAAATCTTGTCGATTTCATCGATGTAGACAATACCCATCTGGGCTTTTTCCACATCGTAGTCGCACTTCTGCAACAACTTCTGAATGATGTTCTCGACGTCTTCACCCACATAACCCGCCTCGGTGAGGGTGGTTGCGTCGGCGATGGTGAACGGAACGTTCAGCAAACGAGCCAGGGTTTCGGCAAGCAGGGTCTTACCCGAGCCTGTCGGGCCGATCAGCAGGATGTTGCTCTTGCCGAGTTCGACCTCGTCATTCTTTTTGTCACGCTGGTTCAGGCGCTTGTAGTGGTTGTATACCGCTACGGCCAGTACCTTTTTCGCACGTTCCTGACCAATCACATACTGATCAAGGATGCCGCTGATTTCTTTAGGCGAAGGCAATTTATGCGCGCTGCTCTCGGCCTGGGCTTCCTGCACCTCCTCGCGGATGATGTCATTGCACAGGTCGACGCACTCGTCGCAAATGAAGACCGAGGGGCCGGCAATCAATTTGCGCACTTCATGCTGGCTTTTGCCACAGAAGGAGCAATAAAGCAGTTTGCCGTTGTCCTCGCCGTTGCGGGTGTCAGTCATTCGATCGATCCAAATCCGATAGGCTTGCAACACAAGATGAAGGCAATTGCGGGCTTTTTCAAGCCCGCAGGCGGCCGGTCATCCCAACCACCTGCATTTTGAGCGGCTTAGGCAGGCATTTGACGCTTGTTGATCACAGAGTCGATCAGGCCGTATTCGGCTGCACGCTCGGCGCTCATGAAGTTGTCACGCTCGGTGTCGCGCTCAATGGTTTCGAGGCTCTGGCCGGTGTGATGGGCCAGCAACGAGTTCAGGCGCGAACGAATGTGGAGGATTTCCTTGGCATGGATGTCGATATCCGACGCCTGGCCCTGGAAGCCACCCAATGGCTGGTGAATCATCATCCGCGAGTTAGGCAGGCAGTGACGCTTGCCCGCTGCGCCACCGGCGAGCAGGAAGGCACCCATGCTGCAGGCCTGACCGATGCAGATGGTGGAGACGTCAGGCTTGATGAACTGCATGGTGTCGTAGATCGACATGCCCGCAGTCACCGAACCGCCAGGTGAGTTGATGTACAGATGGATATCCTTGTCCGGGTTTTCCGCTTCAAGGAACAACAGCTGCGCCGCGACCAGGTTGGCCATGTAGTCTTCAACGGGGCCGATCAGGAAGATGACGCGTTCCTTGAGCAGACGCGAGTAGATGTCATAGGCACGTTCGCCGCGGGCGGACTGCTCGATAACCATCGGGACCAGGCCGCCTGCGGCCTGGATGTCAGAGCTCTGCTGATAAAAAGAATTGCGGGACATGTCTCGCAGTCACTCCCAAATAGTTATGTCTTGAATACGCATAAGCCAGCACGAAGGCTGGCTTATGGGTGTTTATTTCTTACCGCAGAACCATCAATCGGCTTGTGGAGCTTCCACCGGCTTGACCGCTTCTTCGTAAGAGACCGCTTTATCGGTCACGCTAGCTTTCTGCAGAACAGTATCCACAACTTGTTCTTCCAGCACAACCGAACGGACTTCGTTCAGCTGCTGGTCGTTCTTGTAGTACCAGGACACGACTTGCTCAGGCTCTTGATAGGCCGAGGCCATTTCCTGGATCAGCTCACGAACGCGGGCTTCGTCAGGCTTGAGCTCGAACTGCTTGACCACTTCGGCAACGATCAGGCCCAGCACGACGCGGCGCTTGGCTTGCTCTTCGAACAGTTCTGCTGGCAGTTGGTCCGGCTTGATGTTGCCGCCGAACTGTTGAACAGCCTGCACCCGCAGACGGTTCACTTCGTTGTCCAGCAGGGCCTTTGGCACTTCGATCGGGTTGGAGGCCAGCAGACCGTCCATGACCTGGTTCTTGACCTTGGACTTGATGGCCTGGCGCAGCTCGCGCTCCATGTTCTTGCGAACTTCGGCGCGGAAACCTTCCAGACCGGTTTCCTTGATGCCGAACTGGGCGAAGAATTCTTCGTTCAGCTCAGGCAGCTTCGGCTCGGAAACGCTGTTGACGGTCACGGTGAACTCGGCGGCTTTGCCAGCCAGGTCCAGGTTCTGGTAATCCTCGGGGAAGGTCACGTTCAGAACGCGCTCTTCACCGGCCTTGGCGCCAACCAGGCCGTCTTCGAAACCAGGAATCATGCGACCGGAGCCCAGCACCAGCTGGGTGGCCTTGGCGGAACCACCAGCGAACGCTTCACCGTCGACCTTGCCGACGAAATCGATGTTCAGTTGGTCTTCGTTCTGGGCCGCACGCTCGGTCACTTCGAAACGGGTGTTCTGCTTGCGCAGGATGTCCAGCATCTTGTCCAGGTCGGCATCCGACACGTCAGCGCTCAGGCGCTCGACAGCGATGGATTCGAAACCGGCAACCGTGAACTCCGGGAACACTTCGAACGTGGCGACGAACTCCAGGTCCTTGCCTTTTTCCAGCACTTTAGGCTCGACGGACGGCGCGCCGGCGGGGTTCAACTTCTGCTCGACGACCGCTTCGTAGAACGAAGACTGGATCACGTCGCCCACGGCTTCCTGACGCGCATCAGCTTCGTAACGCTGACGGATCACGCTCATTGGCACTTTGCCTGGGCGGAAACCTGGGATTTTGGCCTTTTGGGCAGTCTGCTGCAGACGCTTGTTGACCTGAGTCTCGATGCGCTCAGCCGGCACGGTGATGCTCATGCGGCGCTCAAGAGCAGAAGTATTTTCAACAGAAACTTGCATGGATATTCCTCGTTGCACAGACGTTGGCCGGGCGTTTCCGACCCCAGAATCAAGGGCATGCATTCTAGTAGGTCAAACTCAAGAAGTCACCCTACTGAAAACGCGCTGGAAACAGGCGCCGGATTTAGGCTGGGGCAAACGGTCATGCCCCAGCCGGATTGCAAATACAGTCGATTCAGTCCAAGGCTCTGCGCCAGCGCTTCTATATATAGAGGCGGCTTGTCCGGTCGCACAGCGCCCTGCCCCCACAAGGAGACCAACGGGCATACCGCGCATCATCACGAAACACATTCGCGACAAATCGACCATTGCGCACAACCGCAAAAACAGCACCGACGCCAAACACAGAACCACCTGTCTAGTCCTGAAATAGGTTTACACCTGTTTCACCCTAACGCCCGATGCACCGCATCGGGCGTTTTGTATTTCAAAGACAGGTGAGGTCGCTC